>DWYI01000012.1 GCA_019118765.1 Candidatus Allofournierella merdavium | reverse complement strand
CGCTCACCGCCAGCACCCACAAAAGAAAGGCCGCCGCGGCGGCAAACAACCCCAGGCAGACCACGCACGCCCACCACAGCGCCCACTGCCCGGCGCTGCGGCTCTGCCGGACCAGCGCCAGCGCCCCAGCCGCCGCTTCCTCCGCCTCCGGCAAAGGCGGCGTTTTCTGACGGCGGGCGGTGACCAGCTCGGCCAGGCTCACCTCCAGCGCCGCGGCCAGCGGCTCCAGGGTAGTAGCGTCCGGCAGGCCCACGCCCCGCTCCCACCGGCTCACCGCCTTGTCGGTGAGGTGCAGCCGCCCGGCCAGCTGGGCCTGGGTCAGGCCCAGTTCCCTGCGCCGCACGGCGATAAAGTTCCCCAACGTTTTCGTGTCCATTCTCTTCGCCTCCTTGGGTCCTATCCTACCCTTTGGAGGCTCTGCGGTCAACCGACGCTTCGTTTACCCCATTCTTTACCCGAAAATAGGGCGATTCTTGTTGAAAACAATCCTTTTTATACACTTTGTATATTATAAAGCACAAAAAAGGGGCGCCCGGCCGGCTGGCCGGGCGCCCCTTTGCTTGCCATGGTGTGTTGTGGAAGGATCAGCCCTCGATCTGGATGCTCCGGGTCGCAGGCGCGCTCTCGGCCTGCTTGGGCAGCGTGACTTCCAAGATGCCGTTGTTGTAAGCGGCCTTGATGCCCTCGGTGTTGATGCCGCTGACATTGAAGCTGCGGCTGTAGGAGCCATACTTGCGCTCGCGGCGCAGGTAGTTGCCTTCGCCCTTCTCCTCCTTCTCGCTGTTGTGGCGGGCGGTGATGACCATGTTGTCGCCGTTCAGGTCCAGGCTGATGTCCTCCTTCTGGAAGCCGGGCAGTTCCGCCTCCATCAGGTAATGGTCGCCCTTGTCCTGAATGTCGCACCGGAACTGGCTCATGTCGCCGAAACCGGTGAACAGGTTCTTCTCCATATTATCCAGATAGTTCCACAGGCTATTTTCCTCACGGGTGAACGGAATCATACCAAACATACTGTACTCCTATTCTCCGCGCACGAAAAGATTTTGTTGTTTGGCGGCGCTGTGTTTGCGCGGGCGCTGCGCCGCCGGGCCAGGTGAGGAGGGCCCCGGGGTTTTGCTCCCGGGCCTCTTCCCTCTTGACAATTATTACTATACCCCTGATTTTGCTGTTTTGTGTTTCATAATTATGAATTTTTTGTTAATTTTAGCAATCTTTGTTTTAGAGTGCTATAATTATCCCCGAACATTTTTTCTTGGGTGGGGGATGGTTGACAACTATATCGGGTGCTGATATAATTATATCGTCAATCGATATATCGTTCCACGACGCAAAAGGAGGTGCGGCCATGGCGGAGAGCATTGCCCTGACCGAGGCGTTTTTCTACATTCTTCTTGCTTTATACCAGCCGCTGCATGGTTACGGCATCATGCAGAAGGTGCAGGAATTTTCCGGCGGGCGGGTGCGGCTGGCAGCGGGCACGCTGTACGGCGCGCTGAACACCCTGCTGGAAAAGGGCTGGATCGAGGCGCTGCCGGTGGAGGCGGGCAGCCGAAAAAAGGAGTATCGCATCACCGCTGCGGGCAAGGCGGCGGCGCAGGCGGAGCTGGCCCGGCTGGAGGAGCTGGTAAAAAACGGCCGGGCCGTGGCAAAGGAGGAGCAGGCATGAACAAAGTGGTTCACAAAGTGTTTCTTTTGTGGGACTGGGAGAAAGAGGCCGCCTGGCTCAATGAGATGAGCCGTCAGGGCTGGCAGCTGCGCCGGGTGGGCTGGTGCCGTTATGAGTTCGAGCCGGGCGAACCGGGCCGCTGGCAGTACCAGCTGGAGATGCTGCAAAAAAACGACCCGGACTATCTGGCCTTTCTGGAGGACACGGGCATTCAGGTGGTGGGCCGGCTGTTCCGCTGGGTCTACCTGCGGCGGGAGAACGACGGCACCCCCTTTGAACTTTTCAGCGACACCGACTCCATTCTCCGCCACATGGACCGGGTGCTCACCCTGTGCTATCTGCTGGGAGGCATAAACCTGTTTCTGGGTGCCAGCGCCCCCTACTCCCTGATCAACCTTGTGCTGGGCGCTGCCATCTGCCTGGGGGCGCTGCCCCTGGCGCTGCGGCGACACCGGCTGGCCCGGCGGCGGAAGATGCAGGAGTGAGCCATTGAAAAAAGCGGCAGAGAAACAAAGGCGGCCCCGCGGGAAATTCCCGCGGGGCCGTTCTGTTGCTGTATTGTATCGTGCCGGGATGCCGCCCGCCGCAAGTGCGGGCGGTGAAGGGCGGCGACGGGCCGACCTGTGTCTTTGGCCACCGGCTGTTTCCAACGTGTGCGGCGGCGTGCGGCGCTTCGACGGCCGCGCCACAAGGGCCGGAAAAGGCGGCTTCAAGCGCAGCCCGCCGAAAAGGCAGGGCGAAAGAAAGCGCGCACCAGCCCGCTCGCCGGGAAAGACGGACGCCGCGGCCCGTGGGGCGGATGCCGCCCGGCGGGCGAAGGCAAAGAGGACGCGCCGGCCCCGTCAGGGGCGCTCAGGCGCCCAGCTTCGCCTCCAGGTCCTTGCGGATGGCTTTGATGAACTCCTCGCTGGACACCGCCGTGGGGGTGATGCCCTCCGCCAGGCCGCACAGGTCTTTGGTCATCACGCCGCTCTCCAGCGTGTCAATGCAGGCGGCCTCCAGCTTTTTGGCGAAGTCCGAGAGGGCGGGGATGCCGTCCAGCTCGCCGCGCTTTGCCAGCGCGCCGGTCCAGGCAAAGATGGTGGCCATGGGGTTGGTGCTGGTCACCTCGCCCTTCAGGTAGCGGTAGTAGTGGCGGGTGACGGTGCCGTGGGCGGCCTCGTACTCGTAGCAGCCGTCGGGGCTCACCAGCACGCTGGTCATCATGGCAAGGCTGCCGAAGGCGGTGGAGACCATGTCGCTCATCACGTCGCCGTCGTAGTTCTTGCAGGCCCAGATAAAGCCGCCCTCGCTGCGGATGACCCGGGCCACCGCGTCGTCGATGAGGGTGTAGAAGTATTCGATGCCGGCCGCCTCGAACTTCTCTTTATACTCCGCCTCGTAGATTTCGGCAAAGATGTCCTTGAAGGTGTGGTCGTATTTTTTGCTGATGGTGTCCTTGGTGGCGAACCACAGGTCCTGCTTGGTGGAAAGGGCGTAGTTGAAGCAGCTGCGGGCAAAACTCGAGATGCTGGTGTCCTTGTTGTACTGGGCCTGCAAAACGCCCGGGCACTCGAAGTCGTACACCGTCTGGCGCATCTCGGCGCCGTCGGCGCCGGTGAACACCAGTTCCGCCTTGCCGGGGCCGGGCACCCGGAACTCGGTGCCCTTGTACACGTCGCCGTAGGCGTGGCGGGCGATGGTGATGGGCTTTTTCCAGTTTTTCACCACCGGCTTGATGCAGTTGATGAGGATGGGCGCGCGGAACACGGTGCCGTCCAGCACGGCGCGGATGGTGCCGTTGGGGCTCTTCCACATCTCGTGCAGGTTGTACTCGGTCATCCGCTGGGCGTTGGGGGTGATGGTGGCGCACTTCACCGACACGCCGTACTTTTTGTTGGCCAGCGCCGCGTCCATGGTGACCTGATCGCCGGTGGCGTCCCGGTTGGGCAGCCCCAGGTCGTAATATTCGCTCTTGAGTTCCACAAAGGGAAGGATCAGTTCGTCCTTGATCATCTTCCACAAAACGCGGGTCATCTCGTCGCCGTCCATCTCCACAAGGGGGGTGGTCATCTTGATTTTTTCCATGGGTGCCTCTCTCCTCTCGTTTTTGCGCTCACTGGGGGTTCGTCATCTCGGCCAGCACTTCGGCCATGATGGCCACGCCCCGGTCGATCTGCTCCGTGGTGGGGGTGGAGAAGTTCAGCCGCAGGAAGGGCTGCTCCACGGTGCTGTCGGTGTAGAAGGCGCTGCCCGGCACCACCGCCAGCTTCTTTTCCAGGCACCGGCGCACAAACTCGCCGGCGGGCACCTCGTCGGGCAGTTTGGCCCAGATGAACATGCCGCCCTTCGGGCGCACATAGGTCACCGCGCCGGCGAGTTCCTCGTCCAGCCGGTCCATCATGTGATTCGCCTTTTCCCGGTAGATGGCCTGCAGCCGGGCGATGTGGGCGCTCATGTCCGTCTGGGTGAGCATCCGCTCGCACACCCGCTGGGCCCAGACGTTGGTGTGCACGTCGCTGCCCTGCTTGGCGGTGACCATCTTGGTGATGAGGTCCGGCTGGCCGGCGCAGAAGGCAAGGCGCATGCCGGGGCAGAGGATCTTGCTGAAGGAGCCGGCGTAGATCACCGCGCCCTCCTCATCAAAGTGCTTGATGGGGGGCACGTCCTCGCCGGAAATGCGCAGCGCGCCGTAGGGGTCGTCCTCCAGCACCGGCACGCCGTACTTCACCGCCAGGCGGTAGATAGCTTTGCGCTTTGCCAGGCTGGTGGTGTAGCCGGTGGGGTTCTGGAAGTTGGGGATGCAGTAGAAAAATTTGGGCTTTGGCTCGGCGGCGAACACCACCTCCAGCGCCGCCAGGTCCACCCCGTCCGGCTGCAGGGGCACCCCCCGCAGCACCGCGCCAAACCCGCGCATGGAGTTGTAGGCGCCCAGGAACGCGGGTTCCTCCACCGCCACCACGTCCCCCTCGTTGCACAGCAGCTTTGCGGTGAACTCGATGACCTGCTGGCTGCCGCTGGTGATGATGACCTCGTCGGAATCCTTCACCACCGGCCACTGGCGGTTGGCAAAGGCGCGGCAGGCGGTGCGCAGGGGGCCGTAGCCCTCGGTGACCGAATACTGCAGCATGCCCACCGGGTCGCTGGCCAGCAGCTGGTCGCTGAAGGCCCGGATGTCCCGGATGGGAAAGCTGTCCGCCGCCGGGTTGCCCCCGGCGAAGCTGATCAGCTGCGGATCGCTCATCTGCTTGAGCAGCTCGCGGATGATGCTGGGCCGCATCCCCAGCGTTTTGTTGGAATAGCGATACTCCATTGCCCGTTTCCCCCTTTTATGATCGCACCGCCTCGCCCGTGTGGGGCACGGCGGCAAAACTGGACTCCACCGTGATGACGCAGAAGTAGTTCGGATCCTTCTCCCGCACCAGCTTTTCAATGGCCTCCTTCAGCCGGGCGCTGCCCATGGCAAAGCCCGGCGGGGTGACACAGTCGAAGATCACGTTGGTGTGGGTCTTGCCCGGCACCATCCGCAGGTCGTGGATGGTGAGCCCCGGATCGATGGTCTTCACCGCGTCCGCCAGCCAGCGGCGCATGTCCCCCACCTGGGCGTCGGAGGTGACGATGGGGTCAAAGTGGATCACCACCGGCAGCCGGTCATTTTTGAGGAAATCCCGCTCGATGTCGTCGATGAGTTCGTGGCTCTTCATCACGTCGTCCTCGGCGGCCAGCTCCACATGGACGCTGGCGAACTGCCGCCCCGGGCCGTAATCGTGCACCATCAGGTCGTGGGTGCCCAGCACGCCGGGATAACTCATGATCTTGTCGTGGATGTGCTTGACCAGTTCCGGGTCGGGCGCCACGCCCAGCAGCGGGTCGATGGTGTCCTTGATCAGGCCCACGCCGCTGTAAAGGATGAACAGGGCCACCGCCACGCCCATCCAGCCGTCCAGTTCCACATGGATGAAATGGCTGACGAGGCTGGCGATGAGCACCGCGCTGGTGGTGAGCACATCGTTGCGGCTGTCCGCCGCGGTGGCGATGAGGGAACCGGAGTTGATGCGCCGGCCCAGCGTGCGGTTGAACAGCGCCATCCAAAGCTTGACGGCAATGGACGCCGCCAGCACCCCCATGGCCACCCAGCTGAAGGTGACGGGAGCGGGATGCAGAATTTTCTCCGCGCTGCTCTTGAGCAGTTCCACACCGATGACCAGCACCATCACCGCCACCGCCAGCCCCGCCAGATATTCAAAGCGGGCGTGGCCGTAGGGATGTTCCTCGTCGGCGGGGCGGGCGCCCAACTTGAAACCGATGAGGCTCACCACGCTGGAAGAGGCGTCGGAGAGGTTGTTCACCGCGTCGGCGGCGATGGAGATGCTGCCCGACAGGGTGCCGGCCAGAAATTTGCCGGTGCAGAGAAGCAGGTTGCAGAAGATCCCCACCCAGCTGGCCAGGTTGCCGTAGGCGGCCCGCACGGCGGGGTTCGTGGTGTCGCGGCGGTTTTTGATGAACAGCCGCACGAGCATTTCAGTCACACAAAGCACCTCGGATGTTATGAGCTGGGGGCCTCAAAAGCCCCCTTACGACTTTTTGGGCAGCGGGCGGTGCACACCGTACTCGTCGATCAGTTCGATGTTGTCCAGCTGGGTGCGCAGATTTTTCTTCATGCTGTCGATGTACTCCCTGCGCAGAGCGGCCTGCTCGGCCTTTTCCGCCTCGGTGAGGCCGGCGGGCGTGCGGCTCTTGCGGGCCAGCTCACCGATGCGCCGGATGTGTTTTTCGTCCATGGTTTTCCCTCCCCCGTCCTTCCCGCCGGGGGAAGGCAGAGTATTTAATCTATTATAGCAGAAACCTCTGCAAAACGCAAAAGCAGCCTGCCCCGAGGAGTAAGGGAGCAGGCTGCCTTTGCACAAATTGAAGAGGATTCTCATGAAAAAGCGGATATCTATATATAAACCTTCTCGCAAAGGGGAAGGGCGTCGGTTGTCTGGGCCGCCCCGGGCGGAGCTTGCGGGTCCGCCCGATCGCATGGGCGGCGGCCAGTGTGCGCGGCGTTCGCCGCGGCCGGTTTTTGTTTTGGGGAACGATCCGTTCCCCCCGGGCTGTGATTATAGAATACCCCTACTTTGTGGAAAAACCGTGATAAGGATTTAAACAAATTGCAAAATCGTTACAAACAGTTTGTGACCGGCCGGCCGGGCGGCACTTCACCGCCCTTGCGGAACGTGGTATAATGGCGTTGACCAATGTGCGAAAGGGGGCCGTGTTCTATGGCCAATCCACCCAACTATGCCCGGGAGATGGAGGCCGTGCTGGCCCGGCTGGCCCCCGCGGGGGACGAAAAGCCACGCCTGCTGCTCCACGCCTGCTGCGGGCCCTGCTCCAGCGCGGTGCTGGAACAGCTTCTGGCCCATTTCGCGGTGACCATCCTCTACTACAACCCCAACATCTGGCCCGCCGCCGAATACCACCGCCGGGCCGGCGAGCTGGAACGCTTTGCCGCCGCCTTTGCCCCCGCTGTGCGGGTGGTGGAGGCCGCCTATGACCCCGACCGCTACTACGCGGCGGTGGCGGGGTTGGAGGCCGAGCCGGAGCGGGGCGGGCGGTGCACCGTATGCTACCGGCTGCGGATGGAGGAGGCGGCCCGCTATGCCGCCGAGCATGGGTTCGACTGGTTCTGCACCACCCTGTCCATCAGCCCCCACAAGGACGCGGCGCGCATCAACGCCATCGGCCGGGAGCTGGAAGCGCAGTACGGGGTGCGCCACCTGCCCAACGATTTCAAGAAGAAAAACGGCTACAAGCGCAGCCTGGAGCTGTCGGCGGAGTACGGCCTGTACCGGCAGGACTACTGCGGCTGTGAGTTCAGCGCCCGGCGCGCGGCAAAGAACGAGGAGGACGCCCCCGATGGACCGGCTGGAACAACTTGAGAAGATGCTGGCGGACCTGCAGGCCCGCTACGCCGACACCACCGCCCGCATGGAAGGCCTGAAGGCGGCGGGCAAGACCCGCACCGCCACCTATCGTCAGCTGATGGGCGACAAACTCACCCTGGCACAGATGCTGGAGACCTGCCGGGTCTACGGCCTGCTGGACTGAAGACGCAAAAGCGGCCTTCCCCTCGTCGGGGAAGGCCGCTTGTTTTTTTAGGCCCTTATCTGCGTCGGCCCGCACCGCCGCCGCTGCGTCCGCCGCCGCTGCGGCGCCCGGCTCCCGAGCCCCGGGAGGAACCGCCGCCAAACCCGCCGAAGTTCTTCGGCCGGGAGGACGAGGACGGGCGGGAGGAACCGCCGCCAAAACCGCCAAACCCGCCGGGGCCGCCGGGACGGGGCGGGCGCGGGCCGCGGGGCGGCGGAGGCGGCGGAGGCCGCCGGTGCCAGCCGCCGTAGAACCGGCGGGGCGGCAGGGGCGGATAGCTGTAGCCAAACCAGCGGGTGCGCACATAGCGCACGGGATGCAGCAGGCTGCCCACCACCACCAGCAGCAGGAGCACCGCCAGCACGATCACCAGCGTGAAAGCACCGCCGATCCGGGCCGCGAGAGAGGGGCCCTCCGGCGCGGGGGCGGGGGCGCCGCCACCGGTGTTCTGGCCGGGCTGCACGCCATAGATATCGCACAGTTCGTCGTACATGGCATTGGCAAAGGCGGTGACGCCCGCGTCATAATCGCCCTTGGCAAAGCCCTCTTCCAGATTGTTCCAGAGAAGATCGTCCACCTTCTGCGGCGTCAGATCCTTTTCCAGGCCGGTGCCCACGGTGCAGTAGTAGTCCTGGGCGCCGATCACCAGCAACAGCAGCACGCCGTTGTTCTTGTCCGGGTCGCCCACGCCCCAGGCGTTGAACACCTGGGAGGCGTAGTCGGCGGTGGTGTCGGTGCCGGTGAAGTCCACCGTGAGCACGGCCATCTGTGCCCCGCAGGCCTCGTCCAGCGCGATGGTCAGATCGTTCACCGCCTGCTCGGTGCGCTCCGAGAGCACGTTCGCCTCGTCCAGCACACAGCTGTTTTCAGGAGCGGCGGGCACTGCCGCGAAGACGCTGCCGGTGAGCAGCATCGCCGCCAGCGCCGCGCCGGCAAGGGCGCGTTTCCACTGTCTCATTGGTAATACTCCGCCTCCTCGATGCCCCAGAGCGCGCCGATCAGCTTCGCCGGCTGGCCGGCGAGGGTGTCGTTGAACGCCTGCGCCCGGGAATTATAGTCGTTGTTTCGGATGGTGTTGCCCCGGGCGTTGAACTCCGCCAGTTCCCCGGCCAGCAGGTCGTACTGGTTTTGGTCCGCCAGGGCCACAGCCTCGTCGTAGAGGGCGTTCACCGCCTGGGCCAGCGCCCCGTCGGCGGCGGCCTTGGCGGCGGGCCCCTGGGCGGCCTGCACCGCCTGGATGGCGCCGTTCACCCCGTTGATGGCCTCGCCGCTCACCCCGCCGACCTTTTCGGCCACCGTGGCAAGGTTCGCCGCCGAGTTGAGCCGGGCGTCCAGGTCGGCGGCGATGGAGTACATCCCGTCGGAAAAGGCGGCGGCGGTGCTGTTTGCATAGGCGGCAAGCTTTGCCCCGCCGATGCCCAGCACCGAGCCGACGGCCAGCAGGCAGGCGGCGGCCACCGCCACCGCCTTGTTCTTCAGCGGCGCGGGCAGCAGCTGTTCCAGTTTACACGGCCCCTTCATCAATTATGCAGCTCCATCAGTTTCTGCTTCAGTTCGCCCTCGATGCGGCCCAGCTCCACCTCGGCGGCGGCCCGCTTGGCGCGGCCCTCCGACTGGATCTTGTTCAGTTCGTCCAGCGTCTCGATGAGGCTCTTGTTGGTGGCCTGCAGGGTCTCGATGTCCACGATGCCCCGCTCGGACTCCTTGGCCGCCTCCACCGTGCCCTGCTTTAAGGCCGCGGCGTTCTTCTTCAGCAGTTCGTTGGTCATGTCGCTCACCGCCCGCTGGGCCTCGATGGCCTGCTGGCTGTGGGCCAGGCCCAGCGCCAGCACCATCTGGCTCTTCCACAGGGGGATGGTGTTCACGATGCTGGTCTGGATCTTCTCCGCCATCATGGTGTCGTTGTTCTGGATGAGCCGGATCTGGGGGCCCATCTGGATGGACACGTTGCGGGTGAGTTCCAGATCGTAGAGCTTTTTCTCGAACCGGTCGCACATATCCGCCAGGTCCCGGGCGGCCTGGGCGTCCTCGGGCAGGCCGCTGGCCTTGGCCTTGTCCATGGCGGCCTTCAACTCGCCCTCCCGCACCTGCTTGAGCTTTTTCTTGCCCGCCAGGATGTACATGGTGAGTTCCTTGAAGTAGAGCATGTTCATCTGGTACATCTTGTCCAGCATGGCCACGTCCTTCAGCAGCTGCACCTGATGGCCCTCCAGCACCGCCTCGATCTTCTCCACATTGGTCTCGGCCTTGGCGTACTTGGCCTTCATGGCCTCGATGCCGCTGCCCGCCTTCTTGAAGAAGCCGAAGATGCCCTTGCTCTCCTCCTGGGCGTCAAAGCCCTTGAGCTCGGTGACCAGGCTGGCGATCATCTCGCCCGTCTCGCCCAGGTCCTTGGTGCGCACCTTGTCCAGGGCGGTCTCGCTGAAATCGCCGATCTTCTTCTGGGTGGCCGCGCCGTACTGCAGCACCAGCTGGCTGTTGGTCACGTCGATCTTCTCGGCGAACTCATCCACCATCTTCTGCTCCTCGGGGGTCAGGCGGGTCTCCTCGATCATCACCGGCTCGACCTTCTTCTCCTCCTCCGCGGCGGCCGCCGCGGCCGCCTCGTCGGCGGCGGGGTCCAGGGTGAGGGTGGGCACGGCATCCAGGGTCAACTCGGGGCTCATGTTGTTTTCGTCCATGGTCGTTCTTCCTTTCGCTATCGAAAATTTATTCCACAAGGCCCTGCCCTTTCAGCATGCCTTTGAGTACTTCCAGGTCGGCGTCCAGGTCCAGCGCGGCGGCGGAATAGAGGCTGTCCAGCTGGTTTTCAAAAGCGGTGGCGATGACCGCCGCGTTCGCCTCCACCTGCTTTCGCACCTCCTCAGCGTTCTCGCCGGTCACGCCCGTCTCCTCCATGTCGGCGTAGAGGGTGAGGATCTTCACCGCGTCCGGCAGGTAGTGGTTGGCAAAGCGCCGCACCTGCGGGGCCTTGTCCGGGTCCTTTTCCAGCTGGGTCAGGATGCCGTCGCAGGCGGCCACCATCCGGCGGATGGCGGCGCTGAGGGCGTCGTCGGGGATGCGCTCGTCCAGCACCCGCAGGCGGTGGCGGTCGGCGTCGATCTGTCGGAGCATCTCGTCCGCATCTTCCCGGCCGGTGAGATAGGGCATCTCCTTCGTCTCGATCACCGGCGGGCAGAGTTTGAAGGCCGCGGCCAGCGCCGCCAGCGAGGCGACCGCCACAAGGCCCAGCGCCCACAGCTGGTAGACGGGCAGCGCCAGCGCCCCCGCCACCCACACCGCCCCGGCGATGTACCAGGGGGCGGCGGGCTTCTTTTTGATCTGGATGGTCTTGCTCATGCTTCGTTTCTCCTGCGGACCGGCCGGCCCGTCATTTGTTGTTATTTTACCATACTAAAGCAGTCAAATCAACGCCGGCCGCAGATCCAGGGCCCCAGCGCCGGGCCCCAGGCGCCGGCCAGCCGGTCCAGGCTCCAGGCGGCGTTGGCGGGGCTGGTGCTGGGCAGCCGCACGGCGGCGAGGCCCGAGACCGGCCGCAGCATTTTTTCATACAGCCGGAAGGCGGTGGCCCCGTTGCAGAAGACCGCCGCAACGGGCGCCTGCTCCAGCAGGGCCGCCAGGTCCACCGGCACCGGGTCCTTGATGGAGGCGTCCGCCGCGCCGGTGACGGTGCAGCGTTCCAGCACATCCCAGAGGGCCAGGCCGTTTTGCAGGATCAGCGCCCGCTTTTGTTCCACCGTTCCCGGCACCGGCGCGGCGCACAGCCTTGCCAGCAGCGGCCAGAACCGGTTGCGGGGGTGGCCGTAGTAAAAGCCCTGGCGCCAGCTTTCGGGGCTGGGCCAGCTGCCCAGGATGAGCGCCCGGCTGCCCGGGCCGAACACCGGATCAAAACTCATGGGGAAAGAACTCCTGTCGCAGGGCGGCGGCCACGCCCTCCTCGGTGACCGGCGGCGCGATGGCGCTGGCGGCGGCCTTGGCCGCGTCGGAGCCGTTGGCCATGCACCAGGACCGGCCCACCAGCTTCATCAGCGGCACGTCGTTGTCGTTGTCGCCCATGCTCAGCAGTTCGTCCGCCTTCCAGCCGCAGCGCTCCATCAGCTTTTTCACCCCCACCGCCTTGGTGGTACCGGCGCGGTTGATGTCGTAATAGCCGGGGTGATAGGGCACGAACTGCAGCCCCAGATGGCCGTAGCGGGCGGCGAAATCCTCCACCGCCTCAGGGGGCAGGATGCCAAAGGCGCCGAAGGGCATGTCCCGCAGATGCCGGTCCTGGTCCTCGCCGTCCCGCACAAACTCCTCGTGGCCGGTGACCGACTTGTAAAACCGGCGCATCTTTTCAAACTCCACATAGACGTAGTAGCTGTCGGAAAAGCAGAAGGCCAGGGGGTAGTCGTAGTCCTCGAAGTAGTCCACCAGGGCATACATCTCCTCGGGGGTGAAGTCCTCGCTGGCCAGCAGGTTGCCCCCTTCGTCCAGCACCTGCGCGCCGTTGGCGCAGACGGCATAGTCCGGCTTGATGCCCCCCAGGATGGAGGTGTTCATGGCGTAGTAGGTGCGCCCGGTGGCGATGACCACCTTCACGCCCAGGGCCTGCACCCGCCGCACCATCCCGGCCACCGCCGGGCGGGCGGATGGCTCGCCGTGGGCCACCAGCGTGCCGTCCACATCCAGTATGATCGCTTTGTAACGCATGGGAAAAGGTTCTCCTTTTTACGGGGTAGGGCCGGGCCGAAACGCGCGGCGGCCCATAGCCCTATTATAGACAGTTTGCCCGGCGGGCACAAGAAAAACTTGGGCGGACACAGCGTTTGCGGCAACGTACAAAAAGTTTTTTGCGAAACCCTTTGCACTGCCCCGCCGTTGGTAGTATAATGAGGCGCAGCAATCATCACGGCGGAGGGAAAACCATGAGGAGCGAATACGCTTGCGGCCTGCGGGACGGGCTCGCCATCGGCGTGGGATATTTTTCGGTAAGCTTCACCTTCGGCATCCTGGCGGTGAACGGCGGGCTCTCGCCGTTGACGGCCGGGCTCATCAGTCTGACCAACATGACCAGCGCAGGCCAGTTTGCCGGACTGACGGTGATTCTGGCCCACGGCTCCCTGGTGGAACTGGCTTTGACCCAGCTGGTCATCAACCTGCGCTACGCGCTGATGAGCCTCTCGCTGAGCCAGCGGTTCGGCCCGGCATTCACCACCTGGCGGCGGATGATCGTGGCCTTTGCCAACACCGACGAGATCTTCGCGGTGGCCATGGGGCGGGCGGCGCCGCTCACCCCCCGCTATATGTACGGCCTTGCCAGCCTGCCCATCGTGGGCTGGACGTCGGGCACCGTGGCCGGCGCGGTGGCCGGCGCGGTTTTGAGCCCCGCCGTGCGCAGCGCGCTGGGGGTGGCGCTTTACAGCATGTTCATCGCCATCGTGGTGCCGCCCATGCGCCGCTCCAGGCCGGTGCGGCTGGTGGCGGCAGCGGCCGCCGCGGCAAGCTGCATCCTTGCCTGGACGCCCCTGTCCAGGGTGGTGGGCAGCGGCTTTGCCATCGTGCTCAGCACGCTGGCCGCCGCCGCCATGGGCGCCTGGCTGTTCCCGGTGGACGCTTCTCCCGAGGACGACGGGGGAAAGGAGGCGGCGGTATGAGCCTTGTGTGGTATCTTGTGGTGATGGCGGGGGTGACCTATCTCATCCGCATGCTGCCCCTGACCCTTTTGCAAAAAAAGATCCGCAGCCGTTGGCTGCAGTCCTTTTTGTACTATGTGCCCTATGCCTGCCTCACGGCCATGACCTTTCCGGCCATCCTCACAGCCACCGAAAGCCCGGTGAGCGCCGCCGCGGCGCTGGTGGTGGCGGTGGCGGTGGCCTTTGCCGGCAAGGGGCTGATGACGGTGGCCGTCTGCGCCAGTGTCACCGTGTTCCTGGTGGAGCGGCTGCTGCCCCTCCTTTCCTTCTGAACCCTTCTCAAAAGGAACCATCCCCGGACCGTTGGTCCGGGGATGGTTCCTTTATTTTTCGGCACGGAAACACTCGATCACGTTCACCACCGCCGCCACCTGTTTTTCGGACAGCCCTTCCACCGAGACCGCGGCGGTTGTGTCCATTCCCAACAGATAATCGGTGGAGACCCCAAACATCTTTGCAAGTTCCACCACATATTGCGTTGACGGAACCGCAAGCCCCATTTCCCAGGCATTCACACCCGCGCGGGAGATCCCAAGCTGACGAGCGATCTCCGCTTGGGTCAGTTCCAGTTTTTCCCGCAGAGACTTGATCCTCTCCGCCACGGTAAGCAATTCTTTGGTCATTGCACTCTCCCCTTTCCTCCAGATTACAATGACCATTTTGATATTGCCTTATCATAATGATAATTTAATTTGACATCCCTTCAAAACAGGTGTATACTCTTACCAGCCGAAGCAGGCAACACCCCTATTTTTGATCGGAGGAATGAATCATGCGAAACATCTGTGCGGCTCTGGCCGCGGCGCTTTTGTTGGCTTTGATGGCCGCTTGCAGCGGAACGCCATCCGGAACGGGAACGTCCGCCCCCACGGCGACAAGCCAGGCCGGAAGCGATGCATCCAGCGCGGCCTCTGTTGCGGAAGAGAGCGAAGGTCCGGAATCGGCGCCCGAAGATCTGACACCGGACGCTTCGTCTGCCACGGAGGTGCAAAGTGCCGCCACCCTTTCCGACGGTGAGATACGCCCGGAATTCCAGCAGGCAATGGACAGCTATGAATCCTTTTTTGATGAATACTGCGATTTCATGCAGCGCTACAGCGAGTCCGACGGGACCGACTTAAGCATGCTGGCGGATTACGCTGACATGATGGAGCAGTACGCTCAGGTGACATCTGATTTCAACAATTGGAACAGCGATGACCTGACCACAGCGGAACTTTCCCTTTATCTGGATGTTCAGACCCGGGTCAGCCAGAAATTGCTGGAGATCTCGGCCGGATGACGGAAAATGCGCCCCGGAGCCTTTGCTCCGGGGCGCATACTTTTTTCACAGCAGCTTTGCCCACTCCTCGGGCTTGAAGCCGGGGCACACGCCCTTGTCGGTGATGAGCACCGGGCGCTTGACCAGCATCCCGTCGGTGGCCAGCAGTTCGCAGACCTGGCGGTCGCTCATGGCGGGCAGCTTGTCTTTCAGGCCCATGGATTTGTACAGCAGGCCGCTGGTGTTCACGAAGCGCTTCACCGGCAGGCCGCTTTGGGCCAGCCAGCCCTCCAGTTCGGCGGCGGTGGGGTTCTGCTCCTTGATGGGGCGGGCGGTGTACGCGGCGCCCTGCTCTTTGAGCCAGTTCTCCGCCTTTTTGCAGGTGGAGCATTTGTCATAGCACAGGAAAGTGGTCATGAAACAGCCTCCGGGTCACAGTTCTTTGCCGCCGATGAAGATATGCTCGGGGTGCAGGTCGGCGCCCAGCACCAGCACGTCCGCCCGCTTGCCCACGGCGATGCTGCCGATCTCGTCGAAGAGGCCGGCGGCCTTGGCGGGGTTCATGGTGGCGGCCTTCAGCGCGGCCTCCAGCGGCACGCCGAACTTGACGGCCCGGCGGAAGCCCTCGGGCTGGCAGGTGGCGCTGCCGGCGATGGTGCCGTCCGCCAGGGTGGCCAGGCCGTCGGTCATGAACACCTTCTGGCCGCCCAGGCTGTACTCGCCGTTGGGCATACCGCAGGCCTGCATGGCGTCGCTGATGATGCACACTCGGTCCGGCCCGAACATCCGGAACACCGCGCGCACCACCGACGGGTTCAGATGGATGCCGTCGCAGATCATCTCAACATGCTCGGCATAATCGCTGGCGGCGCCCACCACGCCGGGGGCCCGATGGGTGAAGGCGGGCATGGCGTTGAACAGGTGGGTGGTGTGGGTGAAGCCGTTGGCAAAGGCCGCGCAGGCCTGGCTGTAATCGGCGCAGGTGTGGGCGATGGAGACGGTGCACAGCTGGCCGGCCTTCCGGGCGAACTCCAGCGCGCCGGGCAGTTCGGGGGCCACGTCCACCAGGCGGATGTTGTGGCCGCTGCGCTCCCACAGGCGCTGGAACATCTCCCAGTCGGGATCGACGATGTACTCCTCGGCCTGGGCGCCCTTTTTGGCCTTGTTGAAGAAGGGGCCCTCCATATTGACGCCCCGCAGCACCGCGCCGTAGCCCTCCTGGCCGAAGATGGGCCGGGCCACGTCAAAGATGCGGTCCAAAATCTCCTCGCTGAACGCCATCGTGGTGCCCAGGAAGCTGGTGACGCCCTGGCTGCCCAGATACTTCTGGATCGCCCGCACATACTTGTCGCTGCCGTCCATGCCGTCGCAGAAATCCGCGCCGGCGGCCCCGTGGATGTGGATGTCCACAAAGCCGGGGGTGACGTATCTGCCCGCGGCGTCGATCTCCTCGCCGCCCTGGAGGGTGCCCGCCGGGGCCACCCGCACGATGCGGTCGCCGGCGATCTCCACGTCGGCGGGAATGAACTGGCCGTTGGAATTGAAAACCTGTCCGTTTTTGATGATCATGGAAAACTCTCCTTTCGGTACAAAGAGGGCGCACGCGCCTGAAGTTCTTTCATACCTTGATTATACAGCGCGGGGCGGCGTGGGACAATTCGCTGAATCGCAAAAAGCCGATCGTGCAAATTTTGTACAGTTTTACATCCGGAATGGCAACAAAACAGCGGGGGCGGACCGTGACGTCCGCCCCCGCTTTCTCGCGGAAGGATCGCGCGTTTCAAAGGCCCAGCAGCATCAGCACCATGCCGCAGCCAGCGCCCACCGCCCAGAGCAGGGCGGTGATGAACAGGTTCTGTTTGAGGCTGGGGTTGGCCCGGAACAGCACCAGCAGGCCCACCCCCGCGTTGGCGCAAAGGCCCGCCGTGACCGACGAAAAGCCGATGGCCCCCGACAGGTACAGCTGGGTGAGCAGCACGCTGGAGGCGCAGTTGGGCACCAGGCCCAGCAGCGCCGCGAAGAGGGGCTGGGCCAGGCCCATGCCGGTGAGGAAGCCGGTGAAGTTGTCCTCCCCCACGCCCTCGATCACAAGGCCGATCACCACGCTCAGGGCCAGCACCCACAGAAAGATGTTCACGGTGTGGCTCAGCGCCGCGACCACCAGGCTCTGTTTTTCCTCGTGGTGCTCGTGGCAGTCCACCTCGTCGGCGTGGCCGGTGTAGCCGCCCCGCATGGACGCGGGCAGCCGCCGCCGCAGTAAAAGGTCCAGCACGGCGCCCACCGCCGCGCCCAGCACCACCTTGAAGGCCAGCAGCACCGCCAGGTCGCCCCAGCGCTCGGGCACCGCCAGCATCAGCGGCACCGCCTCGTCGCTGGTGGCGATGAACACCGCCATCAGCGCGCCCAGGCTGATGACCCGGCTGCCGTAAAAGTTGGCTGCCATGGCGGAAAAGCCGCACTGGGGCGCGCAGCCCAGCAGGGCGCCCACCGCAAAGCCCCACCGCCCGCCGCCCGCCAGCGCCCGCTCGATGCGCTCGCCCTGGCGGCGCTCGATCAACTCGATCAGCAGGTAGGCAACAAACAGGAAGGGAAGCATTTTCGCGCTGTCTTCCAGCGCGTGAAGCAGAACATGTTGGATCAAGGAAAGCTCTCCGTTTCTTTTGCGGGGGCCACAGCGCCCCCGGATGGTTCGGACATGGTTCAGTATACCCCGCCCCGTCACCCCTTCGCAAGGCCCCCCACCCCCATTTTCGCCCGCTTTTTTCACCGGCGGGGCAAAAAAAGCGGCCCCCGCGCTTCGCGGGGGCCGCTTTTGCGTTATTTCTGGGCCGGCGCTCAGTGATTCTCGGCGCGCAGCACAAAGTAGGCCTGGGGATGCTCGCACACCGGGCACTTCTCGGGGGCATGGGTGCCGATGTGGATGTGGCCGCAGTTGGTGCAGATCCATACCTGCTCAGTCTCCCGGGCGAACAGGCGGCCCTCCTCCAGCAGCTTCTTCACCTCGCGATAGCGCTCCTCGTGCCCCTTCTCGATGGCGCCCACCATCCGGAACAGCTGGGCGATGCGGGCAAAGCCCTCCTCCTCGGCGGTGGCGGCAAAGCCGGCGTACATATCCGTCCACTCATAGTTCTCGCCGGCGGCGGCATCCGCCAGATTGGCCAGAGTGTCGGGCATGCCGTCGTGCAGCAGCTTGAACCAGATCTTCGCGTGCTCCTTTTCGTTGCCCGCGGTCTCGGCGAACACATCCGCCAGCTCGTTGTAGCCCTCTTTCTTGGCCTTGGACGCGTAATAGCCGTATTTGGTGTAGGCCTGGCTCTCGCCAGCAAAGGCGGCCATCAGATTCGCTTCGGTCTTGGAACCCTTCAGTTGCATGGTCATACCTCCGTTTTCGAATGATCGTCGTGTTTTATAGGAGCAATTCCTGTTTGCAGTCTTATCTTACACCGCCGGGGCGCAAAAGTCAAGAGGCCGCGGCAAATTCCGGGTAGGCCAGGGCCGCCGCGTCGGCGATGGCGAACACCAGCCGGGGGGACAGGGTCTCGGTGAGGCGCAGGTCCAGCCAGACCACCGCGCCATTCTGCACCGCCCGCAGGTCCCCCAGGGCGTCAGCCAGCTCCTCGGGCGAGACGGTATCCGCCACCAGCAGCACATCCGGGTCTGCGGCGCGGATCTCGTCCAGGTCGTTTTCCCCGTCCTCGTCGGTCAGGCACCCGGCACCCGCCAGCCAGTCGGCGGCGTCGGGCAGCGGGTGCCGGAACACCTGCCCCAGCAGCGTCCACTCGGCGGTGTCCGCCGTGGCCGCCAGGCCCGACAGGTCGGGCAGCAACAGGGCGGTGGCTTTCTCCGGCAGGGCCGCGTCGTAGCGGGCGAGGGAGCTCTCCAGCCGGTCGATCACCCCATAGCCCAGAGCGCGGCCGGTCTCATTGCCGCCCAGCAGCGCCCCAAGCTGGCCATAGAACTGGCGCAGGCCGGCAAGGTCGGCGGGGGTATCCAGCTGGATGACCTCCACCCCCGCCTGTTCCAGCGCGGTCTGCACCGGGCCCGCGAGGGGCGTCTGGCAGAGCACATAGTCCGGCGCGAGGGCGATGATCTCCTCGGTGCGGGGCAGCAGCGGCGTGCCCACGGTGGGAAGGGAGGTGGAGCGGGCGTCACAGTACTCGGTGACGGCGCAGAGGGCCTCGTGCCCCGGCAGGCTCAGCAGCGCCTCGGTGACCATGGGCGAGAGGCTCACCACCTTTGCGGGCTTTTCGCTCACCATGCGGTCGCCCACCATGGCGGGCCACTCCTGCCCGGCCTGGGCCGAGGAGGAGGCGGCGGGCCCCGTCAGCGCCGCCAGGCGGCCGGGAAGGTCCAGCGCCCAGCCCGCAAAGCAGACCAGCAGCAGGGCCAGCAGGCCCGTGAGGATACACAGCGGCAGAAGCGGGCCGCGCCGGGCCGCCTTCCGCTTTGCCGGCCGGGCCGCCGGGCGCGGTGCGGCGCCGGGCGATCTTGCGGCCTGCCGCGGCTGCGGGGCCCGGGCGCTTTGCTCCCCCGGCCCGGGGCCGCGGCGCAGTTTCACCGGCCGGGACGGGGCGGGCGGCGTTTGGTCGGGCGCGGCGGCCTGGGACGGCGCGTCGCTTTTCCCGGGCGCGGCGGCCTTTTTGACCGGCCGGTCCCCCTTCCCGCCGCCCGCGCGGAACACGGTCTTGCCGCCCTGCCGGCGCAGCGAGCCCGAGGGGTCGGCGTCGCCCGCCCGGAAGATATGCTTTTCTGGCGGCATCACACCCGCCCCCTTTGCTCAGGATATGCCGGGACCCGCCGGCGCGTGCCGGCCCTCAGTCCCGGGAGAGTTTTTTGAACAGCCGCACCGCCTTCGTCACCTGGCTCTGGGGGATGCGCCGCCGGAATGCCGCCATGCTGCGGGCGGAGAAGGGCGCCTCATCCGTGAAGGCAGACAGGCCGATGAAGTATTGCAGATAGGGGTCCTCCCGGATGAGTTCCACCGTCTGCCGGTCGGACAGGCCCAGCGCCGCCCGGATGACCAGGCTGCCGAAGGCCATGCGCAGGGGCAGGGCCACCGCCCCACCCTTGCCAAAGTGGGCGGCGTACTGCTTTTCCAGCTTCAGCCAGTCGATCTTTCCGGCAAGGCGCACCCAGCGGTTCTCCCCGTTCAGGCGCCCCTCAAAGGGCTGCACAAAGTCATACACCGTCAACTGCATCTGGGCCATCTCGTACACGGCACACCGCCCCTTTCGGCGCTTTTTTCTATTGTACCACAAACCGGGCGTCAAAATAAAGGCCGGATGAATCCGGGGCGGGGCAGCGGGCCATACTTCCGGTGCGGGGCCGCCCGGCCCCGACAAAACGCAAGGAGAGATCAGTCATGCAGGTCACCATCGAACCCGGCTGCATCGGGTGCACCCTGTGCGCCTCCACCTGCCCGGCGGTATTCGAGATGGACGCCGAGGGCCTGGCCCGGGTGGCCGCCCAGCCCGGCCCCGCCGACGAGGAGGCCGCCCGGGAGGCCGCCGCCAACTGCCCGGCAAACGTCATCCGGGCCGAGTGAGCCCCGGGGCACAGAAAAAGCCGGTATGGCCAAACGGCCATACCGGCTTTTTTCGTTTTCAGGCGATGGCGCGCCTTACGCCTGGCTGGCGGCCACGGCGCAGGCCACGGTGGCACCCACCATGGGGTTGTTGCCCATGCCGATCAGGCCCATCATCTCCACATGGGCAGGCACGGAGCTGGAGCCCGCGAACTGGGCGTCGCCGTGCATACGGCCCATGGAGTCGGTCAGGCCGTAGCTGGCGGGGCCGGCGGCCACGTTGTCCGGGTGCAGGGTGCGGCCGGTGCCGCCGCCGGAGGCAACGGAGAAGTACTTCTTGCCGTTCTCAATGGCCCACTTCTTGTAGGTGCCGGCCACCAGGTGCTGGAAGCGGGTGGGGTTGGTGGAGTTGCCGGTGATGGAGACCTCCACGGCCTCCTTCTTCATGATGGCAACGCCCTCCAGCACGTCGTTGGCGCCGTAGCACTTCACGGCGGCGCGCTCGCCGTCGGAGAAGGCCTTCTCCCGCACGACCTTCAGCTCGCCGGTCTTGAAGTCGAAGTCGGTCTCCACATAGGTGAAGCCGTTGATGCGGCTGATGATATAGGCGGCGTCCTTGCCCAGGCCGTTCAGGATGACCCGCAGCGGGGTCTTGCGGGCCTTGTTGGCGGTGCGGGCGATGCCGATGGCGCCCTCGGCGGCGGCGAAGGACTCGTGGCCGGCCAGGAAGGCGAAGCACTTGGTCTCGTCCCGCAGCAGCATGGCGCCCAGGTTGCCGTGGCCCAGGCCCACCTGGCGCTGCTCGGCCACCGAGCCGGGGATGGTGAAGGCCTCCAGGCCCTCGCCGATGGCGGCGGCGCAGTCGGCCGCGTTCTTCAGGCCCCGCTTCACCGCGATGGCGGTGCCCAGGGTGTAGGCCCAGACGGCGTTCTCAAAGCAGATGGGCTGCACGCCCTTGACGATGGCGTCGCAGTCGATGCCCTTGGCCAGCAGCATATCGCGGCAGGCGTCCAGGCTCTCCAGGCCGTTGGCCTTCAGGCACGCCTCGATCTTGGGCATGCGGCGCTCCATAGATTCAAAAGTAGCCATTGTGTAACTCCTCCCCTCTTACTCTTCCCGCGGGTCGATGTACTTCGCAGCGCCATCGAACCGGCCATAGGTGCCGATGTTCTTCTCGTAGGCAGTCTTGGGGTCCTCGCCGTGGCGGATCGCCTCCAGCATCTTGCCCAGCCGCACGAACTGGTAGCCGATGACCTCGTTGTTGTCGTCCAGCGCCAGCTTGAGGATGTAGCCCTCGGTGAGCTCCAGGTAACGAACGCCCTTGGCCTTGGTGGAGAAGATGGTGCCGGTCATGCTGCGCAGGCCCTTGCCCAGGTCCTCCAGGCCGGCGCCGATGGGCAGGCCGTCCTCGCTGAAGGCGGTCTGGCTGCGGCCGTAGACGATCTGGAGGAACAACTCGCGCATGGCCACGTTGATGGCGTCGCACACCAGGTCGGTGTTCAGGGCCTCCAGGATGGTCTTGCCAGGCAGGATCTCGCCCGCCATGGCGGCGGAGTGGGTCATGCCGGAGCAGCCGATGGTCTCCACCAGAGCCTCCTCGATGATGCCCTGCTTGATGTTCAGGGTCAGCTTGCAGGTGCCCTGCTGGGGGGCGCACCAGCCCACGCCGTGGGTCAGGCCGGAAATATCCTTGATCTCATACGCCTTGACCCAGTTGCCTTCCTCCGGGATGGGCGCGGGGCCGTGGTGAGGCCCTTTGGTCAGAGGACACATACGCTCTACTTCATGCGAATAGGTCATGTTCGTTCTCTCCTTTGCTCTTCGTACTGCCGGGTATATTGTGATTGTTTGCACAATGTTCCGCAGTATCCATTATAGGCAAAAAGCCCTCTTTTTTCAAGGCGTTTTCCCCGCCTTTTGCCGCAGTGTGCCACAAATTTTCCCCGCCGCCGCCGGGGCTTTTTGACACCGGCCGGTGATCGTGCAATATCTTTGGGCTTTTTTACAAATACTTTTGTTGCATTTCTACAATAACTATGCTATAGTATGGGGGCGAGGAAAACGGCTGGGGCGCCGTTTTTCAGAAGAGTACGACGGTGGCCCCGCGCCGCGGTTTTGCTTGGGAAAATCGAGAAAGAGAGGTCATCCACCATGGATCGCATCAATGTGAACAATTTCGACGTGAGTGATTTCGCCAAGGTCGTCGCTTCCTGCAAGGGCGACGTGTACATGGTCACCCCCGAGGGCGACCGGCTGAACCTGAAGAGCAAGCTGTGCCAGATGATCGGCTTCACCAGCCTGATCAAGGGCGGCCAGATCGCCTCGGCCCAGTTCGAGTGCTCCGACCCTGAGGACGAGAGCCGCCTGTTCCGGTTCAATCTCTTCGGCGAGAAATAAAAGAGAATCCTGTAAAAACGCGCGCAGAGGCGGCGGACCTTTCGGTCCGCCGCCTCTTTCGTTACAAACACGTCCCTCAAAGCAGAGGCGCAATCTCCACCGCCGTCCCGCCGGCAAGGCGGCTGCGCTCGGCGGCCAGGGCGATGGAGTGGCTCTCCAGCGACACGTCCAGGCTGGTGAGGCCGCTGCCGGGCTCGCCGCCCAGCATCAGTTCCACAAAGGCCCGCACCAGGCCCGCGTCGCCGCCGCTGTGGCCCTCGGCCGCGTCGACGGAGAACACCTGTTCCGGCTGCCCGAACTGCCGCAGCGTGATCTCGCCGGCCAACAGGTCGGCGGTGAGCTCCCCCGCCGTGCCCATGAACTTCGCAAAGCGGGTGTTGTGCTGGGTGAAGCCGGTCATGGTAAAGCCCAGGGTGCTGCCGTCGCTCATCTCCACGTTCACCACCTGGTGATCCACCACGTTGTTGTCGCAGGCGAAAACGCACCGCCCGTAGGGCCCGGTGCGGATGGCCTCCCGCACCGAATCGTGGGTGGGATGGGCCGCCAGCACCTCGCAGGGCCAGCCGTCGTTGCCCGCGTCGATGCCGGTGGCGGCGTTGGTCAGATAGATCTTCTCTGCGTCGAAAGGGCAGTTCTCCTTGGCGGCGCAGCCGGAAAGGCACCGGTCCGCCGCGCCCGCCGGGGCGTGGGCGGCGTTGAAGAAGGAGTTGGCCCCGAAGGAGGACACCCGCGCCGCGCTCTTGCCCGCCAGCCACAGGTAGAGATCGAGATCATGGCAACACTTTTGCAGCAGCATGGGGCTGGAGGTGCGGTCGTCGCGCCAGTTGCCCCGCACAAAGCTGTGGGCCTGGTGCCAGTAGCCCACGTTCTCGATGGCCTGGATGGTCATCACCGTCCCCACGGCGCCCGCCTCCAGCAGCTCCTTGACCTTGCGGTAGAAGGGGGTGTAGCGCAGCACATGGCACACCACCACCCGCCGGCCGGTCCTGCGGGCGGTCCGGGCCAGCCGGGCGCACTCCTCCAGCGAGGGCGACACGGGTTTTTCCAGCAGCAGGTCGTACCCCTTTTCCAGCGCGGGCACCGCCTGGGGCACATGCTGCCGGTCCATGGTGGCGATGCAGACCGCGTCCGCCAGGCGCGGGCCGGCCAGCAGTTCCTCCCCCGTTCTGAAACAGCGCTCCGGCGGCAGCTGCAGGCGGCGTGCCACCTCTTCCCGCCGTTCGTCCACGGGCTCCGCGATGGCGGTCACCCGCACCCTGTCGCCGCACTTCAAAAATTCCGGCAGATAGGTGTCCTTGCCCCGGTTTCCCAGGCCGATCAATGCGATGCTGAAAGAATCCTTCACAGCGTTTTCTCTCCCCTCTTTGATTCGGATGCTGTGTCCAGTATACACCTGCCGCGGCGGGATGAACAGAGGGGAGTGCCCGGCCGGGCACAAAACAGGCCGCCGGCCCGCGAAAAAAGGGGGCTTGCCCTTTTAAAGCCGTTTGCCCCGGGTGGGGCGCAGCGCCACCAGGCAGGCGAATCCCGCCGCCGCGGCCCCCACCGCCAGCCAGTGCCTGCCGGCGGCCAGGCCCAGCGCCCGGGCCGCAAGGGGAAACCCGATGCTGCCCGCGCTCATGCCCAGGGCCAAAAAGCCGTAGTTGACGCCGGTGTGTTTGAGGCCGAACAGGTCGGTGCACAGGCTGGGCAGCACCGCCGCCTCGCCGGAGTAGCAGAAGGTCAGGGCGGTGTAGACGGCGATCACCCACCAGCCGCCGGCGAAGGCGAAGGCCGCCGACAGCCCGGCGAGGCCGGCGAACAGGATGAGGTCCGCCGCCCGCCGGCCGATGCGGTCGCTGAGGGCGGGCATGGCCAGCCGCCCCGCCGCCGAGCCCACCGAGCCGATGGCCACGGCAAGATGGGCGGCGCCCTCCGAGAGGCCCCGCTCCTGGCCCAACTGCACGATGACCGGGCTGAAGAGCAGCACCGCCGGCGTGCCCAGGGCGGTGGCCAGAAAGAGCAGCCGGTACTGCCGCGTGCGCAGCATCTTTTTGGGGGGAAGGTCCGGCCCGCCGCCCGCCGCCGGGGTCTGGGCATTTTCGGGGTTTTCCAGCAGAGCGCTGCCCACGGCGCACACCGCCAGCATGGCGCCCCCCAGCGCCCAGAAGCAGACCCGGATGCCCCACCGCCCGCTCAAAAAGCGCACCAGCAGGGTGAGCGCCGCGCCCGACAGGCCCACCGCCCCGCCGATGACCCCGGTGGCCAGGCCCTTTTTGTCGGCGTACCACTTCTGGGCGCAGCCCATCACCGCCGGGTAGAGGAAGGCGCTGCCCAGCCCCACCGGCAAAGAGAAGGCCAGGTAGAACAGCCACGGCCTGCCCGCCGGCACGAAGCCCACCGCGAAGAAGCCCGCCGCCAGCAGCGCCGTGCCCGCAAAACCGGCGATGCGGGGGCCGGCCTTGTCCTGTAAAAAGCCCCCGATCACGCACCCCAGCCCGTAGGCCCCTATGGTGAGGCTGAGCACAAAGCTGGCCGCCCCCTCGTCGAACCCGTACTCCGCCCGCACCGGCCCCTGGAACACGCCCCAGGCGGCGGGCACCCCGGTGAGGATCTGGATGGCGGCCCCCGCCGCCAGGATGCTCCACCGGTTCTTCTTCAAAAACGCCTGCATCGGCTCTCCCCCTTCTGTGATTTCCGGTTTAGTATGGCCGCTTTCCGGTTGACAAATGCGGCCGCGGGGGGCTATGATATATAGGTTAAACACGCGATACAGGGGGAACCGTCATGAAGATCCATCCGCTCAAGGGCATGAAGGACTATCTGCCCGACGAACAGCGCCTGCGGGACTATGTGCAGGGGCGCATCCTGGCCACCTACCGCGCCAGCGGCTTTCAGCGCATCTCCACTCCCATGCTGGAGGACATGGAGAACCTGGACAAGAGCGAGGGCGGCGACAACCTGAACCTGATCTTCAAGGTGCTCAAGCGGGGGGACAAGCTGGCCGCCGCGCTGGCCTCGGGGCAGGAGAAAGAGCTGTCGGACATGGGGCTGCGCTACGACCTGACGCTGCCGCTGAGCCGCTACTACGCCGCCAACCGGGACAAACTGCCCACGCCCTGCAAGGTCATCCAGACCGACCGGGTGTTCCGCGCCGAGCGGCCCCAGAAGGGCCGGATGCGGGAGTTCGTGCAGTGCGACATCGACATCCTGGGCGACGAGAGCACCAACGCCGAGATCGAACTGATCGACGTGACCGCCCGGGCCCTTCTGGACATCGGCTTCAAGGACTTCACGGTGAACATCAACGACCGGCGCATTTTGCGGGGGATGCTGGCAGGCATGGGCTTTGCCGCCGACAGCCTGGACAGCGTCTGCATCACCTTTGACAAGCTGGACAAGATCGGCGCCGAGGGCGTGACCGCCGAACTGGCCGACAAGGGCTGCCCCGCCGCCGCGGTGGCGGCGCTGGGCGAATTTCTGGCCGCCGGCCGCACCGACCTGCAGGCGGTGAGCGCGCTGTGCGGCGACGAGGCCCTGGCGGCAGACCTCGAGCGGGTGATGGAGGCGGTCAAAACGCTGGCGGACGGAACATACGCCATCGAATACTGCCCCAGCCTGGTGCGGGGCCAGGGCTACTACACCGGCATGGTGTTCGAGGTGACCTGCCCCGCCTTTGCGGGGGCGGTGGCCGGCGGCGGCCGCTACGACAACATGGTGGGCAAGTTCCTGGGCCAGGCGGTGCCGGCGGTGGGCTTTTCCATCGGTTTTGAGCGCATCTGCGGCATCCTGGCGGAGCAGGGCTTCACGGTGCCCGCCGACAAGGCCCGGCTGGCGCTGCTCTACCTGCCCGGGTCGGACTTTGCCGCCGTGCTGAAAAAGGCCGCCGACCTGCGCGGCCAGTACACGGTGACGGTGCTGCCCCAGGCAAAAAAGCTGGGCAAGCAGCTGGGCCAGCTGGAGACCCAGGGCTTTGCCGCCGCGGCCTTCTTCGACAACGACGACATCAAGGCGCTGGGCGTGGCCCGGTGAGCCGTTTTCCCCTTCGATTTGAACGGGAGGGGCGGGCGAAAGACGTCCGCCCCTCCTTTTTTTGCATAAACGCCCGCCGCCCGGGCAGACTACTGCCAGGAAGGGAGGAGGAGGCGTGTATGCAGATCTTCTTTAAAATCTGTCTTGTCCTGCTGATCGTGGGCGGTCTGAACTGGGGCCTGGTGGGCCTGTTCAGCTTCAACCTGGTGGGATGGCTGTTCGGCGGTTCCGCCAGCACCATCAGCCGCATCATCTTCACGCTGGTGGGCCTGGCGGCCCTGGGCGCCATCCCCGGCCTGTTCGGCCTGGGCGACGGCGGCGAGCGCACCCAATCCTGAATCTTGTGACCGCAACGGAAAGGCCGCGGCGCTTTTTAAAAGCGCCGCGGCCTTTCCCGCGCAAAAAAGGGGCCCCCGGCGTCTGCCGGGGCCCCTCTGTCTGCTTTGCGATTACAGCTCAGCGAAGTACTTGATGGTGCGCACCATCTGGCTGGTGTAGCTGTTCTCGTTGTCGTACCAGGCCACGACCTGCACCTGATAGGTGTCGTCGTCGATCTTGGTGACCATGGTCTGCGTGGCGTCGAACAGGCTGCCGTAGCGCATGCCGATCACGTCGCTGGACACGATGGGATCCTCGTTGTAGCCGTAGCTCTCGGAAGCGGCGGCCTTCATGGCGGCGTTGATGCTCTCCTTGGTCACGTCCTTGCCCTTGACAACAGCCACCAGGATGGTGGTGGAGCCGGTGGGAACGGGCACGCGCTGGGCGGAGCCGATCAGCTTGCCGTTCAGCTCGGGGATGACCAGGCCGATGGCCTTGGCAGCGCCGGTGCTGTTGGGCACGATGTTGGCGGCGCCGGCACGGGCACGGCGCAGGTCGCCCTTGCGGTGGGGGCCGTCCAGGATCATCTGGTCACCGGTGTAGGCGTGCACGGTGGTCATGATGCCGCTCTGGATGGGGTAGGTGTCGTTCAGGGCCTTGGCCATGGGAGCCAGGCAGTTGGTGGTGCAGGAAGCGGCGCTGATGATCTGGTCATCGGCGGTCAGGGTGTTCTCGTTCACGCTGTAAACGATGGTCTTCAGGTCGTTGCCCGCGGGAGCGGAGATGACGACCTTCTTGGCGCCGGCCTGGATGTGGGCCATGGCCTTGTCCTTCTTGGTGAAGAAGCCGGTGCACTCCAGCACCACGTCCACACCCAGCTCGCCCCAGGGCAGCTCGGCGGGGTTGGGGTTCTTGTAGATGGTGATCTTCTTGCCGTCGACGGTGATGGAGTCCTCACCGGCCTCCACGGTGTGACCCGCGTAACGGCCCTGGGCGGTATCGTACTTCAGCAGATGGGCCAGCATCTCGGGGCTGGTCAGATCGTTGATGGCCACCACTTCGTAGCCCTCCGCGCCAAACATCTGACGGAAGGCCAGACGGCCGATGCGGCCGAAACCATTGATTGCAACTTTCACTGCCATTGTAAAATCCTCCTTATGATTCG
>DWYI01000092.1 GCA_019118765.1 Candidatus Allofournierella merdavium | reverse complement strand
GAAATGGATTTTGCCGAGCTCATGTTTCAAATGTATGCGGAGCCGGGCAATTCCTACGGCGATATAACCCGGTACTTTGTCAAACACTCCATCAAGGTCTATGACAAGGCGCTGCAACGGGCCTTTATCTCTAAACTGCTGAGAAACCCCGTTTATGTCCAGGCTGATATGGACATCTACGAATACTTCAAGGCCCAGGGCGTAAAAATCGAAAGTCCCCCGGAAATGTTCACAGGGGACAATAGCTGTTATCTCTATCAGGGGCGCGAGGGCGAGGAACAAATCCTTGTGATTGCCCCACACCAGGGCCGTATTTCTTCCCAGCTCTGGCTGACTGTCCAGCGCAAGCTGTCACAGAACACCTCTTTCCAGAATGGCCGTAAATGCCATAATACCTGGCTGGCCGGGAAAATCAAGTGTGGGCGCTGTGGCTATGCGCTGGCAGCTCTGAGAGCCCAAAATGGCGTTACCTACCTGCGGTGCAAGCAGCGGGCCGAAAACGGGAGCTGTGAGGGAGCCGGTACACTAACGGCACAAAGCATGGAGACATTTGTGTACGGCGAGATGGTTAAGAAAATGCAGAAATTCCACACGCTGAAAGGCGGAAAGGAACAAAGCTATAACCCGAAACTGACCGCTGCCCGCATTGCCCTTGCAAAGACAGAAAGCGAGATTGAGAAACTTCTGGACACTTTGTCCGGGGCAAACCCGCTGCTCCTGCAATACGCAAATAACCGTATTGAGGAACTGGACGCGGAACGTCAAAAGCAGCTCCGGCTGGTTGCAGACCTCACCGCTAATTCCGTTTCCGCTTCACAGATTGACAGCATTACGGGCTATCTGGATGATTGGGAGTCCGTAAGTTTTGACGATAAGCGCAAGGTTGTTGATATTCTCATATCACAAATTGACGCTACCAGTGAGAGTGTTACAATCCACTGGAAGATCTAAAACCTTTTCACTTGGCATTATGCCTTTGTAAAAAATAGTTTGCATTGCCCAAAATGCAACAATGCTGTAGAAGAAAACGCCGTATTTTGTCCATATTGCGGATTCAAGATGGTACATAAGGACAAAAGGCCAAAAGCGGTTCCCCTGTTCACAGCTGCGCTTGCCGTTGTCGTTTTGTTGATTTGTGTGTTTGTTTTTTCTGGACTGACTATAGTTCCTGAGGTCGTGGGCTCGTCCAAAGAAGACGCTGTGACGGCGCTGCAGAAAAAAGGGCTGCACGTTGAGTTTGTGGCTGAACTCACAGACGACGTTGAAGAAAACATTGTCTACAAGCAAAGTTTCTCAGGCCTGCGCCTGCCCAACGACCATGGGGAACCGATCACATTGTACGTTAGCAAAGGAATCGCTGTGGAATGCCCCATTGTCGAGGGTTTGACAGAGCAGCAGGCGCTTCAGGCTCTTGAGGCCGCCGGTCTGAAATACACAGTAACGCGACAATACACCACTGCTTTAGAAGAAGGAATTGTTTTTAAGCAAGATCAAAAAGGCAAGGTAAAGTCCGGGAGCATTGTTTCGATATTCGTCAGTCAGGGGATCGGCAAGGTTGTTGCTGACCAAAGCGGCAAGTCCCCGCAGCAGGCAATAGAGGAATTGCGCGCTGACGGTTTTGATGTTGTGGTTGATGAATATAACGATGGTGCAGATATCTTTGCTCAAAGCCCAACCGTTATTGGCCAAGACAAAACAGGCATTCAGCCTCTTGGTGAAACGATCACGCTGGAAACGGATCGTCCTTCACTGCAAATACCCACCATCGGTATTTCCACCAACTCTCTAAATGGCGTGGATGTGGAGATAACCTTGAAAAATGTTTCTGACAAAGAAATAAAATATGTCGATTTCGAAATTTCTTTCTATAATCCGTTCGGTGAGCCTGCGCGCTGTGAAATCAGCGGTAAAAACACCTATTCCGCTCGCTATGTCGGCCCGTTGTACCCGAATACCAGTCGGGAAATCGTGTCTACCAGACCTGTGATTTACAATCCGAATGTTGCGGCATGGCGCCCCACCAGCATTATTGTTACTTTTACCGACAATACAACGCAAGAATTGACCTCATCGCAATTTTGGCATACCGCGGACTATGTTGGCGATAGTACGTTTTACTGATACATCGGGAGGTTGGTACTTTGGCTATGATGATATGCCCTGAATGTGGCAAGGAAGTCTCTGATCGCGCCTTTTCATGTCCCGGCTGCGGATATCCCCTTCACAAGCGCACTGCAATTCCTCAAAAGCGTCTCTTATATCTTGTGGCCATCGTTTTGGCTGTTGCCCTTTTGCTTGTATCGTTCACACAGACATCACTCTTTTGGAGTGGCAGGGACAAGGCCCTGGCCAGTTGTGCAAAAATGATCCAAAACAATCTGCTCGCACCAGATTCATTGTTAATTTATAGTGCTGCGATTTGGACGGAAACCGCGGATGAAAGTGAGGCATCCTCTGCCGCAGGATCGGCAACTCCAACACAATGGATATGGATCCATTATGGTGCCGGCACAAAAGGCGGAGGAATAGCGGACGGCACTGCATTGTTTGAAAAATCCGACGGAAAATGGACGATGCATGAACCCAGTGACAAAGAGTATGATACAAGCAGTTTGGAAGGAAGCAAAAACGCTGCCGGGGCCGCATTGTACAATCTCTGGCTGGAAAGCAAGATGTTTGATGTGCAGCTATACGGCGAAGCGTATTCTGACAAGTCGATATCGCGAGTCATCCGGAAACTGACCTGATTTTTCTTCCCGTTTTCACAGCGCAGGTCTAGAGCATCGTCTTTGCCCAAAGATGAACCACTGCTTCATCCTTGATTCATAAAAAAAACGATCCGGGACCTTCAAGGGCATTGATTGCCCAAGAAGGTCCCGGATTTTATGCATTATCCCGGCTTCAGTTTTCCACAAAAGTTTGAAACACGTTCAGGGTTCGGTGCGCCAGTAGTGCACGCTGTAAGGCGCGAGGCGGCTGCCGCCGCCGAAGTCGTGGGCCTCGCCGGTGATGAGGTCGGTGGCGCGGCCGGCGCCGGCGTCAAAGTGGGCGGTGTACTCCTCACCGTCGGCGTTCACCGCCACGATCACCCGCTCGCCCTCCGCCGCCCGCTGGAACACCAGCTGCCGGTTGGTCAGCGCCAGGGTGCGATAATCGCCCTCGCAGAGCGCCCGGCTGCCCTCGCGGGCGGCGGCCAGCGCCGCCACCCATGCGGTGAGTTCATTCTCCCGCGGGCCGTCCAGCGCGGGGCGCAGGGCCGCGTCGCCGTCGCTCTTTTTCCCCTGCTGGCCCCACTCGCTGCCGTAGTAGACCGCCGGGGTGCCGGGCATCCCGAACAACAGGCCGTAGGCCGGGCGGATGTGGGCGGGGTTTGTGAGAATGCTGGCGATGCGCTCCACGTCGTGATTGTCCAGAAAGGCCAGCAGGTGTTTGCCCTTGTACAGCGTCCAGGGTTCGGGGCCGAACTGGCGGTTCAGGCTGTGGGCGATCTCGAACATGTTCATGCTGTTGAAGCTGGAATAAAGGCCCTTGTAGCACTCGTAATTGGTCACCGAGTGGCAGGCGCTGTCGTTCATCCAGCGGTTGTAGTCGCCGTGAAGGGTCTCCCCCATCAGCACAAACTCCGGCTTGAGGCCCTGTGTAAAGGCGCGCAGCCTGGCGAGGAAGTCCGGCGTGAGGCAGTAGGCCACGTCCAGCCGCAGGCCGTCGATGCCGTACTGTTCCACCCAGCCCTTCACCGCGGCGAAGAGGTGTTCTGTCACCGCCGGGTTGTTCAGATTGAGCTTCACCAGCTCGTTGTGGCCCTCCCACCCCTCGTACCAGAAGCCGTCGTTGTACTGGGTGTTGCCGTCGAAGTTCAGATGGAACCAGTCCTTGTAGGGGCTGTCCCACTTCTTTTGGCGCACGTCCTCAAAGGCCCAGAATCCCCGGCCCACATGGTTGAACACGCCGTCCAGCATCACCCGGATGCCCGCGGCGTGGAACGCGTCGCACACCTGTTTCAAATCCTCATTGGTACCCAGGCGGCAGTCCACCCGGTTGTAATCACGGGTGTCATAGCCGTGCTTGTCGCTCTCGAACACCGGGTTCAGCAGCACACAGGTCATGTGCAGCGCCTTGATGTGCTCCACCCAGTCCAGCAGCTTCAGGATGCGGTGCTCGGTCACGCCGTCGTTGTACTCCGGCGCGCCGCACAGGCCCAGGGGATAGATCTGATAGACATTTGCCCGGTCAAACCACATAATCGGTTCCTTTCAGGGCCACGCGGGCCCGGCGTTATTTTTCTGCCGCAGACTGTTCCACGGTTTTTTCCCCTTCGGGAAGACTGCTCCCCTGGCCGTCCGCGGGATCGGCGGGGAGCGGGTTTCCGTCCTTGTCGATGCCTTTCGCCTTCAGCCGGCGGGCCAGCAGGTCGCTGGTGAGGGAGTAGAGCACGGCGAAGGTGGGCACGCCGATGACCATGCCCACAAAGCCAAACAAACCGCCGCCCACAATGATGGCCACCAGCACCCAGATGGCGGAAAGGCCGGTGGAGTCGCCCAGGATCTTGGGGCCCAGGATGTTGCCGTCGAACTGCTGCAGGATCAGGATCAGCACCCCGAACTCGATGGCCACGATGGGGTCCACCATCAGCAGGATCATCACGCTGGGGATGGCGCCGATGAAGGGTCCGAAGAAGGGAATCACATTGGTGACGCCCACCACTACGCTGATGAGCAGCGCAAAGGGCATCTTGAACAGGCTCATCAGAATGAAGCAGAGCACCCCGATGATGGCGCTGTCGATCAGTTTGCCGTAGATGAAGCCGTTGAACACCCGGTTGGCGTTGCGGCACACGGTGAGCGTTCGCCGGGCCTTTTCCATGGGCAGAAAGGCGTAGATCACCTTGCGCATCTGGCTCAGCAGCCGATATTTGCCCATGAGCATATACACCGAGGCGATGAAAGCCGTGAGGGCCGACACCACACCGCTGCCCACCGCCATGCTGTAATTGAGCAGCTGGGGCATGAAGGTGCGCATCAGGTCGGTGGACCGCTGCATCAGGTCGGTATAGGAGAGCATCATCCCCTCGATCAGTTCCTCATCCAGATGGAACCGGGTGGACACATCCGCCACAAAGGAGTTGAGGCTGCGCAGGTAGGAGTTGAGGTTGTTGCCCAGCACCATCACGCTCTGCACCACCTGGGGCAGCACAAAACTCAGCAGCACGCTGAACAGCGCCACGGCCAGCAGGTAACTCACCGCGATGCTCACTCCCCGCTTCATCGAGAATTTTTCCTCAAAGAAGCGCACAGGGCCGTCCAGCAGGTAGGCGATCACAAAGCCCCCCACAAAGGGCGAGAGGACGCCCAGCACCCCGCCGATGGTCTGGCGCACCAGGTCCAGGTGGGACATGGCCAGATAAAAGGAGATGCCGATGAGCACCACCATCAGGTTGGAGAAGAAATTCGGGTTGGGTCTCCATCTGTTGTTCTGATTCATTCACACCGTTCCTTTTTGTTGGATTTTCCGCAAAGCGAGCCGCCGGTCACAAAAACCGCCGCAGCAGCGGGCGCAGCCGCAGCGCGTAGGCCCGCACCAGGTTGTTCAGCGCGGCGTCGTAGACCCAAAAGCACACGTTGGCCAGCACCACCAGCCCCGCCAGCGCCAGGGGCGCCGTCTGGGCGAACTCCTGCACGATGGCCTGGATGGGCAGCACATAGAGCATCAGCCCGTAGCAAGCGAACACAAGGCCGTTGAACACCGCCGTTTTCACCGCCGCCCGCAGCCACCGCCAGCGGATGCGCTGCAGATATGCCTTCAGCAGCGGATAATGCCCCAGCAAAAACACAAAGACGACGGCGCTCTCCTTGTCGGGCACAAAGAGGACGCACAGCAGCGACAGGGCGGCGTAGCTGACCCAGGCAAGGCGCATGCCGCACTCCATGGCCACCGGCACCAGAAAGAGCCCGCCCAAGGCCGGCGCGCAGAAGGTGGCAAAGGGCAGCACGCTGCCGCTCAGCATCATCGTCATGGCCAGCGCGCACATCACGCCGCACAGCGCGATGCGCCCGCTCTTTCTCCCGCGCATGGTCAGCACTGGCCGCAGTTGCAGCACAGGTCCATGCACATCATGGCGGTGCAGATGTCACAGCAGCTGCATCCCACCGCGTTCGCCTGGGTGCCCGCGCCGTAGGGGCCATAAGGGTTGCCGGGCATCTGGCCGTTCGCGGTGCTCTGCAGGTTGTGCAGCGCCGCCGCGTACTCCCGGTTGGAGGGCGCCAGGCGGCAGGCCTCCTGGAAGTAGCGCAGCGCCTCGTTCAGCCAGCCCTTGTAATAATAGGCGCTGCCCATCAGGAAGTTCCACTCGGCGCTGGCGGGGCCGTCGGGCATGGCCTGCAGCCGGGACAGTGCCTCGTCCACCCTGCCCTGCTGAATCAGCGCCCGGATCTCGGGCAGGCTGCCGGGGTCCGTCTGCCGCCCGTCCTGCCGGACGTCGTGGTCGCCCGTGTGGGCGGGCGCGCCACGCAGTTCGGCCATCACCTCGTCGAAGGCGGCGTTGATCTCGTCCATCTTCTTCTGCGCGTCCTCCTTCAGGGGGCCGGCCTCGTAGTTATCGGGATTGTATTTCTGCGCCAGCGCGCGGTAAGCGGCCTTCACTTCGTCCTCGCTCGCGCCGCGGCGCAGCCCCAGCACCTGATATGCGTCCATCGTTCCGTCCTTTCCGCGCCGGCGTCACACCGGCGCTGCGTGTTTTTCGTGTCTGGGCGGCTGCCCCGCGCGGCGGATGCCGGCGGGAAGGCCCAGGAAGATGATGTTGTCCAGAATGGGGCGGTTGAGTTCCAGCCGCAGCAGGTTGTAGCAGCGGGCCACCTCCCCCGCCGCCAGGCGGCACTGGAGGGCCGCCTGCCCGATGGCGGCGTCCCGGTCAAGGCCCATGCGCGCAAACACGTTGTAGCGGCCCTTTTCCCGGTCTTTTTCGTAATCCTCGGCGGCGTCCAGCCAATAGAGGATCTTGCCCAGAAACAGGCCCATCCGCTCCAGGATATGCGCCTGCTCCGGCTGCACCGCGCACTGCCGCAGGATGGCCGCGGTCATGCGGCCGGTGGGCTCCGCCGCCTCGTCGGGGTTCGCACAGCCCGCCTGTTCCAATGTTTGCTGGCACACCGTCTGCGCCGCCAGCAGTTCGTCCAGCTGCGGCTGGGCGGCGGCGGCCTTTTTGTGGGCCCGGCGCAGCAGAAGCCGCAGCGCCCCCGAGGCAAACCGCCGGGCAAAGGGCTCGTCCGCCAGATCGTCCGCCAGTTTGTACCAGCTCAGCAGCACCAGCGACGCGGCGGCCAGCCGCAGCCCGTCGGTGCCGGCGTGCATGCAGCGGCGGCGCAGCGGGTTTGCGATGCACCGCTTCATGCAGGGGCTGCCCTGCTGGCCGCTGAGCCCGTCGGCCAGCAGCGCCACGGTGACCAGGTCGTAGTTGAGGAGCATCCGGCTCACAAAGCCATAGTCCGTTTTCAGCTGCATGCACAGCCCGCAGTAAACAGCCCGGTAGCACTCGTACTCCCGCACCTTCATCTCGCCTTTGTCGGGGGTGACATAGCCGAACACGCCGGACGCCCCTTTCCACAGAAAATGGGCTGACAGCCGCCTTTCACTCTGCGCAAAAGCGCCGCTGTCAACCCTATTATCATACACTATTTTGCCCCTGTTTACAATTCACGCGCCCGCCGCGGGCCCATAATTCCCAAAAAATTTACATTCACACCTGCCGGTCCAGTTCATCGATGCGACAGAAGCGATACCCCTGCTCCTTGAACCAGTCGATGATGTCCGGCAGGGCGGCGGCGGTGGTCTTGCGGGTGGCCTTGGTGTCATGCATCAGCACCACACAGACGGTTTTCCCCTCCGCGCCCTTCACCACGTTGCGAAAAACGTCCTCGGCGCTGGGATGGCCGCCAGCCGCGTCCTCGGCGCAGACGTTCCAGTCCACATAGCGATAGCCCTTTTCCCCCGCCTGCGCCACCAGGCTCTTCATGATGGAACTGCCGCCGTATTTGCGGCTGACGGTGTTGGTACTGCCGCCGGGAAAGCGCAGCCAGTGCACCGTCTCCAGATCCACATAGGGGCTGATCTGCTGGCGCAGTTCCTTGATGTCCGCCCAGAAGGCGGTGGAACTGGCATAGATGGTTTTGTAGGAATGGGTGCAGCTGTGCAGGGCGATCTGGTGCCCCTCCTCCACCGCCCGCCTGATGAGGGGCAGGTGATCCCGGTTGTTCTCCGCCGCGACCACGAAGAAGGTGGCCGGCACCCCCTTTTCCTTCAGCACGTCCAGCACCGTCTCGGTGGTGGTGCTGGGGCCGTCGTCAAAGGTGAGAAACACCCGTTTTTCGCCGTTCTCCTCCTCCGCCAGCGCCTGCGCGGACACAAAGGTGGTGGCCTCCAGGTCCGACTGGCGGCACACCGGCGCGGAGCGCTGTGCCGCCCACAACATTGCGCTGGCCGCCGCCGCGCAGCCGGCGCACCAGGCCAGCACCCAGAGCCGCCGCTTTCGTTTCAGTGAATCTTTCATCTTCGCTTCGCCACCTTCTGCATTGTTGATTTGCCATCGCAAACCATTTATACTTATAGCTATGAAGTCAGGGGACGGGTTATCCCCTTTTGCGAGGAGAAAATGATGGAAATCGTGACCTTGATCCTGGCAGGGCTGGCCTGCGCGCTGAGCCTTGCCAATCTTCTGCGCCGCCCGCGGGGCCTTTTCGGCGAGGATCTGGAAAAGGTGCGGCAGGACCTGCTGGCCGAGATCCGCCAGACACGGCAGGAACTTTCCGGCGGCGTGGCCGCCGGGCTGCAGGCCGCCAACGTGCAGACCGAGCAGAAGCTGGAGAGCATCCGCAACACCATGGAGGTGCGCCTGAACGCCATGCAGGCCGTGACCGACCGGCGGTTGGGCGAGATGCGTCAGACGGTGGACGAAAAGCTGCAAAAAACGCTGGAGGACCGGCTGCAGAAAAGTTTCGGCCTGGTGAGCCAGCAGCTGGAACTGGTGTACAAAGGGCTGGGCGAGATGCGCACGCTGGCGGCGGGCGTGGGCGATCTGAAAAAGGTGCTGAGCAACGTCAAGACCCGGGGCATTCTGGGCGAGGTGCAGCTGGGGGCCATTCTGGAGCAGATCCTCTCCCCCGGGCAGTACGCCGAAAATGTGGCCACGGTGCCGGGCAGCGCCGAGCGGGTGGAGTTTGCCGTGAAGCTGCCCGGCGGCGAGGGCGGCCCGGTGTGGCTGCCCATTGACGCCAAGTTCCCTCAGGACGCCTACGCCGCGCTGCTGGCGGCCTACGACGCGGCGGACAAAGCGGCGGTGGAGGCGGCGGCCAAGGAACTGGACAAGCGGGTGCGCGGCTTCGGCAAGGACATCCGCGACAAATACCTTGCCCCCGGCCATACCACCGATTTCGGGGTGATGTTCCTGCCGGTGGAAGGACTTTACGCCGAGGTGGTGCGCCGGGGCACCGCCGAGCGGCTGCAGCGGGAGTACAAGATCGTGGTGGCCGGCCCCACCACCATGGCGGCGCTGCTGAACAGCCTGCAGATGGGCTTCAAGACGCTGGCCATCCAGAAGCGCAGCAGCGAGGTGTGGCAGGTGCTGGGCAGCGTGAAGGCCGAGTTTGACACCTTCGGACAGGCGCTGGCCCAGGCACAGAACCGCCTAAACCAGGCCAGCAGCGAACTGGAAAACCTGGTGGGGGTGCGCACCCGGCAGATCCAGCGCAAATTGCAGCAGGTGACCTTGCTGCCCGGCGAGGAGGACGGCGGCGCGAACGACAGCGGCAAAAACCCCGCCGCCGGGCCGAACACTGGGTATTGACTTCCCCCGCATCCTATGGTAGAATACTTTTTGCGGAATTTCCCGCCTGATATGCGAGGGTGGCGGAACCGGCAGACGCGCACGTTTGAGGTGCGTGTGGTATATACCATGGGGGTTCAAGTCCCCTCCCTCGCACCAAGTTTGTTTATAAAGCTGTTCAAGCAGCGCCTTCTGGTGGCTTTCAGCTGTAAACGATGAGAATTGCTCTCCCTTCTGTCGGGGAGAGCTTTTTTCATGCAAAAAAGGCCCCAACCATCCGGAATTTCCGGACAGTTGGGGCCTTGCTGTATCATTCAGTCTCTTCGCCTGTGTCGCCGGTGGCCACTTCCACCTTTTCCCTTGCGGCAGCCAGGATATTCACCAGAAACTCCGGCACCGGCGCGCCCATGGCGGCGGCGTTCTCCAAAATGCTGCCCAGCTCGGTGAGGATGTACCACACCAGCACCACCGGCAACAGCAGCACCGTGTAATCAATGGGCAGGCCGGGCACCTTGGCAGCTACCATGCCCAGCACCGCGTCGGCCAGCGCCGCCACGATGACCACCACGATCATGCCCGCCTTGTGCCAGATGCCGCCGCGGGCCCTGGCGCTGGACCACTGGCCCGCCTGCATGGCCGCCGAAGAGCCGCTGAGCCAGTCCACCGCCATGCACGCCACCCAGGCCAGCACCAGCCAGCCCAGCCAGCCGAAGGCCGCGCCGAATGCGCCGAACACCCCCACGATGGCGGCCTTCACCGCCAGAAAGATATTGCTGTTGTCCATGGATGCTCCTCCTTTCATCCCGCCAGCGCGCCGCCGGCGGCCCGCAGCTTTTCCGCCAGGGCGGCAAGCTGTTCTCTCTGGGCCGCCTGCGCCTGCTCGATGCGCTCCAGCGCCGCCAGCGCCTGCTCCATGCCCGCGGGCTGCTGCGGCTCTTCTCCGCCCTCTTCCGTCGCGGTCCAGTCCCGGCAGCCAAGGCCCAGGGCCAGGGCCCTGCCCGCCACCGCGTCCCGGCTGACGGAGCCCATGGGGCCCACGATGAGATAGTCCCCCTCGTCCCTGGCCGGAACGCTCAGGCTCTCGGCCAAAGCGCGGATGGCGGCCCGGTCCCCGGTGGAGACGGGGCCGATCTTCAGTGTGTCAGACGTATACACAGGCGTTTCCTCCTCTTCTTCCCCCGGCTGGAAATAGATCCAGTCCCGGTCCACGTTGGCGCTGCCCACGCCGTACTTCGCGCCGTAGCCGATGCGCCCGAACTGCCAGCCGCAGAGCTTGTGCCCCAGGCTGCGGGTGTACTCGCCCCAGGCGGTGTTCAGGTTCTCAAGGGCCGCGCAGCCGTCGAAATCCGGGTCCTCCGGGTCCGCGTAGTAGTAAGCCAGCCACAACGGGCAGTCCAGCCGCTCCACGTCAAGGCGGCTTTTGGCCCAGCTGGCGGAGCAGTAGACGCAGGGGGCATAGCCCGCCTGCCGCAGCCGCGCGGCGGCCTCGTTGAGCAGGGCGGTGTTCTCCGCCGGGGCCAGGGCCATGGTCTGGCCCGCCTCCAGCTCCTGGTCCAGCGCCACCCAGCTGGTGACGCCCTGCCCCGCCAGGGTCTCCAGCAGCGCGTCGATCTGCCCGTTCAGGATGGCGCGGGCGGTCTCGACACTGCCCTTGTTTTTATTGTAGTAGTGATGGGTCAGAAAGATGTACGCCCCGGTGGCAAGGCCCGCCGCGCGGCAGTCGGCGGCGAAGCGCTCGAAGCGCACGTCCCGCGTGCCGCCGTAGGCCGCCCGCAGGATGACGGCGGAGATGCCCGCCGCCTTGGCCGTCTGCGGGGCGAAGGTGCTCTGATGCTTTGAAATATCCAGCGCCCGCAGGGCGCTTTCGCTGCTTTTCCGCATGAGGATCGTCTTCTCCTTTCCCGGCCGGGCCGCTTTACACGCCCAGGATGCAGATGCCGGCCCTGCTACCCGTATCGCCGTATTCCACATAACAGTTGGCCTTCGCCGAGGAGATGTCGTGCTGCCCCGGCCCATAGGTCTTGCCGTCCACCTTGACATAGGGCGTGGCCTCATACTGCACATACAGCATTTTGGGCTGGCCGGTCAGGTAGAAATAGCTGTGGCCCTCATACACATAGGACGCGCCGTTCCACCGGACGCCGCCGGCGTAGGTGCCGGTTTTGCAGCCGCCGGCATACAGGAGCTTCAGCGCGCCGGCCACCCCGAAAATGCTCGCGCCCTGTTTGATGTTCTCCGCTTTGAGGTTCGCGTCGCCCCGGACGGTCTGCGCCCCGGAGAGATACTGCCCCGCTTCGATGGTCTGGTCCGCAGCGGCGGGAGTGTAGGTGGCGGCGGCCTTGGAAGGGATGGAGCCGGTGACCTTTTCCCCGTTCACATAGGCGGTGCGGCCGCTGAGAAGGTCGGCAGCGCCGGCGTCGGCGTCCGCCGTGAAGGTGCCGGCCACCGCCCGGGGCGTCCCCTCAAAAAAGGTCACCCCTGTTTTGATGTTGCCGGGGATGAGCTTTGCCCTGTCGGCCGCCGGCAGCCCACCCCCGCCCTTAAAATTTAGGGTCTCGCCATCAAAGACAAAGCTCACCCACTTGCCGTTCCATTCGTCGCCGGCCATGGCGTCAGCAGCGCTCTCCGTGCCCATGTAGGCCGTCACCGGCTCACCGTTCACCGTGAAGGTGTCCCCCGCCTGCACGTCGGCGGTCATCAGCGCCCGGCCGTTGGCCCCGCTGCCCGCGAAATTGTGCACCGTGCCGCTTCTGGTGTGGGTGTAGGTCTGCACCGTCACGTCCACGCCCAGCCTGGCCGGGTCGTACACCGCCTGAGCCATGTCTCCCGCGCCGATCTCCACCACCCGCCGGCCGATGGCCTCCTCGGTCTCCTCCTTGGTGTAAGCCCCGGTCTGGGCCGCGGTGACCGCGTGGGGATTGTCGGTGCGGGCGGCGTGTTCCGCCGCCCCGGCCTGCATCGCCTCCAGCACCCCCTGCGCCGTGGCGGGGGTGTCCTCC
>DWYI01000091.1 GCA_019118765.1 Candidatus Allofournierella merdavium | reverse complement strand
TGCCGCCCACCGCCACCTTCAGCGGCCCCTCGCCCAGGGCGATGCCGGTGGGCTTCGCCCCGCCGCAGGCGGTCAGCGCCAGCGCAAGGGTTGCCGCAACAAAAGAAAAAATCAGCGCTTTCTTTTTCATGGTATTCTCCTCCTCGGGATCACAGTTCTGGTTCAATCGTGTTTGGCTGTTCGAGACCCTGTTGCTTCGGCGCTTCTTGCAGGCGCTGCTCCATCTGCCTCATCCGTTTTTTCAGGCGCGCCAATTCCTGCTGTGCCTTTTCTTTTTCCGCTCTCAGCCGTGTGTTATCCGTTCGAATCTTCTCGTTCTCGGCTGCCAGCCTTGCAAATTCCTGAGCAAAGCGCCCTATTTCAGCTGCATTTCCGTACAGGATTTTTTGCGCCTCTGTCAAGCTGGCATATTGCAAGTCTCGTTTCGCACGTTCTTCTGCTTGCCGCTCTCGGACAACGCGAACGTCACTTGCGACCTGTGCGATCTGGTCGTTTACCTGTTCGGTTTTCCATACTATCTTTGCGCTTTCCCTCTCTGCGCTTCGGATGATTTCCTGGTGCTCTTTTGAAAGAGACTGATGTTCTTGCGACAGGGTTCCCTGGCCTGAGCCACTCTTGTGGTCGTGCAGCGCCAATTCTTTCCCGAGCTTACGGTTGCTGAAAATCCCACTTACAATCGCCGCTACCAGCGCCCCTATCGCACCGATCAGCGCAATGAGAATTGCCTCCATAAAAAGGCCCTCCGAAAGCTCCATATTCATTGCTCCTTTCTATTCTATCGCTTCTATCATCTGTGTCAACTCATCCGCTATCAAACCATGTTGGTAAACGCCCGCTGAAAGCGGGCTGGAAAAGGGAGTAAAAAAACGAGGTGCGACCGACGGTCGTACCTCGTTTTTGGCTTGGGTATGCGGTTTTTCAGGTACGACCGACGGTCGTACCTATTTGATCTCCAACACCAAAACCTTATTATCTACAGACCAATGCTTGACTTGTGCGCTTTTGAGGCCTTCCGAGATGCCGCAAGGTTCACCTTCGTAGATAGCCGATTTTGCTTGTATAATCCGTATTTTCTGGTAACCATCTTGCGCAAGGTGTATAATATCAATAACGTTCATAAACAATTCCACCCTCTCTTTCTTTAGGAGTCTATTCTATGGAAACAAAATATCAAAAAGCCCTGCTGGAACCGTATTTTGCACGTTACAGCATAGCCAGTTGTTAATGGTTCAGCCTGCGTGACGGAGATTCCAACGCTCATCCTCAGTTAATTCTGAGTCCAACACAAAGATATATAATGTGTTATTTTTGACCTCCCAACAGTCTACTTTGCGGTTTAGAAGTGTTTGGGGGATTGCCTGTACCTCACCCCCATATACAGTGAAAGCATCAGGTTCATCCTGAAGGTCAAACATAACGCACAGGATTTTAATAGCGACAGTTCCAGTGGCTGCTGTCTCTACAAAATGCCGTATCAAAATTTTCTTCTTCCTCACGCCATAGTTCCTCCCCTTAAAGCGTTATTTCATCTCGAAGTTTAGCGACTGCCCTCATAGGCGATACCTGGCAGATATGACACTTATATTTTCTGCCGCAAGCAGGACAAAGCAAAAATACAGCTGTGCTTTTCTCTGATTGCGGCATAGAATTTCGCGATATTTTTCCGCTTATTGGCAGCTTTTGATAAATATGACTCCCATTATCGCTGAAGCACCAAGTATCATGTATAACGATTGTAGTCTCACATTCAAGCAGCAACTTCTCCCCGCATGACGGACAGATTGGCGAAAGGTCTTTCATGTTTTTATTACCTCGTTTTTGGCTTGGTTATGCGGTTTTTCAGGTACGACCGTCGGTCGTACCTGAAAGATTAGAGTTGTACTTTTGGGTCAAGTACCCATATATGTCCTGTGTGATCTGCGCTAAGTAGCCCGCTGCCACCAGTGGTAACAGAAGAGCGTTGTATGCGATCATCAGCGCGGTGTCGATTGTGTAGCCATCCACAGAAGTGCCGGCGGGCATCAGCTTCGCCTGATAGGGCATCCCGATGTTTCCCACAACCGCCAGTAACGTTGTCAGTGTGTTGGTGATCTGGAACACCAGCCTGGCCGGTTCTTTATGCGCGATCAGCCCTGTCATGCACCACAACGCCACATAGCAACACAAGATAATGACCCATGTTATCATTTCAGAGATTTCGGTGATTTCGGTGATTTGGGACATCTTGTCAAGAATCGCTCTGAGCAGCGGCTCCAGTTGTATCACATATAGCCCGGAGAACACACCCAGCAGCAGGAGAAGCCGCCGGCAGGAATCCAACGAACGAGCCAGATACAGGCAGTACGCTGCAAAGAAGAAAACGAGTTGCCACCAGGCCGCCGCATTCCGCTCCAACCCATTCGCTCCCACAAACCCGAGGAACAGAGAAGCGCCGATCAACATCCACGCGATGACAGCGTGCCGAAAAAAGAAAGAATGCAGCCATTCAAACCATTCTCGAATCGCTTCTGTTACGCACAAAAAGCGGTCGATTGCAGAATCCAATGCCCGCCTGACCCCCCCTGCCGAAAGTATCTGTGCCAATATAGCACACAAGGCCGAAAGCAGCAAACAGGCTGCTGAAGCGCACACAAACCTGTATGCGGCTGCCGGCGAGGCAGTGACCCGTGTCATGGCGCAGACATCCAGCAGAAAGACTGCTCCCAGCGTGCTCAGAAAAAAAGGTTGGCAGTGAGCGGTCAGCCGCTTTCCGATCTTGACTTTTGCATATACCGCCCCTTCCAGGTACGCCAGTGAACGGATGGCCAGAATAAGCAGCGCCACACGAAACAGAAAAAAATCAACGCCGATATACTGTTGCCAAATCACCAGCGATTTCATTTGATCCTCCCCTTCCACAAAAAAGCGAGACACGACCGTCGGTCGTACCTCGCTTTTGGCTTTGTTATGCGGTTTTTCAGGTGCGACCGTCGGTCGTACCTGTTACGGCTCCATCCCAAGCTGATATGGGTAAAGCTGCTGGTATAATTCCTGCACCCATCCTGGCGTATGGGCTCCAATGGGAAACAACTGCCCGTTTCTGTATTCTGCCACGAGCATAAACCCGTTGTTGTTGTCGAAAAACTTCGCTTCGTCACAGTATGGCAAAATCTTTCCGACGTCCTGGAAACGATGCGCAAACCGGCTGCGCACATCCTTTTCCGGTATGTTATGTCCGCCATGGGCCACACGATTTTCTATGCGGTGCAGGCTCTCTTCCAGCGTGTCCAATCCGACATAGTATAGACGGATATAATATCCGGCATCTTTCGCCCGACTGCACAGCCGTTTGGGATAGCCGCCCGACAAGGTTGTTTCCTGTGTGAAATTGACGCCCTCATTCAGAGCATTCTCAATTTGAGACACAGCGAGTTTTCCACCCTCATATTCATCCCCATTGCAAAGCACAGTACACCGATCAGGGTCAACGACGATCCCCAAGTCCGTCCGTTCTGTGCGGAGCATACCCGTGAGGCTTGATTTTCCCGTGCCGTTCACGCCCCCGATGATCGTATAGACTTTCATTTGCGTCCTCCCCTTCTCTTGTTGTTACGGCTCCAAAGGCGGCTGCTGGAAGTATGCGATCAGTTGACGGTATTTGTCCTGTGCCGAAAGGCAGGTGTCCACCAGATACCCCGGCTCCTGGGGATATTCCCGCAAGCCGCGATAGTAGAACAGCTTGTGGTCGCTGTCGATCACAAAGGGCACCAGCCCGTGAGCCAGGCACTCTTTGAACATGACCAGACGGCCGACCCTCCCGTTGCCGTCCTGGAAGGGGTGTATCGCTTCAAAGCGATAGTGAAAGCCAATCACGTCCTGCTCGTTCACGGAAGGTTTCTCCCGGTATGCCCGCAGCAGTTCCTGCATTTTGGTCGGCACTTCCTTGGGCGCCGCCGTGTACACCATTTCCCCAATCATATTGGGCAGGGCCTTGTACTCCCCGACCCGGAAGCGGGGATCCCGCTCATCCGACGTTCCCCGCTTCAGCAGGCGGTGCAGCTCCTTGATGATCTCTTCGGAAAGAGGCTGCCCGGCCACGTCCAGCATATAGTCAAACGCCTGGAAGTGATTGATCGTCTCGATCACATCGTCTGTGCGGATGGGGGTATCGCCATCCGGCAGAAACGTATTTGTTTCATAGATGAAGCGCGTCTGCTCGTGGGTGAGCCGGCTGCCCTCAATGCGGTTGGAATTGTAGGCAAACAGGATCTGCGTCTGGTGGTACAGCCCACCTTTTCGGTGGGTGCTTTTTTCCTCCAAAAGCTGTTCCAAAAGGTTCATACACACGCGCCCCCTTTTAAGTTATTGTACCCTATGCCGGATGGACGGTCAAGGCGAGAGCGGTTCTTTCGGCTGCGTGAGATCTTCAGGCCGGCAGTCCGTTACTATGCAGCAGTTCTCCGCCATTGTGAAAAGCTGCGGATAGTGGAACTTTTTTTCGAAACGCTCCAGCTGCTCATCCGTGAGGCCGACCAGATCCCCATCCCCCAGGCCGCAAACAAAGAAAGAACCGAAAATCGGCTCCTGGATCTCCGCAACAAAGCGGTTTGGCTTCATGTTCAGCAGCAGCGCCTCATCATTGCAAACGATGACCGCCCGCTCCTCCCACGGATACACAACCTCGATCATGCCACCGACAAGGTGCTGCATGGATTCAAGCGTTCCGTCAATCGTAGCCCTTTTTGCGTATTCACCGGGCCGGACGATCAACACCTGCATTTCCTTCTTTTGTTCCGGGCGCGCTCCTTCCGCTTCGGCTACTTCATCCAGGAACCCATTGGCAGCCTCTTCTGTGTAAGTGTACACACTTTCCATTGGGGCAAATTCCATCAGAAGTTCGTCACGAACATCGAGCAGTGAGAGCCTCTCATTGTCCAGCCGCCCGCCGTCGATCGCTTTATTATCCGCATCGTAAATGGTGTAGTCGTATCCGCCGTCACAAGCCTGGATAAAGAGGATGTTTCCGCTTTCCGTCTGATATACAGCTTTTTGCCGGAGTTGGTCTTCCGCGCATTTACGGGCGCAGAACAATGTTGTTTTCACGTCCTCCAGACTGTCATGTGCCTGGTATTGATAGCCGTAATGCGCCGCGCAGGCAGTCAACTTCTGCCATTTCCAGCTCTGGTTCTTTGCGTCCCACTCCCCGTTCAGTTCTGCGTAGTCAAGCATCACATCAATCATGGGTGTCTGCTCCGGCACCTCGATTCCAAAACAGCCCAGGAAGGGCACATCAAACCCCACTTGGTTGTACCCTGCGATCACCGAGGCGGTCGCAAGCAGTGAATTGATCTCATTCGTGTAGACGGCCAGCGGCTGGCATTTGGCGACCTCTTCCGGGCTGATGCCGTTGATCGCCTGGGCCTCCGGCCAGGCGTCGTTGTGCTCCGGCTTGAACTTCTCGTAAAAAAGCGTCTCGCCATTGCCGTCGATGATTGCCAGAGACAAAACCTCATCCTGAGGCGGATAAAAACCTGTTGTCTCAATGTCCAAGGTCATCACTCTGTTGGGATCCTGGGCAAGGTATCGGGGCAAATCCTTGCAGTGGCTCAATTCCATTTCATACTTCCTCCATTCAGGTACGACCGACGGTCGCACCATTATCGCTGCTGCGGCAGTACCAGCTCCGCCACAATCACCAGTCTTTCGGATGCATCATCGGTGCAGGTGGCGAGAGTGAGCAGTTTTTGGCCGCCCACCGCTTCCAGCTCCCGGCCCTCGATCACATTGCGCTCATTTGCCAGGCGCACCAGCTCTTGCTGCTGCGCCCAGCCGGGCGACGCCAGGATACACACGCCGTCTTGCTCCGCACTGGCGATGCCCACGCTTTTGATCTCAAACGTGAACTGCCTGGACGCAACAGAAAGAAAAATCTGTGTGTGCTCGGTAGAAAACTCAGCATCTAAAAAGGCATTGAGCTGGCCGAAGCCGATGTTCGGATCCTGTCCAGGGGCCGTGAAAGTGTGCCCGTAAATGATGGTGTTTGTGCTGAGCGTATCGCCGGAAAAATCGCACTCGTAGTCTGAAAAGTAGCAGCCGTCGTGGCTCGGCTCGCCCCGCTCATCCCGGCGCAGATAGTATTCATTGTCCTCTGCCTGCTGCACCGGGCCGTCGATGTTGGTGCCGGGCACCGTCAACCAGGCGACCGTGTCGGGGTTAGTGGCTTGGGCCTCCGCCAGGCGCGGATCCGCCGGCGCTTGTTCCTGCTGTTCTTCATTGCTCACCGTGCTGACAGCCGAAGCTGGCCGGGAAGCCGTGCCTGCACAGCCAACAAGCAATGTGGCGGCTGCCAGCAGCAGTGTCACCACCTGTTTCATTGCTTTTTCCCTTCTTTCTTGCCAGCTTCCAACACATACTGCCCAAGCAGCAGCGTTTTGATCTTCTCCTCCAGCTCCAGGTCTTCCACCACAACAAGGTGCAGATATCGCTCGCCCCGTTTGATCGAGGGCAGAGACACAAACAGCCCTTCTTTGCCCTCGATCACCTTTGCGTCCCGGATAGTCAGCAGTTTCCTCCCGTTGCTGTAAGCCAGTTGCACATCAGCCGTGGCCCTCAGCGTCCCCGCTGCGGGCCCAGTCAGTTTAAAACTCTTGATACCAATTTTCATCGATGATGCTCCTCCCACTGAACCAGCGCATCCACGATCCGCTGCTCCACTTCTTTCTTTGTTGCGTCCGGCGGAAAAAACCTGGCAAACGGCGCGAAATCAAGCTTTTTGATGGCAGCCGGCCGGATGTCCTGCTTCGCTTTGCGACGCATGGCCACCGCCTGCTCCTCCGTGATCGTTGCGCCGTTTTCCAGTTCCTTTGCGACCTTGGCCTGCTGCTTCTCGCTCAGATAGGACAGCTGCGCGCCGGCCCTCACCGACACCTGCCCGGCGTCCACCTTTTCCAGAAGCCCCGCATCCAGCTGGGCCAGCCGATTGTACCGTTGCACGGTGCGAATGTCCACGCCGGTCTCCCTTGCGACGCCGGCCGTGCTCTGCCCGTTGGGCAGGCCCTTCTCTGCCAGCAGTTTTGCCACAGCGGCATACCCTTTTGCACGCTCACTGGGCGGCAGGTCGTGTCCATCTTCCAGATTGGTGACATGGAAAATGTACTCTGCCGAGGCGTCGTCCAGCTGCTGATAAACCATCGCCGGGATGGTCGTTTTGCCCGCCATACGGCTGGCCTCGGTACGGCAATGGCCAGCCAGAATCTCATATCTGCCGTTTGGCTTGGTGCGCAGCACAATGGGCTGAAGGACACCTTTCAGTCGAATGCTGTCGGCCAGCGACTGCATTTTTTCCTTGTTGACGCTGTAAAACCTGGGCTGCAGGGGGCAAGCGTCCAGCAGATCCAGCGCGACGATCTGGTATTGCGCCTGGCCGCCCGCACCGCTCAACAAAGAAAGAACCGTGGACTGCGCCTGGAAGCCTGTTCCGGCGGTCCGGGCACTTTTGCTGAAATTGAAGTTTTTTCCTGCCATTTCACTTGCCCTCCCGGTCCATCACTTCATCGGCCAGGCTCATGTATCGCTGCCCGATTCGGCTCTTCGCCATAGCCACACAGCTATGCCCCTGGGCGGTGCTGTCCGCCGCCTCCACAAGTCGGGGGATCACAGTGTTGTAGACCACGCCGGGATAGTCCATGTGCAGCGCCTGTTCGACAGCCTTGCTCTGGTTGGTGGCGTCCGCCATGGTGAGCAGTATGCCATTGACGCGGAGGGCGTTGCCGGTAATGCCAGCAATGTTCTGGACGATCGCAAGGAGGTTTTCGAGGCCGTCCAGCGCAGCCTTTTGGGCCTGCACCGGAATGATCACATCCGTGCTGACCACCAGGGCATTGGTGAGGATCAGGCCCAGATACGGCGGGCAATCCAACAGCACATAATCGTACTCCTCGATGGGCAGCTGCCGAAGCAGACGCTGCAAGACCTGCTCCCGGTACATCACCGTGACCAGATAGACGTCGGATTCGGCCAGCGAAAGGTCCGCCGCGATGTAGTCCATGCCCTCGGCATGGTGGCAGATCGCCTTACCTGCGGTATCCGCGTCGACCGGCTGGCCGGCGGCCGCCTGGCGAAGCAGGCTGCTCATCGTGATCGAGCCGCCCTCCCAGCCCAGGAAGCGCGACAGGTGTGCCTGACTGTCCAGGTCGATGCACAGCACTTTCCGGCCTTTTTTTACCAGGGCCGCTGCGAGATTGATGACCGTGGTGCTCTTGCCGACGCCGCCTTTCTGATTGGCGACGGCGATGATGGTGTTTTTCTTGTTCATGGTGTTGATCCTCACTTTCTTTTTCTTGTTAAATGCAACGAGGTACGACCGTCGGTCGCACCTCGTTTTTGGCTTTGTTATGCGGTTTTCGGGGTACGACCGTCGGTCGTACCTATGCAGGCAACCACTGGTTCAGCTGGTTCATGGTCTCCACCGCATGCCCCAGCAGTGCCAGCCGGGTGTCCGGGTAGATAAGCGCGGCCAGCCCGATCAGAGCCAGGCCGGCCAGCGCGACAGATGCAGCAAAGCGGATTGCCATGATGGAAGCCCGCCCAGCCAACCGCAGTGTGTTGGTTACCACGTTTTTTCGCTCGACCACAATGGTGTTGGGGTCTGAAACGCCATACTGATCACGGAGTATCTGCTGCTGCTTCTGCTGTTCCCACGCTGCTCGCAGCTGCTTGCCTTTTGTTCTCATTTTATGGCTCCATTCCCGCAAACGCCTTCTCGCGCATTGCGTCAATCTGGTTTTCAAAAGCGATCGCCTTGGCAAGGGGCTCTTCGCTGATGTCAAAGCGGCCCATCTGAACACGCAGCTCCAATTTTCCGCCCGCGATGCCGATGGCCTCCCATGCCAGCAGGTAGTCCCTGGCCGGGAGCGTCGCCAGGCTCCAGAAGGGATTTTCCCTGCATGCGCTGTCCCAGGAAAAGACATTGTTGGCGATCTCGCAAAGCAGCTGTTTGTTCTCAGACGCGGTTTTTTGAACTTCCTTGCGGATCGTCCGAAAATCTATGCCGTCCGATGAGACTGCTTTTTGTGCTGCGCTAAACAAATCAGGGTCTGACGACAAAATGTAAAATGCTGCCACGTATTGATGATCCACATTGCCTTCGCGCAGTGCCACAAGTTGTTTGAAGCGTTCCACGTTTGTCATGATATGATCCTCTCTTTCTTTTTCTTGTTAAATGCAACGAGGTACGACCGACGGTCGTACCTCGTTTTTGGCTTGTTCATGCGCTTTTTCAGGTACGACCGTCGGTCGTACCTCCTGTCATTTGCGCCGACGGAACAGATGAAATGTAAACCCTTTTTTCTTTTGTTGAGGCTCGGTCTTTTGACAGGAAACGATCTGTGCATAGAACTCATCATCCCCACAGTAGGAGAAAAAATCCGGCGCATAGGGAGCAAACTGCGTGTTGGCTGCGCTGTCGCCCATCTGGTTGCGCACATCCGTCTCATCCGCTCGCGCAACAAAGGAAAAAATATAGTGCAGGCTGCCATCATCGTCATCGAACACCCGACTGAGCTGGTCGCTCTCCCACGGTTTGATGCCGGCCACCAGCACCTTGATGTCTTTTTCCCAAAAGGACACTGTATCGGCAATCTCCGCATAGTTGCCATAATCGCAGATCAGATAGTCGTACTCCATCCGCGCCTGCATCAGCAATTTACCCGTAGCCAGGAAATGACAGCCTTGGATCGTGTACTCATGGGGGCCAAGCTGCTCGCAATGCTCATAGACCGTCAGGTACTGCCGCATTTGATCGGTCTGTTGCATGTCCACATATGCGCAGCGGAAGTTTTGGGCCGTCAAGTACAGCAGCAACTGCATCGCCTGGGTGGTGGTGCCGATCCGCGGGCCGCCGCCGGCCACAGCGATCGTTACCGCTCGCGTCGCCGGCCTGGCCGGTTTGCGGATCTGCATTGATTTTCCGGCCGCCGCATCCACTTGGGAGGGCGGGACAACTGCCGCAGACACTGGCCGCTCTTCTGCCGGTACTTCTTCTTTCTGCTCCGGCGTCTCGGTGGGCACCTGCGCTGCTTTTTCAACCGGTGGCACTGTATGAAGCAGGTTACTGATCCTCATTTGCAGTTTGACGCCAGTTTGCAGAAAAATATCTTTTTGCGTCACACCCACCGAAACCAAATCGCGAATCAGTCGGCTCTCTGGCAGATACCCGTCCGCCAGCACCATGATGTGCAGTTGTGTCGTGCGCAGCAGTCGATCCACCAGGGATACCGCTTCATCGGCATTCGCTGTTTTAAGGCTCCCGGCGTCGATCAGCACATCCGTATACTCCTGATCCGATTCCAGTGTGCGGCAGATTACCGCTGGTTCTTGCGGTTTTATCCAGCGGATGTCGTACTCGCCGCGAAAATTCAGCTTTTTGATCTGCTCATACAGCTGCTCGCCTGCAACAACTCCAATGACCATTTTTTCCTCCTTACACAGAAGAAGGCCGCAGCGTTCACTGCGGCCCTCTTGGTTTTATATTGCCATGTGCATTTTGATGTAGTCTTCGATCTTTTGCGCTTCCTGCTGGATATGGTTTGCTTCCGGCAAATCCATAAGACCAGCGTGAATGTAGTGTTTCCGCGTCGTTCGGATGTCAGCATGTCCGATCATCTTTATCAGGGTCTCCTCCTCAACTCCTGCGTAGGCGCTGAATGTCGCAAAACTATGCCGGGCCGAGTAGGGGGTGATATGGGGGATACTACGCTTGTCATTCAACTGGTCTGGCCGGTTGATCCCAAGCTCAAGGGTCATGGGATAAAACTCCCTGGCCCGCCAATTTGCAAAGTTTTTCTTGCCTCCCTTTGCCCCGCGCACCAAGTATCCCTGTTTTTTGTGCTCCACAACAGGGCAGGACAGATACCATTGTGCGATAAAGGGCTGAACAAGCGGCAAAATCGGCACGATACGATCTTGCCCAGCAACTGTTTTTGATCCGCTACAAAGAAAAGGGATCCGAGGATCCATATCTTCACAGCGAATGGCAAACAACTCTTCCGGTCGGTAGCCGGTGGTGATCAAAACCAAAACGATTTGTGCTGCCTGCGCATACTTTCCGCCTTTTGCACACTGGAAAAGCAGCGGGATGTGTTTGATCTCAAACGGCAATGTCTCCCGCGCTTCACGGCCTTCCAAGACTAACTCCGGAGCATAGTTTTGTGTAATGAGACCTTCGATGATTGCCTGCTTGCTCAGCTGGCTGATGAGCTGCTGCACCTTTTGCTGGGTCGAGAGAGACAGCCCCGAACCGGCCATCTCATCCAAGCAGCTCTGGTAATCATCGTATTGGATCGTTTGAATGGGAAGCTCCGCCAGGCGTTCGATTTTGTTCCACGCCAAGTCGTATCCCCGTTTCCCTTTCGGGCCAAGGCTGCGGTAATGCTTTCTTTTTTTCCATCTGTTGTGTACTTCATTCAATGTGCAGCGGGCAGGGTCTTTTCGCTGATCCCATCCGCAGATGGAACAAAACAAACCATCACTCACGATTTTCTTGCAATTCATGCAAACCATAACGGACAACTCCTTTCAAATTTCAGAATATCGCTCGTTGTCCGCATATTATATCTCTTAATTTTGACGCCTGTTTCTCGGTTGACGTTTCCCTCCGTCTGGTCGTGGTTAGGCGGGTTGCTGTGCGGGGCTGTGCCCCTTACGAAGCCGCCGCTCTCCACACGGGGGTAAAGCAGCGGCGTCACAGGTATCCTGGCCGCAGGCATGAGCAGATGCATAACAACAAAAAAGCCCTGGCGAACTTCATTTAAGAAGTCCGCCAGAGCTTATTTCTCTGGTGGGCGGTGAGGAACTCGAATCCCCGACCCTCTGCACGTCAAGCAGATGCTCTACCAGCTGAGCTAACCGCCCATATCGTATGACAGCTTTGTTATTATAACAGACCGACCGGCATTTTGCAAGCCCTTTTTTGAAAAAACGGGCTCTTGCTCCCCTGCCTGAAGGCGTTAAAACAAGGCGTGCGGCGGATTTTGTTTATTCGGCCGAACATTCAAAAATTATTTGTATATTCTTGACAAAGGGCGGGCGGTGCCGTACTATAAATAGCGTGCTTTTCACTGTGCATTATAATAGAAGTAATAGAGGGCCGCGCTTCCGATGCGGCCGATCGGGATGAAAGGAAGGATTTGCTAATGGAACGGAAAGACCTGCGCAACATTGCCATCATCGCCCACGTCGACCATGGCAAGACCACGCTGGTGGACCAGATGCTCAAGCAGAGCGGCGCGTTCCGGGAGAATCAGCAGGTGGCCGAGCGGGTGATGGACTCGGGCGACATCGAGCGTGAGCGGGGCATCACCATTCTGGCCAAAAACTGCTCCACCGTTTACAACGGTGTGAAGATCAACATCGTGGACACGCCGGGCCACGCCGACTTTGGCGGCGAGGTGGAGCGCGTTTTGAAGATGGTCAACGGCGTGCTGCTGCTGGTGGACGCCGCCGAGGGCTGCATGCCCCAGACCCGCTTCGTGCTGCAGAAGGCGCTGCAGCAGAACCTGAGCCTGGTGATCGCGGTGAACAAGATCGACCGGCCGGACGCCCGCATCAAGGAGGTCATCGACGAGGTGCTGCTGCTCCTGATGGACCTGGGCGCCACCGACGAACAGCTGGACAGCCCCATGGTGTTCTGCTCCGGCCGCGCCGGCACCGCCAGCTACAGCCCCGACGTGCCGGGCACCGACCTGAAGCCTCTGTTCGACACCATCCTGCAGTACGTCAAGTGCCCTGAGGGCGACCCCGAGGCCCCCTTCCAGATGCTGGTCTCCAGCGTGGACTACAACGAGTTCGTCGGCCGCATCGGCATCGGCCGCATCCAGAACGGTGTGGTGAAGGTGGGCCAGGACGTGCAGGTGTGCGACTGGCACAACCCCGATGTGGCGCTGCGCGGGCGCATCACCAAACTGTATGACTTCAAGGCCAACGGCCGCGAGGCCATCGAGGAGGCCAGCGCCGGCGACATCGTGGCCTTCAGCGGCATCGCCGACGTGACCATCGGCAACACCCTGTGCGACCCTGCCAAGGTGGAGCCGCTGCCCTTTGTGAAGATCAACGATCCCACCGTGGAGATGACCTTCTCGGTGAACGACAGCCCCTTCGCCGGGCGGGAGGGCAAGTATGTCACCAGCCGCCAGATCCGCGACCGGCTGCAGCGGGAGCTGCTGAAGGACGTGGCCCTGCGGGTGGAGGATTCCGCCACCAGCGATTCCTTCCGGGTGATGGGCCGCGGTGAGATGCACCTGTCCATCCTCATCGAGACCATGCGCCGGGAGGGCTACGAACTGCAGGTGAGCCCCCCGAAGGTGCTGACCCATGTGGAGAACGGCAAGACCATGGAGCCCATGGAGCGGGTTGTGGTGGACGTGCCCACCGATTACCAGGGCGCGGTGATGACCGCCCTGGGCGCCCGCAAGGCCATTCTGCAGCAGATGGAGCCCATCGGCAGCCGGGTGCGGCTGGAGTTCCGCATGCCCAGCCGCGGCCTGTTCGGCTACCGCAGCCAGTTCCTCACCGACACCCACGGCGAGGGCATCCTGAACACCATCTTCGACGGCTACGAGGAGTGGCAGGGCGACATCGTCTGCCGCAACACCGGCAGCCTGATCAGCTTTGAGACCGGCGAGGCCGTGACCTACGGCCTGTTCAACGCCCAGGGCCGCGGCACCCTGATCGTGACCCCCGGCGAAAAGGTCTACGGCGGCATGGTGGTGGGCTACACCCCCACCGGCGAGGACATCACCGTGAATGTCTGCAAGACCAAGCACCTGACCAATACCCGCGCCTCCGGCTCGGACGACGCGCTGCGGCTGGTGCCGGTGAGCAAGTTCAGCCTGGAGGGCTGCCTGGAATTCCTGGCCCCCGACGAACTGCTGGAGGTCACTCCCAAGAGCCTGCGCATCCGCAAGCGCATTTTGAGCCACGACCTGCGCATGAAGGAACTGAAGGGCAAGAAGAACTGACCGGTTTTCCCCCATGATAAAGAGAAGGCCCGCTGCCACAGGCAGCGGGCCTTCTCTTCGTTGTATCACCACAGCCAGTTGCGGGCCTTCGCCTCACGGATCTCCATCTCCGCCTCGTCGGCGCGGCCGCGCTTGACCATCACCAGCGTGCCGGCGCTGCCGGCCTTCAGCTTGTAGTCGATCTGGTGGTCGCGCAGCAGCTTTTCTACCTTTTTCAGTTCGTCGCCCTCCCCGGCGTAGACGGGGGTGCGGGGTTCAAACAGAGACATCCTTCATCGCTCCTCTCTCCTGCCGCCGGGCGCTGTCGCCCGGCGGCGCCTTTTGCCACCTCGCTTTTGCCGCGGGGCGGTCAGCGTCCTTTCGCGCGCCGGCGCTTCCGCGCCGCGCACCACACCGCCGCGCCGGCAAGGCCCAGGGCCGACAGGCCGCTGATCCAATCGGCGGCGTGCTGGAGGGCGGTTCCGGTGTATGCCACCACCAGCCGCCCGTCCGGCAGGCCCTCGGGCACATCCAGTTCCACCCGGCCCCCGGCGTCCTTGTGCAGCGGCACGGGGATGGCCGCGCCGCCGTCCGCCGGCTCCACCCGGGCGGTGTAGCCTTTATACCACAGCTTCGGGATGCCCCACAGACCGGCTGTGCCGTCGAAGGGGGCGGTAAAGTCCCCGTTGGGCAGGTACTCTCCCTGGAACGCGCCCCGGCCGTTGGTGTACTGCGCTTCCGGCTCAAAGGCGTACTCGATGGTGTTCACTCCCGCGGGCAGCCACTCGGCCCCCACCAGATAGAAGGTCTCCCCCCGCTGGCCGGTGAAATAGTTGCGGTCGTAGTTCACCAGTTCCGGGAAGGTGGGCCAGAGGCAGGCGAGGTTTGCCAGCGACAGGGCAAAACAAACCGCCAGCGCCGCCGCCCGGCGCCCTTTTCCCTCCAGGCCCGCCAGCAGGCAGGCCGCCCCCAGGCACAGGAACATCTGGCCAAAGGCGTTCAGCCGCCAGGGGAACTGGACGCTGGTGAGGAAGGTCTCGTCCAGCTTTCCCCAGGGCACCCAGCCCAGGGTGGCAAAGGTGAGCGCCGCACCCACCGCCAGGAACACCCAGCCCCGGAGGTTCCGGCAGCCCCGGCGGGCCAGCCACAGCCCCAGCACCGCTGTAAGGGGCACCAGGATCATGCCCCCCCGCCCGAGGCCGGTGTAGTCCGCCGGGTCGAAGATGGCCCCAAGGGTCATCACATTGTACATCAGGCGGGTGAGCGGTTCCGCGGTGACCTTGAAGACGTCGGCGGAGAACTGTTCCAGCACCGGCAGCCAGTAGTAGCAGCTCACCGCGAGGCAGGCCGCCGCCGCGCCCAGTCCCCCCAGGATCGCCCGTCGGTGCAGCACCTTGGGCAGCCGCACCAGCACCCACACCACCGCCACCAGACCCATCAGCGCCAGGCTGACGGTGTGGCTGAGCACCAGGCCGGTGAAGCCCAGGAAGAGCAGCCAGGGTTTTTTCGCCCCCTCTTCGGTGAGGTCCCACAGCCCCCACACCGCCAGCGGCAGGAAAGCCATGGCCTGCACCTCCCCCACCGCGCTGCGGATGTAGAGGTTGGTGAAATGGTACTGACACAGGCCGTAGAGCACCATAAAGGCGCAGCCGGAAAAATGGCTTTTGCCGATGGCGCGGCCGGCAAAGTAGCTGGTGACGCATTGCAGGGCCACACAGCCCAGCAGCAGGAATTTGAAGGCCAGTTCCGGGCCCAGCACCGCCGCCCGGGCCAGCGCCGCGGGGTAGAGGAACAGGTCCGGGTAGAACAGGCCGGCGGCGTAGCCATAACCGCCCAGCAGCAGCGAATAGATGCGCACCGGCAGGGATGCGCCGCCTGCCAGGGCGTCTGCCAGCCCCTCCAGCCGCAGCACATGGAACACCGCGTCATGGCCGGCCACCAGGTCCCGGTTGGCAAAGGGCAGCGCGCAGATGACGAGCACCGCCAGGGCGCAGCCGGCCGCGGCCAGCCACTGCCGTTTCGTATTGGGCGTCAGAGCGTTTTCCATACCGCTCCTCCGTCAGCCCACCGCAGCGGCAGGGGCGCTGGGCGCCGCGGGCACCGGGATGGGGGTGGCCGTCGCAGCGGCGGGTGTGGGCGCGGGGGTCGCCGCCGGGGCCGCAGGCGCGGAGGCCGCCGCCGGGTCCACGGGCGCGGAGGCCGCGGGCACCGGGGTGGGCGCGGCAGGCTCGGGCGTGGGGGCCTCCGGCGCAGGCGTCGGCGCCGGGGTCGGCGCCGGGGTCGCGGGCACCGGGGTCGCCGCCGGAGTCATGGGGGCAGGGGTCGCCGGCAGAGGTTGCTCGGCGCCGGCGGCGTCCAGCAGGCGCAGGCTCTGGCCCGTAAAGCCGCCCCAGACGCCGATGTAACTGCTCCCCGGGCGAAGGGAGAGGGACTCGCCCGCCGCGTCGAACAGCTGCAGCGGCTGGTTCGCCTCCCCCTTTTTCCATGTGATCTGCACCGCGCCGCCGCCGCAGAGGTACAATCCGCTGCCGCCGGTCAGGTCATAATCGCGGGTGACGCCGTCATCCTTGAAACCGGAGGAGGCCATCAGCAGCAGCACATTGTCAAAGCGCACCAGGCCGTCCTCCTTCGCGGCGTCGGTGGTATCCTGCTCGTTCTCCCGCAGGCAGTAGCGCCCTTCCTCCGGCAGATACACCAGCTGGGCGGCGCGCTGGGCGCCATAGCCGATCTCCAGCCGGTAGCCGCCGGTATTGGCGGGCGCGGCGGCCTCATCGAAATAGAAGAAGGTGGGGGTGTCGCCCTGGGTGGACTGGCCGTAGGACGCCACCGCGCTCTGGATGAGGCGGGCATCCGCATACCAGCTGAGTTCCTCGGGGGCGGTCTGGTCCCGCTCGCCGTCCAGGTTGTAGGCGTTCACGCCGATGTAAAGGCCGTCAAGGGGCTGGTAAGTGTACCAGTTCACCAGGTTGGAGGTGTAGATGTCGCTGCCGATGTACATGGGGATGGCGTTCACCGGCATCACCAGCTGCAGGAACAGGTCCCGCCCCTGGCACACCGGCCCCACCTTCACCGCTTTTTGCCAGCTGTCGTACACCGCCATCAGGCTGGTGCTCTCGCCGCCGGTGTTGGCCTCGATCAAAAGGTCCGCGGTGCCGATGCCCCACTGGGGCCGGGCCGCCGCGTCCCCCGACACCATCACCGCCACCGGCCTCTCCCCCGGGTTTTCCGCCTGGCGCCCGGTGAGGGCGCTGATGCCCGCGGCGGGCAGCGGCATCACCGCGCTGGCCGTGTGGGGTTCCGGGGTGGGCTCGGCCGGCTGGCTGACGCCGGCGGGCTGGCTCTGGGGAGCCGGGCTGCCGGCCGGGCCGCCGGGCATAAAGCCGCACCCGGCCAGGACCAGCGCGGCCAGAACCGCCGGGGCGGCTCGCTTTGCAAATCTCATGGATGTGTTCTCCTTATTCTGTTCAAAAAGGGCCCCCGCCGATACCGGCCGGGGCCCCAGGCTGCGTTAAGATTTAATCCTCGTTCTCCACAAAGTCGTTGGTGCCGGGCGCTTCCTGCACGTCCACCGCGGTCTCCAGGGATTCCCAGGTGAAACCGGGGATCTCGTCCTCGTCCACCACGGTCACATAGGTCTTGCCGCAGTTGATCTCAAAAGGCTCCTCGGTGTCGAAGTCCACGATGCGCAGGGTGTCCAGCGGGGTGCCCTTCTGCCAGCGGATGCGCTCGATCTTGCCGCCGTAGCAGTAGTAGCCCACGCCGCCCCAGCCGTACTCGGCGTACTGCAGATCCTTCGCCTCGTGGCCGGGATAGGTGTGGATGTCGGCGAAGAGGATGAGCAGGTTGTCGAACATCAGCTGCTGGCCGTTGTTCTCGTCGATGGTGTCCATGTAGGACCCTTTGCTGTAATACCACTGGGCCATGGCGTACTGGCCCAGGCTGGAATCGTAGTCAAACTGGGTGCGGTAGGACTGGGAATGACGGATGGTCACACGGCCCGCGTCGGGGGTGCCGGTGTCCAGATTCTCGCCGGTGAGGATCTTCGCGGGCTCGCGGTAGTCCACGAAATCGAAGAAGGTGGAGTTATAGCTGCGGCGGTCGTCCACGTCGTGACGCTCCACATACTCGGCGATCAGCTGGCCGTTGGTGTAGGCGGTGTGCTCGGTGTCCACATGGTTGCCCGCCCAGTTCACACGGTCGCGGTTGCGGTAATAGAGGTTGCCGTCGAAGTTGCCCTCCAGGTTCCACTCGTCGTAGTTGTAGTTGGTGATATACTCCTTCTGCACCACGCTCTGCCCGATGTGGACATAGAGCGGCTGCCAGGGCAGCACCAGGCGGAAGAACTGGTCGCGGGCAGAGCGGATGGGGCCGATGTCCGGGATCTGGTTGTAGTCGGTGAAGAGGGCCATGAAACGGGTGATGCCGCCCTCCACCTTGATCTCAAAGAGCATATCCGCCGCCGACAGGCCCCGCTGGGGACGGCAGGTCTGGATGTTGTTGACCATCACCGCGGTGATGCGCTGGCCTTCGGGATAATCGGCGGTCTTCTCATAGCCGGTGAGCACGTTGGCCTCGTAGGGTTCGGGGGTAGGCTCGGGGGTGGCCTGCACCGCCGGTTTGGTCGACCCGCCGGAGGTGGTGCCGCTTTCGTCGCCGCCGCAGGCGGTGAACAGACTGACCGACATGGTCAGCGCCATCAGGATGCACAACAAACGTTTCATGAATTTGTTCCCTCGTATTCCGCTTTTTATTGCAGGCGGCTCGCCGCCCGGTTCCAGATTCTATTATAGCAGGCCCGCTGCCCGGGGGCAACCTGGCCGGCAAATTTTCATCGCGGTCAACCGCCGAAAAGCTCTTCCAGCGCGAGCCCGTCGATGCGGCAGTTTTCGATCTGCTCGTCCGCCACCACCGCGATGTAGCTGGTGCCGGGGTTCACCTTTATGTCGATCTCCTTGCCCTCGTTGTCCACAACGCGCAGGGGGCTGGCCGGGTCTTCCTTGATCCAGCGCACCCGCTCGTAGCGCCCGCCGTTGAAGTAGAGCCCCGCGCCCTGGCCGAACTGCACATGGGCCAGCACGCCGTCGGGGTATTTGTCGATCCGGGCAAAGAGCACGAACACGTTGTCCGCGCCATACTGGGCGCCGCCGTCCGCCGCGTCGGTCTGGGGCTGATCATACTGCCACTTGAGGTATTTGCCCGAGGCGGCGTCGTAGCGGAAGGTGGCGTCGGCATAACCGGAGAAGCGCAGATAGACCTCGCCCGCCTCGCCGCCCGTCAGTTGCCGGGCCGGCTGATCGTAGCGCACGAAGTCGAACACCGGCGGCGGCTCATAGGTCGTGGAGACCTGCAGGCCGAACTGCTCCACCGCCGCGGCGAAGGTGGGGCCGTCGGTGTAAACACAGTGTTCCTGGCCCTTGGTCTTGCGGCGCTCGGCGTCGATCCAGTAAAAGTTGCGGTATTTGCCGTCGATGCTCTTGGTCTCGGTGTATTTGTAGAGATCCAGGTACTGTGCCGCGATGTTGGAGGTGCCGATGTGGGCATAGAGCGTCTGCAGCGGCAGCATCAGCTGCACATGCTGGTCCCGTGCGGAGCGGATGGGCCCCACCACCGGCATGGCGGAGTAGTCGCGATAGACGGCCATCAGGCGGGTGATGCCGCTCTCGGTCACGACCTCGTAGATGAGATCGGCGCTGTTCAGCCCGCTCTGGGGCCAGGCCGCGCGCACATTGTTGATCATCACCGCCACGCCGCGGCGGCCCAGCGGGTAGTTTTCGCCCCGGGGCATGCCGGTGTAGGGATTGATGTCCTGCGGCACTTCGTATTCCACAAGAGTTTCGGGCGCGGCGTCCGGCTGGGGCGTGGGCGTGGCCTGCGGCTCTTCCGGCCGGCTGGCGGTGCAGCCGATCAGCACAAACGCGCTGAACAGCACCGCGATCGCCCGCGCGGGCAGTCGTTTCATGGGCGGTCCCCCCTTTGCTGAAACGTGGTATCCTTTTTTATCATACTCATTTTTGCCCGTTTTGTAAACTCTTTGTAACAATTAGACGTGGCAGACGGGCAAAAAATTTCACCGTTTCAAAAAAATTCTTTGTTGTCGACCCCCGGCGCCCCGGCTTTTCCACGATCGGTGTTGACAAACAGCCCGGCGGTTGCTATAATTGTTAAGCTGTAGTTCAAATTAAGAGCCATTAGCTCAGTTGGCAGAGCACCTGACTTTTAATCAGGGTGTCCGGGGTTCGAATCCCCGATGGCTCACCAAACAAAATAAATCCGAACCTTGCGCCGGTGGGCGACGGGTTCGGATTTGTTGTTTATATGGATCAATAATTCGTACGCTGGTTTAGCAGGGGATGGTTTTCTATAGAAACCATCGTAAACCCGTAGGTGCAGCTTTAGGATTCGTCGGTAACTATGCTCCTTGTAGACTTTTACAACAGACAGACTACCATAACTGGCCGCAGGCCACAACCTCTTTGTTACTTTCTTGTGAGAAAGTAACGCAAAAGCACTTTCACACCGCTGCCCCTTCGGGGCTGGCAGTATGAAAGTGCTTTTGCGCCCTGCCGGGGGCTAAAAGGAGCCGGCCACTCGCTGCGCTTTTCCTCTACTCCCGGCCGGCTCCGCCCATGGCTTCGGTCCCGCCACCTACGGGCGTCTCCCCAAGAATATATCGGTAATGCAAAAAGGTCTTTCTTGTTTCGTTATGTCGACAAATTCTCTTTGCGCTTTACACCTGTTCCTGCATTTGTGTTCGGCTAACAAAAAGGAAGATAAATACTTGCCCCCACAGGGGTAATTTCAAAATTTAAGGTAGGGCAGGTATTGCGACGGCAATACCTGCCTTTTCATATGCATATGCGCTTTTGCAAAGGCCATGGAGTCGACCACACCAATATCGGATGCCTTTGTCCGATGAAACACTGGACTCAGTTGATACAAATTACTCATCATAAAAACTTACCAGTAGATGTCCCTCGGGGCAGTGCTGATAGGCAGACTATAGGTAAAAGGCTGGCCGGAGAGGGTCATGTGGACGGCGCAGCTCAGGGCGGACTCCGCAGCCAGAGGCTGGGGCAGGGAGGCGGTGGCCACGGTGATGTAGGTGTATCTCGTCAGAAGCACATCTGGATTGTCCGAGGTGGAGTACTGGGATTCCTCGCGCACCTGGCTCAGGGCATAGGCCTCCGGCGGCAGGGGCTCCCCGTCCACATAGACGGTGACGCTTAGGGTGTCGCCCTCGGCCTGCTCCGGCGCGACGGGCACCACCTGTGGGAAGTCCTCCCCGTCGTCCCACCAGACCTTCATCGTCACGGTGTTGGTTGTTTCATCATACTCTCCCCGCAGCTGGGGGCATCGGCCCAAGTCGGCAGCGGTGTAGGTCTCCGTTTCCCCATTTACCTGTTCCACCGTCAGACGCATCTCAAAGGTGGGGTAGGTGTCCGCCCCCGCCTCTGCCCAGTAGTCGTCGAAATCCGGGGGATAAACCACATAGAAAGCGGTATACAGCCCGGCATCGATGTCCGCCCGGGGGATGCCCTCACCGAAAGTATCCTCATAAAAAGGACGCTGGGTGATGGTGTCAAACTGGGTGACCTTGGCCGAGGCAATGGTCTCTGGCTCCGGGAAGGCCACCTGCAAAAAACCCTCGGATCCGTTCATCATGGCCGAGAAAAAAGTGATGGGTTCCGGCGTCTGGACTGGGCCGGGGCTTTCCTCTCCGCCCGGAGGCGTGGTCTCCGGCGGCACCGTGGGGAGCGGGTCCCCGGCTGACGTCGGCGGCTCGGGAGAGGGGAGCTCCGCTGCCGGGACGGCGGCCGCTACTGTCAACAGAAGGGCCATGGCGACGGAGGCCAGTATCCGCCAGCCCCGCCGGCGCTCCCGATTCCGGGGCGCACCCCTGCCGCCGCCCTGAAACTCCGGGGGAAGCGGGGCCGCCTCCGCCCCGGGGCGGGGCTCCTCCGGGACGCCAGGCTCCCAGGGCAGGATGAACTCCGGGGGAAGTTTCCATTCCTTTGGCGGTGCGCTCCGCTCCATCGGCGGCGCGTTCCGCAGATTCTGCCCGCCCATGGCTCACATAGAGTGGACGTCCAGCTGGGGGAAGGGGCACTCCACACCCAGCTGGCGCAGGCCCAAGAGCAGATCCCGATTGAGGATCCGCGCACCGCCATAGATGTCCTTTTCTTTCACGTCCACGCAGAAACGCAGCACCACGGCGCTGTCAGCCAGCTGCTGCACCCCCAGGTAGACCGGCGTGTCCAACATGACGTCCGCACGCTTCTGCCGGATCTCCTCCAGCAGGGACGGGAATTTCTCCTCCAGTGCCTCCAGATCACAGGTATAGGGGATGGAGATGTCGCAAAAGGACTTGGACACGTGGTCGGAACGGTTGAGGATGTTCCGCATATCCGCATTGTTTACAATCTTGATGTTCTCGCTGGCGTCGGTGATAGAGGTGGTGCGGATGCCGATGTCCGTCACCACGCCCCGGAAGCCGTCCACCTCTATGATGTCCCCCACATTGTACTGGCTATCAAAGAGGATGAACACGCCCGTGACCAGGTCGGCGATGATGCTGTCGGCGGCAAAGCCGACGATTAAGGCCAAAACACCCAGGCTGGCCACAATAGCCAGAATATTCACACCCAGGAGGTGTAGACCCAAGCAGAGGATGACAATGGCTGCGGCATAGCGCAGGAGGCTACGGGTGATGGAGAGGATGGACCGGGCCCGGTGGGTCCTGGGCTTGCAGAGGGTCAAGAAGAACTCCGCCACCCACTCCGCCAGCAGCACCCCTGCCGCCATGGCCGCCAGACGCAGGATAGCCCTCAGGCTGAGGGTCCAGTCGGCGGTCAGGGCCGCCGTTTTCATGGCACCAGTGGCAAAGCCGGCGGTCAGGGCCACTGCCAGGATGACCGCCAGAATCAGGAACTTAATAATGCTTTGTTTTTCTTTCATCGTTTGTTTCCTTCCTTTCTGACAATGCTGTGTGCTTGTGTGGGACGGCCCCGATGGATGGTCAGGCGGAGTGACCAGCAGTCGCTGGTGATCTGGACCACGCTGCTGTGTATCAAAAGCTCGTTTTCCAGATACCGTACGATCCGCCACGGCGGTTATGGCTCACTCTTTTCCCTGTTTGGACAAGCCCTCGCAGGGCTGCAGCAGGGTGACCTTCAGCTCGGTACCCATCTCCTGCTCCTCAGCAGAGATGGAAAAGGTGCTGGGATTACCGTAT
>DWYI01000090.1 GCA_019118765.1 Candidatus Allofournierella merdavium | reverse complement strand
CCAACGTGGTCTACGGCAAAAAGACCGGCGCCACCCCCGACGGCCGCAAGGCGGGCGAGCCCTTCGCCCCCGGCGCCAACCCCATGCATGGCCGGGAGAAGAGCGGCGCGCTGGCCAGCCTCAACTCGGTGGCGAAGATCAAATACGATTGCTGCAAGGACGGCATCTCCAACACCTTCTCCATCCTGCCCGAGGCCCTGGGCAAGACCGAGGCCGAGCGGTGGGGCAACCTGGTGGTGCTGCTGGACGGCTACTTTGCCCAGATGGCCCACCACCTGAACGTGAACGTGATGAACCGCCAGATGCTCCAGGAGGCCTACGACGATCCCTCGAAATACCCGAACCTCACCATCCGGGTCTCCGGCTACGCGGTGAACTTCCACAAGCTCAGCCGCGAGCAGCAGCGGGAGGTCATCCGCCGCACCTTCCACAGCGCGATGTGAGGCCGCGCAACGCCGGCCCCGGCGGCCCCGCGCACAAACCATCCGGCACGGCCCTTCTGCGGGCGCACCGCCCCGGCGGCCGCCTTTGCCCCGAAAGGAGGAAAATCCATGGAACCTTCCGCCCCCGTCGGGCGCGTCCACTCCTTCCAGTCCCTCGGCGCGGTGGACGGCCCCGGCCTGCGCTATGTGGTGTTCTTCCAGGGCTGCCCCTTGCGCTGCGCCTACTGCCACAACCCGGACACCTGGGCCTTTGACGGCGGGCAGCAGGTCACGGTGGAGGATGTGCTGCAAAAGGTGCGCCGCTGCGCGCCCTACATCAAGAAAAAGGGCGGCGTCACCCTCACCGGCGGCGAGCCGCTGGCCCAGAGCGGTTTCGCCGCGGCGCTGCTGGCAGCCCTTTCGGCGGAGGGCTACCACACCGCGCTGGACACCTCCGGCGCGGCGGGCCTGGAAACCGCCGCAAAGGTGCTGGAACACACCGACCTGGTGCTGGCCGACCTGAAATTCACCACCGAGGAGGACTATCGCCGAAACACCGGCGGCAGCCTGGCGCACACGCTGGAATTTCTCGACCTCTGCCGGAAGATGGGCCGCCCGGTGTGGCTGCGGCATGTGGTGGTGCCCGGCCTCAACGACGGCCCCGCCGCGGCGGAACGCCTGGCGGCGCTGGCAAAGCGGTATGAGAATGTGGAAAAGGTGGAACTGCTGCCCTTCCGCAACCTCTGCATTGAAAAATACGCCGCCCTGGGCATCCCCTTCCCGCTGCAAAACACCCCCCCGGCGGGCGAGGAGCACCTCAGGCCCTTTTACGCGGCGCTGGGCCACCTGGCCGCACCGGCGAAATAAAAGAGAAGCGCCCTTTGGAGAAACTCTCCAAAGGGCGCTTTCGCGTCTGTCACTTTTGGGGCCGCCGGGGATTTGCGCCGGGGGCGTCTTTGCCCCTCTGCGCGCCCGGCTTTCTGCCGCCGGGCTTTTTCCTGCGCACGCTCCAACCGAACTTGCCCAGCTGTTTGCCCAGGGCGTAGTAGTCCCCGTGGGCGTAGGCCAAAAGGCCCGCCTTTTCCAGGTGCAGCTTGCCCGCGCTGTCCAGCAGGGCCTCGTCCACATCCACCGCCACCACGTCCGCCAGAAACAGGTCGTGGCTGCCCAGCTCAATGCGCTGGAACACCCGGCACTCCAGATTCACCGGGCTCTCCGCCAGCAGGGGGCAGCCCACCTTGGAGGCAGGGGCGGCGTGCAGGCCCATGGCGGAAAACTTGTCCAGTTCTCTGCCGCTCTTCACGCCGCACCAGTCCACCGCCCTGGCCAGCGCCACGGTGGGCAGGTTGATGACGAACTCGCCCGAATCCCGGATGAGGCCGTAGCTGTGGCGGGTGGGCCGAACAGAAATGGACACCCGGGGCGGCTGGGTGCACACCGTGCCCGCCCAGGCGATGGTGATGAGGTTGGCGCTCTGCCCCTCGCCGCAGCTCACCAGCACCGGGGGCACCGGGCCCAGCAGGGCGCTGCCCGGCCAGGCCAGCTTTTTCTCACTCATGGGCGCCCTCCCCGAAGGTGGTCTCGCTGATGATGTAGCGGGGCCGGGCCTTGGTCTCCATGTAAATTTTGCCGATGTACTCACCGATCACCCCGAGGCAGAGCAGCTGGATGCCGCCCATGAAGCAGACGATGGAGATGGTGCTGGCCCAGCCGGCCACCGTGTGCCCCAGCAGCGCCGCCACCACCGCCCAGATCACCCCGATGAAGCTGATGCAGGAGACGAATATGCCAAAGCCGGTGATGAGGCGGATGGGCTTCACCGACAGGCTGGTGATGCCGTCGAAGGCCAGGGCCAGCATCTTCTTCAGGGGGTAGTGGCTTTCGCCCGCCAGCCGCTCGGCCCGCTCGTAGTACACGCTGGTGCTCTTGAAGCCCACCAGCGGCACCATGCCCCGCAAAAAGATATTCACCTCTTTGAAGTTGGCAAACTCCTTCAGCACCCGGCTGCTCAACAGGCGGTAGTCCGCATGGTTGAACACCACCTGCGCCCCCATCCAGTTCATCAGCTTATAAAAACTCTCGGCGGTGAAACGCTTGAAAAAGGTGTCGGTGTCCCGCCTGGAGCGCACGCCGTACACCACGTCGCAGCCGTCCAGATAGGCCTTCACCATCTCGTCCATGGCATTGATATCATCCTGGCCGTCGCAGTCGATGCTGATGGTGATGTCGCAGCGGTCCTTCACCGTCAAAAGCCCTCCCAGCAGGGCGTTCTGGTGGCCCCGGTTGCGGGAGAGGCAGATGCCCTCCGCCAGCTCCTCTTTTGCGGCGAGATCCCGGATGATGGGCCAGGTGTCGTCCTTCGAGCCGTCGTTCACGAACACCGCCCGGCTGCCCGGGGCGATGAGGTTTGCGGCCATCAGGTCCCGCAGCTTTTGCAGGAACATGGGGGCGGTGACCGGCAGCACCTGCTGTTCGTTGTAGCAGGGGATGACGATGTACAAAACCGGAAGTTTCTCCATTTTCTTTCCTCCAAAGCCTCAGCGCTGGTATTCCCGGGCGAGGGCCGCCCGATCCAGGATCTTGAAGCTGTTTTTATAGGTCTCGATCAGGCCCTGGGCCCGCATCCGGGAGATCTCCCGGCACAGGGCGCTGCGCTCGCAGTTCAGATACTCCGCCAGCCCCGCCCGGGAAAAGGGGATGGAGAAGGTGTCCGCCCCGGCGGCCTTCGCCTGCCCCAGCAGATAGGCACACAGTTTGGAGCGCAGGCTCTTCAGGATGAGCAGGTCCACCCGGCGGCTCAAATCAAAATATTTCTCCGAGATGGTGCGCACCAGGTTCTGCATCAGCTGGCTGTGCTCCGGGTGCATCGCGGCGCAGGGGCACAGCAGCTTGCGGCAGGAGATGAACATGGCCTTGGAGGTGCTGCGTGCGGTCACCGTCACCGGGCTTTTCACCGTGCTGCCCGCCAGCACATCCCCGAACACGCTGCCCGGAGAAAGGTCGGTGATGGCCACGGCGGAACCGTCCGGCGTGGTCTTCAGGGCGGTGGCGCTGCCCTCCAGCAGAATGCCGATCTCGCCGGTGTCGTAGCCGGCCAGCAGCAGGATGTCTCCCTTTTCATACCGGCGCACCGCCGGCGCGAAACAACCCAGCAGCCGGGTGAGGCCCTCCGGGGGGATGTCCGCAAAAAGCGGCGTGCCCGCCAGCAGGGGATAGTATTCTTTCACCGGCCCCGCTCCTTTCCCTGCCAAAGATAAATAAAAAAATCACAACTGTTGCGCAGGCAACAGCAATCCGATTCTTATTATAGTAAAATCAACAGGGAAAAGCAACGCAAAGTGGGGCGAAAGCGCCCCGGGAAAGGTGGAATTTTCATGAAACAGTACTACACCCGCTTCCTCACCCGCACCGCGCTGCTGCTGGCGCTCTGTGTGGTGGTGCAGCAGTTCAAGACCGTCAGCCAGTTCATCACCGGCCCGCTGGTGAACCTGATCCTGCTGCTGGCCGCCCTGGCGGTGGGCCTTGGCAGCGGGCTGTGCATCGCGGTGCTCAGTCCCATCCTGGCTTTCCTCATCGCACCTAGCCCCGTCATGCAGCTGATGCCCCAGCTCATCGTGCTGGTGGCGGCGGGCAACGCCGTCCTGGTGGTGTGCGCCTGGGCGCTGCGCAAACAGGAAAAACTCTTCTGGCTGGGCTTTCTTTTGGGCGCGGCGGCCAAGGTGGCCGTGATGGCCGGCGGGCTGCAATTCGTGCTGCTGCCCCTCTTCGGCGGCGTGCTCAACGAAAAGCAGGTGGCCACCGTCAGCACCATGTTCGGCGTCAACCAGTTCATCACCGCCCTCATCGGCGGGGTGCTGTGCACCGTGCTCTGGCCGCTGCTGCGCAAGGTCAAGGGCTTTGTGCTCCAGAAGGCGTAATATCCCTTTGTGAAAAACTGCCTCTGCCCGCTGGGGCAGGGGCAGTTTTGCGCTGTGCAAAGAACCGCGAAAAAATTTTTCGCGGTTCTTTAATTTTGCCGGGGCTGGGCCCTATAAACCGGGTGCAAGACAAAAAAGCGGCGTGCCCGCCCCGGGCCGGCAGCGGACGAAAGGGCCGGCGGCGCCGCAGGGAGGAAACTGCCCCCCGCTGGCAGAGGAGAAAGGAGTTCTCTTATGAAAAAGCAAATGGGTTTGATGGCGGTGCTCTGCGGGCTGCTCTTTATGACGGCCTGCGGCGCGTCCCCCGCCTCGGATGTGAGCGCCGCGCAGCCCGCCGACAGCGCGGTGGCGGCCAGCGCCGACCGGGGCACCGGCGGGGAAAAGAAAGCGGCCGCCCCGGCGTCGGAAAAACAGACTGGCGCCCCCGCCGGCAGCACGCCTGCCGATAAGAGCAGCACGGCCCCGGAAAAGCCGGCGGCCTCGCCGGAGGCCGCCGGCAATGAAAGCGGGGCCGCCGGGGCGAAGACGGCCATCAACGACAAGGCATCCGGCGGTTCCGCCGGCAGTGCGGCGGGAGGAAGCGCCCCGTCCGGCGACGGGGCGGCCCAGGCGGAAGCCGCCGCCCCCGCGGCGGAGAGCGGCCAGGACAGCCAGGCGGCCCCCGTCACCGAGCCGTCCGCGCCCGCGCCCACCCCTGTTCCCGAGGCGCCGGCGGACGACGGCAGCGCCTCCGGGCAGACGGCGCATCCCAACTACTACGACGAGAACGGCAACCTGATCCCCGGCGCGCTCAACGGCACCGGCATCACGGAGGTCCCGCCGGAGTATGTGGGGTCGGGCGTGAATCCCTGGGCGGGCGGGGCCGTCGGGCAGGGCGGGGACGCCATCATCCCCGGCGACGGCAGCTGGGCGTTCGACGGCGCCAACGCCACGCCGGACGAGGCGCCGCTGCCCCCGCCGGTGGAGGAGTGGACCATCTACGACCCCTCCACCGGCGTGACTACCGACTGGGAGGGCAACGTCATCTCCCAGGAACCGGTGGAGTGAACCGGAACAACCCGGACCAAAACAAAAGGGCCTGTGCCTTGCGGCACAGGCCCTTTTGTTTTGGTCACTTTTTCTGTTCTTTGGCCCGCACAAGTTCGATGGCCTCTTTGCCGGTGACGTGGTCGATGCGCATCTCCAGCATGCACAGCGGCTCCCAATCCCGGTCCACGGCCCGCTGCAGGCCCTCGGCGGTGTCCTGAGGGGCGTATTTGCGGCCCAGCTTTTCAATGGCCGCCCGCTTTTCGGCGGCGTCCTCGATCACCCGGATGGTGCCGAAGACGATCACGCTTCGAAAGTAGCTGGTATATTCCTCCGGCACCAGCTTGTCCTGATCCACAACACAGAAGGAGGCCCTGGGGTTTTGCCGGATGGCGTCCAGCTTGTGCCCGCTTTTGGCGCTGTGAAAGTACAGTTTATCTCCGTCAAAGACATAGCTGAGGGGAACGGCATAGGGATACCCCTCGTCGCCCGCCAGGGCCAGCACACCGCAGCTGCCCCGGCGCAGCACCGCGGCGGTCTCCTCCGCGCTCAGCAGCTGCTTTTTTCGGCGCATTTCTCGAAACATACAACACCTCTCCCTGTTGCAGTAAAGTGGCAGCCGCGCTCCCGTGGCGAATGGGCGCGCGGGCGTTTGGTCAGAGTATAACATGCCGCACGCAAAAAGTCAAGGCGCCGCCGGCAGCGGGCCGACCCCACCACCGAACATTCGGCCGCCCTTCAGTGCCTGTGGGGAACATGCAAACCGCGCCGCCGCAAAAACTGCGGCGGCGCGGCGGGAAGCGGGTCCGCGGGGTGGCGGCTCAGTTCACCTTCTTCTGGAAGGTGGTGGGCTCAAAGGAGCCGATGGCGTGGCAGACGTCGCACACGTCCGGCCGCTTTTCGTAGGTGGCGCCGCAGAACATGCAGCGGTAGCCCTCCACCGTCACCGTCTGGGGTTCGGCGGGCGCTGCCGCGGCGGGGGCCGCCGGCCGGGGCGCGGCCGCCTTGTCGCTGCTCAGCTTGGCCAGAGCGGCCAGAAAACGGAACTCGTGGTCCTTTTCGATCCGGGAGATCTGCTCAAAGAGAAGTCCGACCTCCTCAAACCCCTCCTCCCGGGCGATCTTGGCAAAGGAGGGATACATGCTGCTCCACTCGCCGTATTCGCCTTGAATGGCCTCCTGCAGGTTGGCCGCGCTGCTGCCCACCCCTTTCAGGTGATGGTAGAGCAGCTGCCCGTGCACGCCCTCGTTCTGGGCCATTTTTTCAAAGAGTTCGGCCACCTCTTCGTGCCCTTCCTTGCGGGCCTTTTCAGCAAAAAAGAGATATTTGTTGCGCGCCATCGACTCGCCGCTGAACGCCGCGAGCAAATTTTGTTCGGTTTTGGATCCTTTGAATTCCATTGCTGTGCCTCCAAACAATATTGAGAATTGTTATTGTATATAATACTACTCCCGTTTCCAAAGATTGTCAAGTGGGCGGAAGAGCGGTGCAGTCCGGGGAA
>DWYI01000089.1 GCA_019118765.1 Candidatus Allofournierella merdavium | reverse complement strand
GGCGGCCCACGGCGTCGATCTCATCAATGAAGATGATGCTGGGGGCAGTCTTTTTGGCCTTGTCAAAGAGGTCGCGCACGCGGGAGGCGCCCACGCCCACATACATCTCCACAAAGTCGGAACCGGAGATGGAGTAGAAGGGCACGCCGGCCTCGCCGGCGCAGGCCCGGGCCAGCAGGGTTTTGCCGGTGCCCGGAGGGCCCACCAGCAGCACGCCGTGGGGGATGCGGGCGCCCAGGCTGTTGAACTGGCTGGGGTTCTTCAAAAAGGCGACGATCTCCTCCAGCTCGTTCTTTTCTTCGTCGGCGCCGGCCACGTCGGCAAAGGTGGTCTTGCGCTTGTCCTCGGTCTGGTCCTTGACCTTGGCGCGGCCCACGTTCATGATGCCGCCGCCCTGGCTGCCCCGGTACATGGTGTAGAACACGAACACCATGCTGCCCACCAGCATGACCATCAGCAGGATGTCGAACCAGGGCACCTCCGCCCGGGCCGCGATGTAGTCGTAGACCATGGGCGAATCGGGATTCGCCGCGTTGTACTGGTCGATGTAATCCTGCACATAGGTGACGAACAGCCCCGGATAGGGCAGCCGGTAGGTGATGTGATAGATGCCCTCCCCCGAGGGCAGGATGTCCTGAACGGTCTGCTGGCTGCCCATCATGGCGCTGAGCAGGCCCTGGGTGGTCTGCTGCATCTGGGCCTCGGCGGTCGCGGACTCCTTTACCCCCTCCGGCAGGGCCACCTCGCCCTCCTTGAGGGCCAGGCGCAGGTTGCCGGTGTTCAGGTCCATCTCAAAGCCAACCACCTGATTGGCCTCAAAGTAGTCCACCACCTTGGAGTAGGGCATGGTCACACCGCTGGAGGCGGTGGAGAAGGTGGTCCACAGATTGAACGCCAGCAGGGCCAGCGCCAGCAGCACGGCGATGTACACGCCGTTGAATTTCGGTCTGTGCTGCAAAAACTCATCTCCCATCCGCGGGGCGCATCCCCGCGCGTTTGATTTTGGTCAGCCCCCGTAGACGTGGGGCTTGAGCACCCCCACAAAGGGCAGGTTGCGGTACTGCTCGTCGTAGTCCAGGCCGTAGCCCACCACGAACTCGTCCGGCACCTCAAAGCCCACATAGTCCGCCACGAGGTCCACCTTGCGGCGGCTGGGCTTATCCAGCAGGGTGGCGATGCGGATGCTGGCCGGGTTGCGCCCGCGCAGCAGGCCGGTGAGGTAGGAGAGGGTCATGCCGGAGTCCAGGATGTCCTCCACGATGAGGATGTCCTTGCCGGAGAGGTCCTGGTCCAGGTCCTTGACGATCTTCACCACGCCGCTGGTCTTGGTGCCGCTGCCGTAGCTGGACACCACCATGAAGTCGATGGCGCAGGGCAGGTCGATGGAGCGCATCAGGTCGGCCATGTAGACCACGGCCCCTTTGAGCACCGTCACCAGCAGCAGGTTCTTGCCGGCATAGTCCCGGGTGATCTGCGCGCCCATCTCGGCGCATTTGTCCTTCAGCTGCTCCTCGCTGAGCAGCACCTTGAGGATGTCGTCCCTCTGGCTCATTCCTCTTCCTCCCTATGTTCACAATGCCGGGGCTCCACCACCAGCAGCCGCCGGGTGTTTTCGTCCGGCCGCAGGCCGTGGGCGAACCCCTCGCCCCAGAGCCACACCACCCGGCTGCCCGCCGCCAGCAGCGGCAGCGAATCCCGCCGGGGCGCGGGCACCTTCTGCTCGTTGAACAGTTTTTTCAGCGTCTTATCCACGTTCCGGCCGGCGGGACGGAACACATCCCCCGCCTGACGGGTGCGCAGACACAGGCTACTGCTTATTTTATCATAATCTGCGCAATTGTCGAATGGTTTTTTTGCAGTTTGGGCAAATTTTATAGATTCTTCACATTCCGCCCCTTCCACAAGGCGCAAACGCAGGCAAAACCCGCCGGGCAGCCGGTATTCGCCGGGTCGCGCCTCCACCGGCGCGAAAAAGGCCGGTTCGGCCGTGCGCCGGCGCTCCAGGCGGCTGCCGCGCGCCGCCAGCCGCACGGCCGGCGTCAGCTGCACCGCCCCCGCGCGGCGGGCCAGCAGGGCCTCAAGGCGCTGGATGTCCCCCTTTCGCAGCGGCCGCTCGGCCTCCACCAGGATGCGAAGGGCCTCCGCCCGCTCCACGGCGGGCGCGGCGGCCAGCGTGTCCAGCCGCCAGGCATCCGGGGCGCAGGCCGCGCTCACCAGCAAGTGTTCCCCCCTGCCGCGCAAATATTGCGTCAGTTCCCCCATCCGGGCGCAAAACGTCCCGAAGGCGGCCTCCGCCCCGGGGCAGGCGGCCTCGATGGCGGGCATGGCGTAATGGCGCAGCTTGTTGCGGGCGTAAACGTCGGAGAGGTTGTCCTCGTCGGTGACCCAGGAAAGGCCCCGGCTGCGGCAAAACGCCTGGGCCTGGGCCTTGGTGACGCCCAACATGGGCCGCACAAAGCACCCCCGCGCCGCGGGGATGCCCGCCGCCCCCCGCACGCCGGCCCCCCGGGCCAGCCGCAGCAGCAGCGTCTCCGCCTGGTCGGAGAGGGTGTGGGCGGTGGCGATCTTCACGCCGGGGCCCGCCAGCGTCTCAAAAAAGCCGTAGCGAAGCTGGCGGCTCCACTCCTCGCTGCGGTGCCCCACCGGCGCGTCGGCGGCAAAGGCGTGGAGGGGCACCCCCTTCTCGTTGCAGAACGCCGCCACAAAGGCGGCGTCCCGGGCGGATTCGTGCCGCAGGCGGTGGTCCACATGCACGGCTTCCACCGTGACGCCCAGCGCCTCTTGGTATTCCAGCAAAAACTGCAACAGGGCCATGGAGTCGGCCCCGCCCGAGACCGCCGCAATGACCCTGTCTCCCGGCGCCAGCAGCGATCTGCAGGCCGCCAGCACCGTTTCTTCAAATCGTTCCATGGTTGTAATCCACATTCATGAACCGGGTGTGGGCGCCGTCCCAGGCAAGGTCCACCTTGCCGGTCTCGCCGTGGCGGTTCTTGGCGATGATGCATTCAGCGGTGGAGGCGTCGGAGTCCTCCAGGCTCTGCCCGGTCATGGAGGTATAGTAGCCCTCCCGGTACAGGAACAGCACGATGTCGGCGTCCTGCTCGATGGAGCCGGAATCCCGCAGGTCGGACAGCTGGGGCCGGTGGTCCGACCGGCCGCTGGACTTTTCCGCCGCGCGGGACAGCTGGCTCAGGGCGATGACCGGCACGTTCAGTTCCTTGGCCATGATCTTCAGGTTCCGGGTGATATCGCTGATCTCCTGCACCCGGTTCTCGGTGCGCTTGCCGCTGGTCATCAGCTGGAGGTAGTCGATCACCACCAGCCCGATGGGCGGGCGGGAGGGGTCCTGGTTGACCCGGCGGATCTTGGCCTTCACCTCGGGGATGGTGATGCCGGAGGTGTCGTCCATGTAGATGGGCACATCGTGCAAAATTTCCGAGGCGTGGGCCAGGTCGTCCCACTCGGCGTCGCCCAGGGCGCCCGAGCGGAAGGCGTGGCTGTCCACCCCGGCCTCGGCGGAGAGGATGCGGTTGGTCAGCTGCTCCTTGCTCATCTCCAGGCTGAAGATGGCCACCGGCACCCGCTGCTTTTTGGCCACATTGGTGGCGATGTTCAAAGCAAAGCTGGTCTTGCCCATGCCGGGGCGGGCCGCCAGGATGATGAGGTCCGAGCGGCCCAGGCCGGTGAGGATGGTGTCCAGATAGGTGAAGCCGGTGGGGATGCCGGCGTATTTGGATTTGTCCGGGCCGGTGATCTTCTGCAGGGTGCCCAGGGTCTCCACCAGGGCGGCGGAGAGTTTGGTCAGGCTGTTCTGCTCGCGGCCGGAGCGGATCTCGTAGAGCTTCTGCTCGGCGCTCTCCAAAAGCAGCTCGGCACTGGGGGCCTCGCCGCTCTGCTGCAGGATGCTCTGGGCCACCTCCAGCACCTGACGGGCCACGAACTTCTCCTGCACGATGCGGGCGTAGGCGCTCACATTGCTGATGCTGGGCACCGTCTCGCCCAGCCGCGCCAGGTACACCTTGGCGGCGTCGGGGCTCTCGAACACGCCGGCGGCCACCACCGCGTCCAGCAGGGTGACCAGGTCCACCCGCTCGCCGGCGGTGAACAGCCGCACCATCTCGGAGAAGATCTCGCCGTTCTGGCGGGCATAGAACATCTCCGGGCGCAGGGTCTCCACCAGTTCCGGCAGCACGGACTCGCTCTCCAGCAGCGCGGCGCCCAGCACCGACTGCTCGGCCTCCATGCTGTAGGGCTTGGCCACGCCCAGCGATTCAAGATCAACGGAAGTAAAATCCTGCATGAAACCTCATCCCCTGCCCCGCCCTGCGCGGGGCGGCCGTTGCTGGTTGCGAGCGGGCCGCGCGGCACGCTCTCTCACTGTTCCTCCACCTTCACCTTGAAGGGCGCGCTCACGCCCGGGTGCAGCTTGACGGTGGCGGAGTAGGTGCCGAAGTCCTTGATGTCCCGCTCCAGTTCCACCTTGCGCTTGTCGATCTCGGTGCCGGCCACCTTGCTCAGGGCCTCGGCCACGTCCTTGGCGGTGATCTTTCCGAACAGCCGCCCGGAGGCGCCGCCCTTGGCCTTGAGGGTGACGGTCTTGTCCTTCACGGTGTCGGCCAGCGCCCGGGCGGCGGCCAGGGCCTCGGCGGCGTGGTGCTCTTTGGCCTCGCTCTTGGTGCGGGCCATGTTCACCGCCGCCGCGTCCGCCGGGGCGGCCAGGCCCCGGGGGAACAAAAAGTTGCGGGCGTAGCCGTCCGACACCTCGTGGATCTCGTCCTTTTTGCCGATGGTTTTCACGTCCTGCTTCAGAATGACCTTCATGGTTGTTTCTCCTTTATGTAGGTGTACCGCGCGGCCTCACGGCTGCGCAGGCTGCTGATTTTTGAGGCTCGCCTGCTGCTGGCGGCGATAGTCGGCGATGGCGTCGCAGAGCATCTGCTCGGCGTGGTCCAGGCTGATGTTCTTCAGCTGCGCGCCGGCCATGGTCATGTGACCGCCGCCGCCCAGCTTTTCCAGGATCACCTGCACGTTCACCTTGCCCATGCTGCGGGCGGAGATGTTCACCCCGTCCCCCTTCTGCACCGCCACGAAGCTGGCGCCCACACCGTTGATGGTGAGCAGGTCGTTGGCGGCCTGGGGCACCGCCACCGCCATGCCGGGGGGCAGTTCCCCCGACACCGAAACGGCGCAGCCCATGTACAGGCGGGCGCTCTCCACCAGGTTGGACTTGACGGTGTACTCCTCCAGCGAGGAGTTGAAGAGGGAGCGCACCTCCTCGGTGGCCGCGCCCATCCGCCGCAGGTAGGCCGCGGCCTCAAAGGTGCGCACGCCGGTGTGCAGCGCAAAGCTGCGGGTGTCCAGCATGATGCCCGCCAGCAGGGCCTGGGCCTCCAGGGGGGTGGGGTCGGTCTCCTTGCCGGGCACATACTGCAGCAGTTCGCACACCAGTTCGCAGGTGGAGGAGGCGTAGGGCTCGTGGCAGAAGAGCACCGGATTCTCGATGTGGCCCACCGCCTTGCGATGGTGGTCGATCACCGCCACATGGCCGCATTTTTCGTAGAGTTCCCGGCTCTCCAGCAGGTTCACGATGTGGGTGTCCACCACCACCAACAGGGTGTTCTGGGTGACCAGTTCGGCGGCCTTCTCCGGCTCGATGAAGTCCTCGGCAAAGCCCGCCTGTTCAAAGCTGTCGATGAGGCTGGTGGCCAGGGTGGCCTTGCGGCGCACCGCGATGACGGCGGGCACGTCCAGCCCCTTGCAGATGCGCAGCACGCCCACCGCGGCGCCCAGGGCGTCCAGGTCGCTCATGCGGTGGCCCATGATGACCACGCTGTCCGCCTGGCGCACCAGGTCCACCAGGGCGTTGGCCAGGATGCGGCTCTTCACCCGGCTGCGCTTCTCCACGCTGCGGGTGACGCCGCCGTAAAACTCAAAGCCGTCGGGGGTCTTCACCGCCGCCTGGTCGCCGCCCCGGCCCAGGGCCATGTCCAGCGACTGCTCGGCCATCTGCTGACACTCTTTCAGGCAGCTGCCGCCCCGGCCCACGCCGATGGACAGGGTCAGCTGCACCCCCTCGTTCAGGGCGCGCACCTTGTCCAGCAGGTCGAAGCGGGCGGCCACCATCTCCTTCATGTGGCGCTCCTCCACCACGGCGATATACCGGGAGACGGCCACCCGCCGCAAAAAGCCGTTGGTGCGGGCGAAATACTGCTCCAGCGTGCGGTTGATGGCCTCCATCACATGACTGCGCTCGGAGTCCCGCAGGTCGGCCACCAGTTCCTGATAGCCGTCCACCTCGATCACAAGGTAGGACGGGCGGCTGGCGGCGTACTCGGCGGCGGTGGTCTTGAGTTCGGTGTTGTCCACCAGATAGAGGACGGCGTAGCCCTCCGCGCCGGGGCCGGGGGCGGAAAAGGCGGTGTAGCGCCGGCCCGCCCGCTCCAGGTTCTGCCCCTTCTCCTCCGCGCACTGGCGCAGGTCCAGGCCGGGCAGCACCCGGCTCACCGGCTGGAGGAACGCGTCCTCGCCGGCCAGCAGCCGGGCCTTGAACGCCTCGTTGTACCACACCAGCGTTTTGCCGCACAGCAGCGCCGCCGGCAGGCGCAGCGCGCCCAGGTCCAGCTGCAGCTCGCTGCCCTCGAACCGGGCGCAGGTCACCGCGCGGCAGACCGACCGGCGCAGCCGCCGCCCGCCCAGGATAAGGGCCGCCGCGATGATCGCCAGCGCCGGCACCAGAGCCAGCAGGGCCACCGGGCGCAGCAGGGCCAGCACGGCGCCGAGCACGCAGCACAGCGCCAGCAGGGCGGCACAGATCAGTTCCAGGGTAAGACGCGGTCGGTTGCGCATGGGTCGTTCGCCTCCTTTGGGCAAAGCATCAGACTTCCATCAGGATGGGAAGGATCATGGGGCTGCGCTTGGTGCGCCGGTAGATATAGGCGGAGAGGGTCTCCCGCACACGGGTCTTGAGGCTGTTCCAGTCGTGGGCGTGCTCGGAGTGGCAGCGCTCGAAGCACTGGATCACCAGCTTGCGGGCCTCCTCCATCAGTTCCTCGCTCTCCCGCACATAGACAAAGCCCCGGCTGACCAGGTCCGGCCCGGCCAGCAGACGGCCGTCGGCGGAGACGGTGGCCACCACGATGACCAGACCGTCCTGGGAGAGGTGGCGGCGGTCCCGCAGCACCACATTGCCCACGTCGCCCACGCCCAGGCCGTCCACCATGACCGCGCCCGCGGGCACCGGGTCGCCCGTCTCCAGCCCGTCGGCGGACAGGCGGATGTCCTGCCCGATCTCGGCGATGTGGATGTTGCCGGCCGGGATGCCCAGGCTCTCGGCGGTCATGGCGTGCTTTTTCAGCTGCTTGTACTCGCCGTGCACCGGCAAAAAGAACCGGGGCGCGGTGAGGGTGAGGATGAGTTTTTGCTCCTCCTGGCAGGCGTGGCCGGAGACGTGCACGTCGTACATGGATTCATAGATGACCTCGGCGCCCAGCAGCAGCAGGCCGTTGACCACCTTGGTGACCATCTTCTCATTGCCGGGGATGGGGGTGGCGGAGATGATGATGAAGTCGCCCGGCCCCACATGCACGCTGCGGTGGCTGGAGGCCGCCATGCGGGACAGCGCGCTCAGCGGCTCGCCCTGGCTGCCGGTGGTGATGAGCACGATCTTCTCCGGCGGGTATTTGTTCAGCTGCTCGATGTCGATGAGCACCCCTTCGGGGGCGTGCAGGTAGCCCAGTTCCAGGGCCATCTGGGTGTTGTTGGCCATGCTGCGGCCGCTGACAGCCACCTTGCGGCCGTTCTCCACCGCCAGATCGATGATCTGCTGGATGCGGTAGATGTTGGAGGCGAAGGTGGCGATGATGATGCGCTGTTTGTCCGCGCGGCGGAAGAGGTTTGCAAAGCTCTGGGCCACCTTTTTCTCGGTGGCGGTGAAGCCGGGGCGCTCGGCGTTGGTGGAATCGCTCAGCAGCGCCAGCACGCCCTTTTTGCCGTACTCGGCAAAGGCGGCCAGGTCGGTGGGCCCGCCCGAGAGGGGGGTGTAGTCCACCTTGAAGTCGCCGGTCTGGAGCACGATGCCCGCCGGGCACTCGATGGCAAAGGCCACCGCGTCGGGGATGGAGTGGTTCACATGGATGGGCTCGATGGAAAAGCAGCCCAGCTTGAACTTGCGCCGGGGGGTGATCTCCACCAGCTTGGTGCGGCCCAGCAGGCCGTGCTCCTCCAGCTTGTTCTTGATGAGGCCGATGGTGAGCCGGGTGGCGTAGACCGGCAGGTTCACCTGCTTGAGCAGGTAGGGCAGCGCGCCAATGTGGTCCTCGTGGCCGTGGGTGATGATGACGCCCTTGATCTTGTCCTTGTTCTGCACCACATAGGTGAAGTCGGGGATGACCAGGTCCACGCCGAACATGTCGCTGTCCGGGAAGACGAGGCCGCAGTCCACGATCATCATGTCGCCCTGGCACTCGTAGAGGGTGATGTTCTTGCCCACCTCGCCCAGGCCCCCCAGGGGGATGATGTGCATGGGGATGGCGGCGGAGCCGTTCTTCTGCTTTTGCTGGGGGCGGCGGGTGCGGCTGTAAAAGGGCTTGCGGCGGGCGTTGTCCGCCCCGCGCGCCTCGGCGGCCGGGGCCTGCGCCTTCGGGGCCGGCTTTGCACGGCCGGTCTTCGCCTCCTGCCTGCCGCCGGCCTTCGCCGGGGCGTTCTTTGCCTTTTGGGTCGCTTTGGGCTTGCGGGCGGTCTTTTCGGGATTGGGTTGATTCATAAAGTTCCTCCGTAAAATGGTGCGCAAAACAGGCCCGGGCCGGCGCGAAGGGCGGCCGGGGCGATGCGCGGGGTGGATGGGCGTATGTAGCCCGCTCAGGTGATCGGGTGGGTCTCGCGGCAGCGCCGCCGGGCACGAAAAGTCCATTTGTTCAATGCGACCGGGCCCTACTTTTTTAACGCACTCGTGGTTTAAGCAGATGCTTAAAGTTACGTTTATTATACAGCCGGATATCGGTGATTGTCAACAAAAAGGGTGGGCTGCCACACGGCAGTATAGACAAAAATCTTTGCCCTGCGCCTCACCGCCGGCCCGCGGCGGGGCGCGGCGGCGAACAGAACGCGGGGCTCCGGTGCCCTTGCCGCGGGCGGGCAAAGCGGATATAATAGGAACATCCGGCCCGGCCCTGCCGGCGCCCACTGGGGGAGGCACAGATGAAACAGATCGAGATCTTTACCGACGGCGCGTGCAGCGGCAACCCCGGCCCGGGGGGCTGGGGCGCGGTGCTGCGCTACAAACAGCATGAAAAGGAGCTGAGCGGCGGCGAGGCCCAGACCACCAACAACCGCATGGAGTTGACGGCCCTGATCGCCGCCCTGGAACAGCTGAAGGAGCCCTGCGAGATCACCCTGTGCAGCGATTCCAAATATGTGATCGACGGCCTGCAGAAGGGCTGGGCGAAGGGCTGGCGCGCCCGGGGCTGGAAAAAGGCGGACAAATCCCCCGCCCTGAACGCCGACCTGTGGGAGAAGCTGCTGGGCCTGGCCGAGGGCCATGTCATCCATTACAAATGGATCAAGGGGCACGCCGGCCACCCGGAAAACGAGCGGTGCGACCGGCTGGCGGTGGCCCAAAGCAAGCGGTACGGCGGGCGGCAGGCCTGATGAGAAACAAAAGGAGTATTGTGCGATGAACGATGTATTTTTGCCCGCGGGCGGCTTTTCCACCTTCGAGGCGACCGACCGGGTGCTGGTGGGGCTTTCCGGCGGGGTGGACAGCGCCGTCTGCGTGAACGTGCTGCGCCAGCAGGGCTTTGCGGTGCGGGGGGCGGTGATCCGCTTCTCCCCCGCCCACGACAAGGCGGTGGAGGAGGCCAAAAAGGCCGCCGCGGCGCTGGGCGTGCCGCTGACCGTGATCGACGCGGGCGCGGCCTTTGAAAAAGAGGTGGTGCAGCCCTTCTGCGCGGCCTACTGCGCCGGGCGCACCCCCAACCCCTGCGTGCTGTGCAACCCGGGGGTGAAGTTCCGGCTGCTGGCCGCCGAGGCGGACAAGCTGGGCTGCCGGTACATCGCCACCGGCCACTACGCCCGGGTGCAGGACCGGGGGGACGGCATTTACACCGTCTGCCGGGCGGTGAGCACCGCCCGGGACCAGAGTTATATGCTCTACCGGCTGGGGCAGGACATCCTGAGCCGGCTGTGCCTGCCCCTGGGCGAGTTTGAAAAGGAGGACGTGCGGGCGATGGCCCGGGAGGCCTCCCTCCCCTGCGCCGACTCGCCGGACAGCATGGAGATCTGCTTTATCCCCGACGGCGACTACGCGGCTTTCATCGAGGGCCGGGGCCTGGCGGGCAAGGCGGGGCGGTTCATCGGGCCGGACGGCGCGGACCTCGGCCCCCACAAGGGGGTGCTGCGCTACACCCTGGGCCAGCGCAAGGGGCTGGGCCTTGCCCTGGGCAGGCCCGCCTTTGTGAAGGCCATCCGGGAGAACGGCGACGTGGTGCTGGGCTGGGCCGGGGAGGAGTTCTTCGGCGGCATGCGCCTGGCGGATGTGTGCACCCCCGACGGCGCGCCCCTGCCCGCCGGGCACTACGAGGTGAAGGTGCGCAGCGCCGCCGCGCCGGTGGGCTGTGTCTTTGACGGCGAGGGCCTGGTGCGCTTCGACGCGCCCGCCCGCGCCCCCGCCCCGGGCCAGAGCGCCGTGTTCTACGACGGCGACGCGGTGGTGGGCGGCGGCTTCATCGCCGAGGCGCTGGCCTGAGCCCCGGCGGCGCGCCCGGGCGGGTGTGCCGCGCAAAGCCGGCCGCGCCTCTCCGGGCGGCGACAGGGGTGAAACAAAGCAAAAACCGGCGTTTTCCCTGCCCCGGCGGGCAGAGGAAAGCGCCGGTTTTTTCATTGTTTTGTGCGCTGTTTTGTAGGTTCAGCCGTCGGACAGCGTGCCGGGCGCGGGGGCCAGGCGCTTTTGGATGTTCTCCAGCACCTCGGGGCAGACGAATTCCGAGATGTCGCCGCCGAAGCTGGCCACCTGCCGCACCACCGAACTGGACAGGTACATATACTGGATGTCGGTGGTGAGGAAGAGGGTCTCCAGATTGGGGCAGAGTTTTTTGTTGGTGAGAGCCATCTGGAACTCATACTCAAAGTCCGTCACCGCCCGCAGGCCCTTCACCAGCGTGCAGGCCCCCTGCTTGCCGGCGTAATCCGCCAGCAGGCCGGCGTAGTAGTCCACCCGCACATTGGGGATGTCCGCCGTGACCCGGCGGGCCATCTCCACCCGCTCCTCGGGAGTGAAGGCGGTCTTTGCCTTGGTGTAGTTCACCATGATGAGCACGATCACCTCGTCGAAGAGGGCGGCCGCCCGGCGGATGATGTCCAGATGGCCCTTGGTGATGGGATCGAAGCTGCCGGGGCAGATGGCGATGCGTTTTTCCATGGGATACCTTCCTTTCCCGGGCGCCGGGCCCGGCGGGGTGGGGCGCTTTTTCAGCGCCCGGCGGCCATGCGGGCGGCCTGCACCGTGTTGCACAGCAGCATGGCCCGGGTCATCAGGCCCACGCCGCCGGGCACCGGGGTGATGAAGGCGGCCTTCTCGCTGGCGGCGGCAAAGTCCACGTCGCCGCAGAGTTTGCCGTCCTCGCTCCGGTTGATGCCCACGTCGATCACCGCCGCGCCGGGTTTGATCATGTCGCCGGTGATGAACTTCGCTTTGCCGATGGCGGCCACCAGGATGTCCGCCTCGGCGCAGATGTGCGCCAGGTCCCGGGTGCGGGAGTGACAGACGGTGACGGTGGCGTTCTCCCGCAAAAGCAGCAGCGCGGCGGGCTTGCCCACGATGTTGCTGCGGCCCACCACCACCGCCCGCTTGCCCTCGATGGCCACACCGGCGTATTTAAGCATCTCGATGCAGCCGGCGGGGGTGCAGGGCAGGAAGCACTGCTGCCCGATGGTCATGCGCCCCACATTCACCGGGGTGAAGCCGTCCACGTCCTTCTCCGGGGGGATGGCGGCGATCACCGCCTGCTCGTCGATCTGGGCGGGCAGGGGCAGCTGCACCAGCACCCCGTGCACCGACTCGTCGGCGGCCAGGCGGCCCAGCTGCTCCAGCACCTCGGCCTGGGTGGCGTTCTCGTCCAGGCGCACCAGGCGGCTCTCGATGCCGCACTCGGCGCAGTCGTTCTGCTTGCCCCGCACGTACACCTGGCTGGCCGGGTCGCTGCCCACCAGCATCACCGCCAGGCAGGGGTTTATCCCCTGGGCCTTGAGCTGTTCCACCTCGCCGGCCACCCGTTTTTTCACTTCGGCCGCCAGCAGTTTGCCGCTGATGATCTGTGCCGCCATGGCTTTCCTCCCCTTCCTCCTGTCTGTTTATTCCCCGCTCTCCGCCGGCTTGTCCGGCTGCGCGGGGGCGTCGGTCTCCGGCTCGCCGAACGCCGCGGCCTCTGCCGCTTCCGCCGGAGCGGGCCCGGCCGGGGCGGCCTCATCGGCCAGCGCGGCGGCCCGGGCGGCCCAGTTCACCTGGGCGATCTGGGCCGTCTGATCCACAAAGGCCCGGTGGGACGCGCCCGCCGGCAGTTTGCCGGCGATGCGGTCGATCTGCCCGCGGTCCAGGCCGGCGGCCTTCGCCTGCTTCAGCGCGTCGCCGCTCACCGGCAGCTGCACCTCAAAGGGCACGCCCTTGTGCTTTTTGCCCAGCACCGCCAGCAGCGCCAGACCCGCCACCACGCACACCAAGGCCACCACCTGACTCACCCGCAGCCCCACGCCGGGGATGAGCAGCGAGTCGGTGCGCAGACCCTCGATCCAAAAGCGGCCCGCGCCGTACCACACGGCGTAGAGCAGGGCGATCTGGCCGTTGTAGCGGCGCTTTTTCATGAAGGCCCACAGGGCGAAGAAGCCCACAAAGCACCACACACTCTCGTACAAAAAGGTGGGGTGCACCGGCATGGAGGGATCCACCGTGACCCCTTCCGCCGCCAGCTGGGCCTGCCAGCTGGCCAGGTAGTTGTGAGTGCCCTGGCTGTACATGCCAAAGAGGGAGTTGGTGTTGCTGCCGAAGGCCTCCTGGTTGAAGAAGTTGCCCCAGCGGCCGAGGCCCTGGCCGATGAGGAAGCCCATGGCCACCAGGTCGAAGGTGGGCAGGATGGGCACGCCCCGCCATTTGCAGGCCAGGCCCCCGAACACCGCCGCGCCGATCACCGCGCCGTAGATGGCGATGCCGCCGTCCCGCAGGTTGATCATGTCCCAGAGGGAGTCGTACTTGAAGGGGGCGAAGGCCACATAGTAGGCCCGGGCGCAGACGATGGCGCACACCGTGCCCACCAGCACCACGTCCACCAGGCGGTCGGCGTCCACGCCGAAGTCCGGCGCGTAGTGGAAGGCGAACGCCAGCGCCAGCAGCAGGCCCGCGGCGATGATGAGGCCGTACCAGTAGATGTGGATGTTCCCGATGGAAAAGGCCACCCGGTCGATCTCAAACTCCAGCCCCAGGCGGGGGAACTGGACCAGATTTGTCATCATAAGCTGTTTCTCCTTTTTCTGCCCTCAAGCGGGGTCCACCACCACGGTGGCGCTGCGCTCGAGGCGCAGCATGGTCTGCAACGCGTCGTCCAGGTCCTGTTTGGTCACGCTGGCCAGCGCCGCCAACTCTTCGCCCGGCTCGCAGCCCCGCAGGAAACTGCCCGCCAGCAGCGACGCCGCGCTCTCGGTGCTTTCCAGGTCCTGCACCATCTCGCCGTACATCTGGTTCTTGCACAGGGTGAACAGTTCCTCGTCCACACCCTCGGTGCGCAGCCGCTCGATCTCCGCCAGCAGCATCTCCCGCACCTTTTCCGGCTGGTCGGTCTCGCCGGTGAACAGGAAGCAGCACAGACCGTCCAGCGCCAGGAACTCCCCGTCGAAGCCGGGGTTCACCAGGTTCTGATCGTAGAGGGTGCGGTAGAGGGGGGTCATGCCGCCGCAGATCACCTCGGTGAGCATATCGCAGATGACCTCGAACTTCACCCCGCGCACCGGGGCCTCCTTGAAGCCCACCCCCAGGCAGGGCTTGGCCACCTGCATGGAAAAGCGGGCGCCGGGCGCGGCGATCGACGCGGGCTCCTCCGCGGGGATGCGCCGCACGCTGCCGGGGCGGGCGGGCAGTTTCGCCCGCTCGCAGGCGGCCAGCACCTGCTCAAAGGTCACGTTGCCCGCCACCGCCAGCACCATGTTGCCGGGGTTGTAGAAGGCGCGGCAGCAGTCGTAGAGCATCTCCGGGGTGATCTGCGCGATGCTCTCCACCGTGCCGGCGATGTCGTGGCGGATGGGGTGCTTTTCGTACAAACAGCCGAACAGGGCGGTCATCACCCGCCAGTCGGGGCTGTCGTCGTACATTTTGATCTCCTGCCCGATGATTCCCTGCTCCTTCTGGATGGTGGCCGGGGTGAAGTAGGGCTCGTCCACCATGCTCAAAAGGATGTCCAGGTTCTCGTCCACCTTGTCGGTGGCGGAAAAGAGGTAGCAGGTCTTGTCGAAGCTGGTGTAGGCGTTGGCGGAGGCGCCGGTCTTGGCGAAGCGGGCGAAGGCGTCGCCCTCCTCGCTCTCGAACATCTTGTGCTCGAGGAAGTGGGCGGTGCCGGCGGGCAGATGGACGGTCTTGCCGTCCACCTCAAAGTCCAGGTCCACCGAGCCGAAGCGGGTGCCGTAGAGGGCGTAGGTGCTGCTGTAGCCCGGCATGGGGCGCACCAGCACGGTGAGGCCGCTGTCCAGCACGGCGCTCTGGCAGCCGACGGCGCGGCGCACAGCGTCAAAGGTGTCAGCCATGGGTCTCCTCCTTCTGGGTCACAAGATAGCTCACCGACAGGGTGAACTGTTTGAGGACCTCCCGCACCTGGTCGGCGCCGATGTCCTCCAGCCGGGCGGCGGCCTCCTGGGGGCTGCTGACGCGGCCGCCCCGCATGATCTCGCCGAAATACCAGTTCTCCAGGCTGGCGAGGCTGTCGCCCACGCTGTCCATCCCGCTGCGCAGCGCCAGGCGGGCGTTCTCCAGTTCCTCGGGGGCGATGGGGCCTTCCAGCAGGTTTTTCAGCTCCGCCAGGATGGCCGCCTCGGCCTTTTGGGCGTTGGCGGGCTCCACGCCGCTGTCCACCATCATGCAGGCGGAGGCGGCGGTGAGGCGGCTGGCGCAGTAGTAGCAAAGGCTCTGCTTTTCCCGCACGTTCACAAACAGACGGCTGGTGGGCAGCCCGCCGAACACGCACATGGCCATGCGGTAGACGTCCAGCCGGTCGGGGTCGGCGGCGCCGCCCATGGTGAACAGCATGCACAGCTTGGCCTGCACCAGGTCCAGTTTTTCCTCGAAATGTTCCGCCGGCACGGCGGGCATGGCCACAAAGCCGGGCAGGGGCGCGGGGGCGCGGTGCAGCCCCTCCAGCGCCGCCGCCAGCCGCGCGCGCACCGCGGCCACGTCCAGCCCCAGGGCCATCACGTCGATGGACGCGGTCTCAAGGATGTTTTGATAGGCCGCCGTGAGGCTGGCGGGGGTGACGGCGGGCAGGTCTTCCAGATAGCCGTCCCGGGCGACGCCCGCCGGGCTGTCGCCAAAGAAGCGGCGCTGGGCCTGCCGCACGCAGTACAGCCGCTTGTCGTTGATCTCGCTCTCCAGCTGGCGGGCGAGGGTGGCTTTTTCGATCCTCACCGCCTCGGCGGAAAACTCACCGTTCTCAAAATAGGGTTCAAAGGCCACCCCGAAGGCCAGGGCGGCGTACTCGGCGGAAAGGCGCTCCCCCTCCAGGGCGAACTCGTCCTTGATGCCGCTGACGCTGACGCTCAGCACCCGGCAGGCCCCCTGCATGGAGGTAGTCACGGTGAGATCCGCCCCGTAGAGCTTTGCCAGCTTGCGGGAGAGTGCGGTCATGTCCGGGCAGGCGGCATAGCCCCGCTCCAGCACCAGGGGCAGCAGGGCGTGGTCGGTGGCCGCGGCCCGGCTGGCGGGGATGCGGAAATGGATGGAAACGCGGCAGCGGTTGAACTTGTCCGCCGGCAGGGTGTGCAGCCGCACGCCCGGGGCGATGGATTCGGTGTGTAAACTCATATATCTCCTCTCGGTCAGGCGGAAAGCCCGTCCAGGTATTCCTCCAGGCACTTGCCGCTGGCGGTGATGGCTTTGGCGTTGTCCACCCCCACATAGCGGTAGTGCCAGGGCTCGTAGATGATGCCGGTGATGGCCTGCTTGTCCTCGGGATAGCGCAAAATAAAGCCGTAGTCCGGCGCGTGCTCGAACAGCCACTTGGCCGCGTCGGTATTCGCGAAGGCGGAGTCCAGGGTCTGATGGTCGGGGGTGACGATGTCCGCCGCGAGACCAGAGTTGTGCTCGGAGTAGCCGGGCACCGCCACCACCGTCTTGGCCTTGTCGTAGGCCTCCTGGTCGGAGAGGCCATCGTCCAGCCACTTCTGTTTCTCCTGGTCAAAGAGGTTCTGCTGGTACTCCACCGTGCGGTAGCCCGAGCAGAGCAGCAGGTCCACCCCGTCCACCGCGGCAGCCTGCTTCATCAGCATATAGGCGTCGGCCGCCTCGTCCGCCAGTTCCTTCTGGGTGGAGGCCTCCGCCACCTTGGTGCTGATCTGCCAGCCTTCCGGCAGCGCCACGTTGTTGTTCACCAGGGTCAGCAGCCAGTCGCCCGCCACGGTGGGGGTGACCGTCCCGCCGGAGGTGGCGGGCTCGCTGGCGGGTGCGCTGGCGGGCGCGCTGGCGCTCTGCCCGGCGGAGGTGCCCGCCGAACCGCTGGCCGGCTGGCTGGTGCTCTGGCCGGAAGTCCCGCTCTCCGTATCGCCGCCGGTGAGCACGCCCACCAGCCGGAACACGCCAAAGCCGATCAGGGCGATGAGCGCCAGGCAGACCACACAGAAGATCACCCGGTTGCGCAGCACCTGCCGTTTGCGGCGGGCGCGGGCGGCGGCGCGGCGGCGGCGCTCGCTTTCGCTCATATCACGGGAGGGATAGCTGGACATGAAGTACACTCCTTTACGCCGCCGGAAGCGGCGTTCTTCCGTAAATTCAATTATTTATTATACACCCGGCGGCGGCGGCTGTAAATCGAAGAATTGCAAACAAACTGTAACAGGCCGCCGCCCTCCTTCGGGCGGCGGCCTGCGCGGTCAACTGTTTTTCAGCTGGTCCCAGTAGGGGGTGAAATCGAAGGTGGCGAAGTAGTCCGCCGGGGTCTCGGCGCGGCGGATGAGCTGGTGGGAACCGTCCTCCTTCAGCAGCACCTCGGCGCTGCGCAGCTTGCCGTTGTAGTTGTAACCCATGGAAAAGCCGTGGGCGCCGGTGTCGTGGATGACGATGATGTCGCCGATCTCGATCTTGGGCAGGGGTCGGTCCACCGCGAACTTGTCGTTGTTCTCGCACAGGCCGCCGGTGACGTCGTAGATGCGGTCGCAGGGCTCGTCCTCCTTGCCCAGCACGGTGATGTGGTGGTAGGCCCCGTACATGGCCGGCCGCATGAGGTTGGCGGCGCAGGCGTCCAGGCCCACATAGTCCTTCTGGATGTGTTTTTCGTGGAGCACGGTGGCCACCAGGTGCCCGTAGGGCGCCAGCATGAAACGGCCCAGTTCGGTGAAGATGGCCACATCGCCCATGCCCGCGGGCACCAGGATCTCCTCGAACTTCTTGCGCACCCCCTCGCCGATGGCCTCGATGTCGCTTTTCGGCTGGTAGGGGGCATAGTCCACCCCCACGCCGCCGGACAGGTTCACAAAGGCGATCTTGGCGCCGGTGGCCTCGTGCAGGCGCACCGCCAGCTCAAACAGGATGCCCGCCAGGGTGGGGTAATATTCGTTGTAGGTGGTGTTGCTGGCCAGGAAGGCGTGGATGCCGAAGCGCTTGGCGCCCTTGGCCATCAGCTTTTTGAAGGCGCTGACCATCTGCACCTCGGTCATGCCGTACTTGGCTTCGCCGGGGTTGTCCATGATGTCGTTGCCCAGGCTGAACACGCCGCCGGGATTGTAGCGGCAGCAGATGGTCTCGGGGATGCCCGCCACCCGCTCCAGGAATTCCACATGGGTGTAGTCGTCCAGGTTGATGTAGGCGCCCATGGCGGCGGCCTTTTGCATATCCTTCACCGGCGTCACGTTGGAGGAGAACATCACCTCGTGGCCGGTGATGCCGCAGGCCTCGCTCAGCACCAGTTCGGTGTAGGAGGAGCAGTCCATGCCGCAGCCCTCCTCCTTCAGGATCTGCATCAGATAGGGGTTGGGGGTGGCCTTGACGGCGAAATACTCCTTGAAGCCCTTGTTCCAGCTGAAGGCCTTGTACAGGCGGCGGGCGTTCTCCCGGATGCCCTTCTCGTCGTAAATGTGGAACGGCGTGGGCACGTCGGCAATGATCGCCTTCGCCTGTTCCAGCGTGATAAACGGTACTTTCTGCATGATGCGCTCTCCCCTCTTGGCGGCGCGCGGGCGCTCTGCCCGGCCCGAAGTTTTATTATTATAGCATGATAAAGCGTCCTTGGCAACTCCCCGCGGCAAACGCAAAGCGCCGCCCCCGACAGACTGCCGGGGGCGGCGGGAGAGAAAAGCCGCGGTCAGATGCGAAGCTCGCCCTTCACGATGTACTCGATCCACTGGGCCAGATTGGTGGCGTGGTCGCTCATCCGCTCCAGGTATTTGGCGATCATCAGATAGTCCACATACTGCGAGATAGCGCCGGTGTTGGCCGCCATCAGCTGACACAGCTCCTCGCACACCTCTTCAAAATAATCGTCCTGCACGTCGTCCTGGGCGTCCACCCGGCGCGCCTTCTCCACGTCCAGGTCCACATAGGCCTGCACGGTGTCCTGCACCATCTGCTGCATCAGGGCGAACATCTCGGAGAAGTAGGGGATGCGCTCCACCCGCTCCTTGCCGGAAAGTTTCACCACATACTCGCAGATGTCGGCGCAGTGGTCGGCGATGCGCTCCAGATCGGCGATCATCCGCATCACCGAGGCGATGCGCCGCCAGTCGCCCGCCACGGGGCTCTGGGTGGCCACCAGGGTCAGGCACTCCTGCTCGATGTCCCGCTCCATCTGGTCAAATTCGTCGTCGCCCGCGATGACCGACCGGGCGAGGGCGGCGTCCAGCTGCTCCAGGGCGCGCTGGGTGCGGCCGATGGCCTGCACGATGCCGCCGCCCATCTCCATCACATGCACCCGCAGCTGGCCCAGGGCCTCGGTGTAATTGTTTCGGGTCTGCATACATTGCCTCCTTACGTCAGCCGAACCGGCCGGTGATGTAATCCTCGGTGCGCTTGTCCTGCGGGTTCTGGAAGATCTGGGTGGTCACGCCGTACTCCACCAGTTCGCCCAGCAAAAAGAAAGCGGTCTTGTCGGAGATGCGGCTGGCCTGCTGCATGTTGTGGGTGACGATGACCACCGTGTAGTTCTGCTTGAGGTCGGCCATCAGGTCCTCGATGCGCAGGGTGCTGCCGGGGTCCAGGGCGCTGGTGGGTTCGTCCATCAGCAGCACGTCCGGCTCCACCGCCAGCGCCCGGGCGATGCACAGCCGCTGCTGCTGGCCGCCCGAAAGGCCCATGGCGCTCTTTTTCAGCCGGTCCTTCACCTCGTCCCACAGCGCCGCGCCCCGCAGACTTTTTTCCACCAGTTCGTCCAGTTCCGCGCGGGAGTGGTTGCCGTGGAGCCGGGGGCCGTAGGCTACGTTGTCGTAGATGCTCATGGGGAAGGGATTGGGCTTCTGGAACACCATGCCCACCCGGCGGCGCAGCTCGTTCACGTCCACCTCTTTGGCGTAGATGTCCTGACCGTTCAGCAGCACCTCGCCGGTGATGCGTACACCGGGAACCAGATCGTTCATGCGGTCCAGGGTCTTGAGGAAGGTGGACTTGCCGCAGCCGGACGGGCCGATCAGGGCGGTGATCTCGTTCTTTTGGATGTCTATGTTGATGCCCTTCAGCGCCTCGGTCTCGCCGTAGTACAGGTGAAGGTCCTTCGCTTGCAAAATGGGGGTCTCGCTCATTGTGCGCCCTCCTTCTTTTTCATTCGGTTGCGTACCAGCCGGGTGGCGGCGTTCAGCCCCAGCACCAGCACCATCAGGATGGCGGCGATGGCATAGCCCACGTCGAACTCGCCGCGCTCGCTTACATACATATACAGCGCCACGGACAAGGTGCCGCCGCTGCGGCTGAAGGCCGCGAACACGTTTTTGGCAATGATGGTGCCCACACCGGCGGTGAACAGCAGCGCGGCGCTTTCGCCCACGATACGGCCCACAGCCAGAATGCAGCCGGTGATGATGCCCTCCAGCGAGGAGGGCAGCACGATGGTGCGGATCATGTACCACCTGGTGGCCCCGAGGCCCAGCGCGCCCTCACGGTAGCTTGCGGGCACCGTCTTGAGGCTCTCCTGGGTGGTGCGGATGATGGTGGGCAAAATCATGATGACCAGGGTGCAGCCGCCGGCGAGCAGGCTGGTTTTGAAGCCCAGCATCTGGCAGAAGAACAGCATGCCCACAAGACCGTAGAGGATGGAGGGGATGCCCGCCAGCGCCTCGGTGGCGAACTCCACCAGACCGATGAGCCGGCGGCTGGTGGCGTACTCGGTGAGGTACACCGCCGCGCCCACGCCGATGGGCAGCGCCAGCAGCAGGCTGAAGGCCACGATGTAGAGGGTGTTCAGGATGTTGGGCAGGATGCCGATGGTGCCCTTCAGAGCGCTGGGCGCGGTGGAGAGCAGCTGCCAGGTGATGTGGGGCACGCCCTTGACGAAGATGTAGCCGATGAGGCCCACCAGCAGCGCGCAGGTGATGGCCGCCGCGGCATAGACAAGGGCCAGCAGCAGATTGCTTTTTGCCTTTCGCAAGGCGAGTTTCGACGGGGCGGCGGCCTTTTCGGCACGCACGCCGGATGCGTTCAGTGTCGCCTGCATGGTGCTCATTCCTTCTCCCCCCGTTTCAGCACACGGCCCAGCAAGCCGTTGACCAGCATGATAAAGACGAACAGCACCAGAGCGATGCTGAACAGCGCCTGCTTCTGCAGGCCGCTGGCGTAGCTCATCTCCTTGGCCACCGCGGTGGTCAGGAAGGTGACGCTCTTGAACAGACCGGGCATGTTGGGCACGTTGCCGGCCACCATCATCACAGCCATGGCCTCGCCGATGGCACGGCCTACGCCCAGCACCACGCCCGCGCCGATGCCGCTTTTCGCGGCGGGCAGGCTCACCTTGAAGATGGTCTCCATCCAGGTGGCGCCCAGAGCCAGGCTGGCGTGCTCGTATTCAGGCGGCACGGCGTTCAACGCCGTCTCGCTCACCGACACGATACCGGGCAGGATCATAATGGCCAACACCAGCATGGCGGCCAGCAGGCAGGTACCGTTGTCCAGATGGAACACCTGCATCATCAGCGGCACCAGCACCATCATGCCCACAAGACCGTAGACCACGCTGGGGATGCCCGCCAGCAGGTCCACCGCGGGGCGGACGATGCCCGCCACCCGGGGACTGGCGACCTTGGAGAGGAACACCGCCGTGAGCACGCCCACCGGCACACCGATGAGGATGGCGCCCAGAGTGCCCCAGATGCTGGTGAGGATGAAGGGCAGGATACCGAAGCTGGGCTCGGCGGCGGTGGATTTCCACACGGTGCCCAGCAAAAACTCGCCAAGACCGATCTCCTTGATGGCAGGCAGGCCGGCGGTGATGATGTAAAGGCTGATGAGGGCCACAAAGGCGATGGCCAGCATGCCGCAGATGAAGAACACGGCGTGCATGACCGCCTCGGTGATGTGTTTGGTTTTCATGGGCGTTCTCCTTTCACAGCCCGGCAAAAGCCGCACGGACCGTTCCGTGCGGCTTTTTACGGGGAACCGTGTACGCTCGTTACGCCAGGGGCACCGCGCCGGCGTCGATGATCAGCTGGTGAGCGTCAGCGCTCAGGGCGAAGTCGATGAAGGCTTTAGCAGCGTCGCTCAGCTCAGCGCCCTCCTTGGTGACGAAGACGAAGGGACGCTGCACCTTGTAGCTGCCGTCCTGCACAGTGGCTTCGGTGGCGGCCACGCCGTCCACGGTCACAGCCTTGACCTTCTCGTCCACCGCGGACAGAGAGGCATAGCCGAAGGCGTTGGGGTTGGCGGCCACGGCGGCGATCACAGCGCCGGTGCTGGTGAGCTCCTGCTCGTAGACGCAGACGTCCTCCACGCCCACGATGCTCTCAAAGCCGTCGCGGGTGCCGCTGCCGGCCTCACGGCCGATCAGCACCACGGGGGCGTCGGGGCCGCCCACCTCGCTCCAGTTGGTGATGGAGCCGTCCGCCAGGCCCTTGATCTGGTCCAGGGACAGGTCGGAGACGGTGTTCTCGTTGTTCACGATGATGGCGATGCCGTCCAGCGCGAAGGTGGTGCCCACCAGGCCGGTCTCGTCCTCCTTCAGCGCGCGGCTGGAGAGGCCGATGTCCAAAGTGCCCTCGGAGGCGCCGGTGATGCCGGCACCGCTGCCGGTGGGATCATAGGTAACGTCCACGCCGGGGTTGGAGGCCATGAAGGACTCCTGCAGGGCCAGGATGACCTTTTCCACGCTGGTGGAGCCGCCGGTGGTGACGGCGCCCTCCAGGCTGGAGGTCTCGGAGGCCGGGGTGTCGGCGGAAGCGCTGGCGGGGGTGCTGGTGGTGTTGGCGGCGGGGGCGCTGGAAGAAGGGGTGCTGCCACAGGCTGCCAGGCTCACGGCCATGCACAGCGCGGCCGCGAAAGCAACAAACTTTTTCATTTTCTTTTCTCTCCTTACGATCATGCGTTGCTTGATGTTCTCCCTCTCGGGAACGGTTCCAGTATACCGCCCGGTTTCGAAAATCCGCTATCCCATTCCGGTAAAAAGCGGGTAAAATCCGCCCGCCGTTTTCGCCGTGTGATTTTACATTCCCGCGCATAACTCCCTTTTTTTCGCGCACACTGACAGAAAGGGAGGTGCTTTTATGAGCACGTTGCAGGATTTCATTCATCACAAACTGGGCGCGAAGCCCGGCCCCGCCCCCGAGCCGCCGGCGCCTTCCGCCTCCGCCGCCCCCGGCCCGGGCGGGGCAAAGCAGTCGGGCGCGGTGGACTCCAGCGCCAAAGCGGCCCGGGCCCGGGCCGAGGGTGATCTGAAGGGCGACCTTTTCTATACCCAGGCCCAGGCGCGCCCATCCGTGAAGGGCTGGGTGGAGAGCGACGAGACGGTGGAGCACAAGCTGTACAGCAAGGAGGAATTTCCCCAGGGGTGACGCCGGGCGGCCCTTCGCGGGGCCTTTTGCCAAATCCCACTTGCATTCTCGCCTTTGATACATTAGAATAGAGGCGAACGTGCGCCCGAAGGGGCGGAACGGAAAACCATCAAAAGCGAGGATCAGGTTATGGCAGAATTCAAGTACGAGATCACCCAGCGCATCGCCGTGCTCTCCCAGAGCGCCAACGGCTGGGAGCGGCAGCTGAACATGGTGAGCTGGAACGACCGGGAACCCAAGTATGACATCCGGGACTGGTCGCCCGACGGCAGCAAGATGGGCAAGGGCATCAGCCTGAGCCACGACGAGATCGCCATCCTGAAGGGCATTCTGGACGAGATGGAACTGTGATGGGGTACCGGGAAGAATTTTGCGACATCTGGCGGCGGGAGGTCTCCCGCCCCGGCGCGGACAAACTGCTGGACTGGCTTTCCACCACCGACTTTTTCAAGGCGCCCGCCTCCACCCGCTTTCACGGCGCCTGCGAGGAGGGGCTGGTGATGCACAGCCTGAACGTCTACCACGCCCTGATGGACCGCTATTTTGAGGAAGGGGACAACCCCGAGAGCATGGCGGTGTGCGGCCTTCTGCACGACCTGTGCAAGGCCAACTACTACAAGACCGGCAGCCGCAACGTGAAGAACGAGGCGACCGGCCAGTGGGAGAAGGTGCCCGTCTTTCTGGTGGAGGACCAGTTCCCCTACGGCCACGGCGAGAAGAGCGTCTATCTGATCGAGCGCTTCATCCGGCTGAAGCCCGCCGAGGCGGTGGCGATCCGCTGGCACATGGGCGGCTTTGACGACGCCGCCCGGGGCGGCTGCCGCGCCATCAGCGAGGCCTACGACGCCTACCCGCTGGCGGTGAAGCTGCACCTGGCGGATCTGACCGCCACCTACCTGATGGAAAAGGGCACCGGCGCCCACCGGTAACGCAAAAAACCGCGAAAGCCAATGGCTTTCGCGGTTTTTTTGCCGATCGCACCCAAAAACGCCCCGGCCAGCAAAGCCGGGGCGTTTTATGTATCACTCTTTCAGGGCCCGCTCCAGCAGGTCCAGAAGGCTCTCGCTCACCGTGCGCCGGCGCGCCGGGCGGCGGGGCGGGCGCTTGTCCCGCTCGGGGCGGGGCCGGGCTTTGGGCTGCTCGGGCAGGGGCTTGGGGAAGCTCTCCGCCTGGGCGCCCAGGGTCACCAGGTTCTGCTCGGTCTCGCCCAGGGCGGTGTAGATGGCGCCGGTGGCCTTTTGCAGCCGGTCGGCGGCGTCGGCGATCTGCCGGTCCACCTGTTCCAGCTGGCTGCGCAGCAGCAGCACCGTGTCGGCCATCTGCTGCGCGCTGGCACGGGCGGTCTCCTGCTGGGTGCGCCGGCTCTGGTCCAGGCGGGCCTTTTCCAGCTCCAGCTGCCGCTGGGCGGCCTCCCGCTGCTGGTCCATCTGCTGCCGGTCCGCCTGTTTTTCCGCCTCAAAGGCACTGCGCTGGCGCTCCAGTTCCTCCCGGCCCAGGCGGGCCTTTTCCTCCGCCTCGGCCCGGGCGGCGTCCAGTTCCGCCCTCGCCTGCTCCAGCTGCCGGTGCTGCTGCTCCAATTCCTCGGTGAGGCGGGCGTTGTCCGCCCGGAGGACCACCGTCTCCTGCTCCTTGGTGAACAGGCGGCTCTTGTAGCCGTTGGCCGTCTCCTCCATGTGCAGCAGCTGCTCGCTCACCGCCCGGGCGCGGCGCTCGGCCTCGCCGGCGCGCTTTTCCTCGCTGGTGAGTTTGTCGCAGACCTCCTTGGTCTTTTCCAGCAGCAGGTCGTTGTCCGCCTTGGCGGACTCCAACTCTTTGCGCAGGGCCTCGGCGGCCTCCTCCTGCTGCTTTTGGGTCTCCAGCGCCTTGGCGCTCATCTCGTCGATGTAGGCCAGCACCTGCGCCTTGCGAAAGCCCATCAGGGACGTTTTGAATTCGCCGGGAGTGGGCTTGTCCGCCATGGTGCCGCCTCCTTTCGGTGGATGTTGGGGCCGCTCACTTGCGGTTGTTCAGCAGGCCCATGATCTGATTGAAGTAATCCTCGTCGTCGTCATCGCTCTTCTGCTCGGCGGCGGGGGCAGCAGCCGAGGAGGCGGTGCTGTCGCCGCTGAAGACGGGCTGGGGCACGGTGTGCACCGGGGCCGCCTCGCTGCGGGGCGCGGCGGGGGCGGCGGGCACGTTCTCAAAGCCGGTGGCCACCACGGTGACCCGCAGCTCGTCCGACAGGTTCTCGTCGAAGGTGGTGCCCCAGATGATGTTCGCGTCGGGGTGGGCGGACTGGGTGATGAGGCTGGAGGCCTGCTCCACCTCCTCCAGGCCGATGTCCGGCGAGGAGGTGATGTTGATGATGACGCCCCGGGCGCCGGAGATGGAGGTCTCCAGCAGGGGGCTGGAGATGGCGGCCTTGGCGGCGTTCTCCGCCTTGCCCGCGCCCTTGGCGCTGCCCACGCCCATGTGGGCGTAGCCGGCGTCCTTCATGATGCTGCGCACGTCGGCGAAGTCCAGGTTGATGAAAGCGGGGATGTTGATGAGGCTGGAGATGCTCTCCACGCCCTGCCGCAGCACGTTGTCGGCGGCCTCGAAGGCGTTCATCAGGGTGATCTTTTCCTGGCTGATGAGTTTGAGCCGCTCGTTGGGGATGACGATGAGGCTGTCCACATGCATCAGCAGCGCGGCAATGCCCTGCTCGGCCAGGCTCATCTTGCGCCGGCCCTCGAAGGCGAAGGGCTTGGTGACGATGCCCACGGTGAGGATGCCCAGGTCATGAGCCACCTCGGCCACCACGGGGGCCGCGCCGGTGCCGGTGCCGCCGCCCATGCCGGCGGTGATGAAGGCCATCTGCGCCCCCTTCAGGGCGTTGGCGATCTCGTCCTTGCTCTCCTCGGCGGCCCGCTGGCCGATCTCGGGGTCGGCGCCGGCGCCCCGGCCCTTGGTGAGCTTGGAGCCGATCTGCACCTTCTGGGTGGCCTTGCTGTTCAGCAGCGCCTGCTGGTCGGTGTTCATGGCGATGAACTCCACGCCCTGCAGCCCGCCGGTGACCATCCGGTTCACGGCGTTGCCGCCGCCGCCGCCCACGCCGATCACCTTGATATTCGTAATATTCAGCATCTCTTCGTCGAGAATGAAAGCCATCTTACAACGTCCCCCTAAGTGTTTTAGTGCCCACATCCAGCTGCGGGGCAGACTGTGCCACCGTAGAATGTAAAACTAATAATAGCATAGCAGACAGGCGGCAGAAATTCAAGTGGGCGGGGCTGGTGAATTTGCGGTTTTTTGCCCGCTGTTTGCCGTTTTTTCCCGCGCCGCAGGGCCGGACGGGGGGCGGCTGCGCAAGCCGCCCCCCGTCCGCTTTTTACTCCCTGCGGCAGGCCGCGTCCGCTCCCAGCGCGCGCAGGATGCCGGCCAGATCGCCGTAGCCCCGGCGGATGTGGGCAAGGCCGAACAGCCGGCTCTCCCCTTCCGCGGCCAGGGCCGCCACCGCCAGCGCCGCCCCGCCCCGCAGGTCCTGGGCCCGGAGGTCGGCCCCCGAAAGGCGCGCCACCCCCTCGATCTCCAGCGCGCGGCCGCAGCGCACCGCCCTGCCCCCCAGGGCGGAAAAGCCCTCGGCGCAGGCGAAGCGGTTTTCAAACACCGTGTCCTCCACCGCGCTGTGCCCGGCGGCGGTGAGCAGCGCCGCCGCCACCACCGGGGCCGCGTCGGTGGAGAAGGCGGGGTACACCCCGGTGTAGACCCGGCCCACCCCCTTGAGGGGCCCCTCACGGCTCACCGTCACCGTGTTTCCGCCGTGCTCGGCGGTGCAGCCCGCCCGGCAGAGGATCTCCAGGGTGGGGGCCAGCGGCTCGAAGGGGCAGCCCAGCAGCTTCACCCGGCCCCCGGCGCTGGCCACCGCGGCGGCCAGGGTGGCGGCCACGATCCGGTCGGGGATGGGGGTGTGGGTCGCGCCGGTGAGCGCCTCCACCCCCTCCACCTGCACCAGCGGCGTGCCCGCGCCCCGGATGCGGGCGCCGCAGGCGGTGAGAAAGGCCGCCAGGTCGGCGATCTCCGGCTCCGCCGCCGCGCCCCGCAGCACCGTCTGCCCCGGGGCCAGCACCGCCGCCATCAGCAGCGTCTCGGTGGCGCCCACGCTGGGCAGCCGCAGGCTGTAGTCCACCCCGTGAAGGCCGCCCGGCGCGGTGACGGTGAGGCTCTCCCCCTGCCACTGCACCCGGGCGCCCATCTTTACAAGACCGTCCAGATGGATGTCGATGGGCCGCGGCCCCAGCTTGCATCCGCCGGGCATGGGCATCTGCACCCGCCCGCACCGGTGCAGCGCCGGCGCGAGATAGAACACCGAACTGCGCATGGCCCGCACCGGCCCCTCGGGCAGCGCGCCGTCGCCGCCCGCCTCTGCCCCGTCCACCGCCAGGCCCCGCCCCCGCCACTGGCAGCGGCAGCCCAGCGCGGTGAGGATAGCCACGCTCTGCTCCACATCCGACAGCCGGGGCACCTGTGTGAGAACGCTCTCCCCCTTGCACAGCAGCGCCGCCGCCAGCAGCGGCAGCACGCTGTTCTTCGCTGCCGGTAGCCGCGCCGTTCCCTCCAAAGGCCGCCCGCCCCGGATCACCATATATTCCGCCACGATCCTTCGCCCCCCTCAAAACGTACATTGTGCCATGGCCCACTGTATGTTTTGGGGACGGTTTTGGTGAAAAAAAGCCCGCCGGGGCGGCGGAAAATCCTTCCGCGGCGCCCCGGCGGGCCTTTGCTAATATTTCTGCTGGCCGGCCTGCCGGCTCACCGACAGCACGATGCCCATCTCGCCCAGCAGCATCATCAGGCTGGTGCCGCCGGAGGAGAAGAAGGGCAGGCTGATGCCGGTGTTGGGGATGGTGTTGGTGACCACCGCCATGTTCAGCACCGCCTGCATCACCACCTGCACCGTGAAGCCCACGGTGAGCAGGGCGCCGAATTTGTCCGGCGCGTTCACCGCGATGGTAATGCCCCGCAAAAGCAGCAGCACGAAGAGCAGGATCACCAGGCAGGCCCCGATGAAGCCCAGTTCCTCGCAGACGATGGAGAAGATGAAGTCGTTCTGGGGCTCGGGCACATAGAGGTACTTCTGGCGGCTGTTGCCCAGGCCCAACCCGGTGGCCCCGCCGGAGCCGATGGCGTAGAGGCTCTGGATGGTCTGGTGGCCGTCGCCCAACGGGTCGGCGAAGGGGTCCAGCCAGCTGTTCAGCCGGTCGGCGGCGTAGGGCACCAGGTCCGGCAGCAGCACCAGCGCCGCCGCCACCGCCGCCCCGCCGCCGCCCGCCGCCAGGGCGAACCAGCGCATCCCCGTGCCCCCCACGAACATGAGCACCGCCCCGATGCCGAAGAGCAGCAGCGTGCCGGACAGGTGCGGCTCCAGCAGCATGAGCACCGCCAGCACCCCCAGGATAAGGGCGAAGGGCAGCACCCCCACCGAGAACCGCTTCATCCGGGTGTGGTTGAGGGAGATGATGTGGCTGAACACCAGGATGACGGCGAACTTGGCGATCTCGCTGGGCTGCAGCGTGCCCACCGGCAGCACGATCCACCGCTTGCAGCCGTTGTATTCCGGCATGAAGAGCACCACCACCAGCAGCACCACCGAGAGGCCCAGCACCGGCCAGGCCAGCTTGTGATAGAGGTGATAGTCCACCCGGCTGGCGGCGTACATGGCCGCCAGGCCCACCGCCGCGTAGAGCAGCTGGGGCCGGATGTAGGCGTAGGGGGTGCCCCGGCGGTACATGGCCACCGCGTAGCTGGCACTGAAGAGCATCACCAGCCCGAAGGCCACCAGCGCCAGCACCAGCAACAGAAAGGGCAGGTCCAGGGAAGGCTGGCCCGCGCCCAGCAGCTTTGCCAGCCAGGGGGGCGGCGGCCGCTTTTCCCGCCTTGGCCGGGCGGGGCGGGACTTTGCCCCGGCGGGCGCGGCCTTCGGGGCCGGGGCGCGGGACGGATGATCGGGTGCGAACAGGCTGACCGCCTCCTTGCGAGAGCATTGCCCTAACAGTGTGCGCAGGCTTTGCCCGGTTTAGTCCATCTTCACGTCCTCGTCGGCAGGCACGGTGTAGTCGTAGAAGGTCACGGTGACAAGGCTGCCCTGGGGCAGCTGTTCCCCCTCGGGGCTGCTCTGGCTCACCGCCACCGCGCCCTCCACACCGGCGGCCCCCGCCGCCTTGATGTTCAGCCCGGCGGCGTGCAGCGTCTCGGTGGCCTGGGCCAGGGTCTGCCCCGCCGCGCTGGGCACGGTGGTGACCTGGCGGGCGGCGTCCTCTTCGGTGTAGAGCAGCACGGTGGAGCCCCGGGGCAGCGTTTCGCCCGCCGCGGGGTACTGGCTTTTGACCGTGTCGCCCCCGCCCACGGTCTTGGCGGCAAAACCCGCCTCCTGCAGTTTTGCCGCCGCGGCCTCCGCCGGCAGTCCGGTCACGTCGGGCAGCTGGTTTTCCAGCCGCTGCTGCTCCTCGGGGGTGTACTGGGGCTGTACGCCGTAGTAGCGCAGGGTCTCCTCGATGATCTGCGCCGCCACCGGGGCCGCCAGCGCGCCGCCGCCGGTGGCGAAGGTGTGGGGTTCGTCCAGGGCGATGAGCACCGCGATCTTGGGATCGTCCGCCGGGGCGATGCCCACAAAGCTGGCGATGCGGGCCTCCTCGTCCTCCGAGTCCAGCTTCTGGCTGGTGCCGGTCTTGCCGCCCACCCGGTAGCCCGCCACATAGGCGTTTTTGCCGCTGCCCCCGTTCACCACGCCCTCCATCATCTGACACATCAGGGCGCTGGTCTCGGGGCGGATGACCTGCCGGCGCACCGTGGGCTCGGTGGTACTGACCACGTTGCCCGCCGCGTCGGTGATCTTTTCCACCACATAGGGCTGCATCAGTTTGCCCCCGTTCACCACCGCGCAGACGGCGGTGATCATCTGGATGGGGGTGATCTTGCTGGACTGGCCGAAGGCGCAGCTGGCCAGTTCCACCGGGCCCATGCGGTCGGCGGTGTAGAACTCCGACTTTTTCGGCTCAGCGGGCAGGTCGATGCCGGTGGCGCCCCGCAGGCCGAAGGCCTCGAAGTAATCGCAGAAGTCCTGCACCCCCAGCCGCTGCCCGATCTGGATGAAGCTCTGGTTGCAGCTGTTGGCCAGGGCCTGCGCCACCGTCTGCACCCCGTGGCTCTTGTGGTTGGCGCAGTGGAAGGGGATGCCCGCCACCTTGTAGGCCTCGCCGCAGACAAAGGTGCTGGAGGGGGTGACCGCGCCGGTGTCCAGCGCGGCGGCACAGGTGATGAGTTTGAACACCGAGCCCGGCTCGTAGAGGTCGCTCACCGCCTTGTTGCGCCACTGGGTCTGCTGGGCCAGCTGCAACGCGGCGGACCGCTCCTCCCCGGAAAGGCCCTCCACCAGGGCGCGGGCGTCCGGGTCGGTGAGCACCCGGGGCTCGTTGGGGTCGTAATCGGGTTTCGTGGCGATGGCCAGCACCCGGCCGGTGTCCACCTCCATCACGATGCCCACCGCCCGCTGGCTCACGTTGTAGGCCTCCACGGCATAGTTCAGATAGTTTTCCAGATAGTGCTGCACGTTCACGTCGATGGTGAGCTGCAGCGTGTTGCCCTGTACCGGCGGTATGTAGGTGTCGTAGCCGGTGGGCATATCGTAGCCCCAGGCGTTCTTGGCGCTGAGCACCCGGCCGCTGGTGCCGGTGAGCTGTTCATTGTACTCCAGTTCCAGCCCCGCCATGCCCGCGTTGTCCACGTTGGTGAAGCCCAGCAGGCTGGCGGCAAAATCCCCCTCGGGGTACCAGCGCTTTGTGTCCTCCAGCAGCAGGATGCCCTCCCAGCCGTTGTCGGCGCAGGCCTTGCGCACCGCGTCGGCGGTCTCGCGGTCGGCCCGGCGCAGCAGCAGCGCGTCGTTGCTGCTGCGCCGGGACAAGATCTCAAACAGCTCCTCGTACTCCATGCCCACCAGCGGCGCCAGGGCACGGCTGGCCGGTTCCACGTCCTCGTCCGCCATCTCCCGGGGGGAGGCGCGGATGGTCCAGCAGGTGGCGTTCACCGCCAGCGGCACGCCGTTTGCGTCCAGAATGTCGCCCCGGGGCGCGGGGACCACGGTGTCCCGCAGCTGCTGGCCGCTGGCCCGCCCGGCGTAGAAGTCGTGGTCGGTGATCTGCAGATACCACAGCCGGGCAGCCAGGCCGCCGAAGCAGACCAGGGCAAAAAAGCCCGCCACAAATCTTGCCCGCAGCTTCATGCCCCGGTCCTGTGCGGCCTTGAGCATCGGTTCCAAAGCCATAAAAGAGCCCCCTCTCCCCTGCCATATCTATGCGGGGAGAGGGGGCTTGTATGTGGGCTTTTTCGACGGGGCGGCCCACAGGGGGACCACCGCCTTGGGGTCAGGCCGCGCTCTGGCTTTCCTCCTGCTTTGTGACCCGATAGTTGACCAGCACGCAGCTTATGAGGGCGCAGGGCATCGCGAACCAGCTGAGGCCCCGCCCCAGCAGCGCGTCGAAATCGGGGGCGGGCAGCGCCAGCAGCGACACCGGCGGCCACAGGAGCACCAGCAGCGCGCAGAGCGCGGCGATGCGCAGGCGGATGCGGCGGCTGCGGCGGCGGAACCATCCCAGCCCGGGCAGGGCGGCGGCCACGAAGCAGGACAGCAGGCCGCCGGCACTGGCCAGGCCCGCGCTGCGGGAGAGCAGCCCCAGCAGCAACAGCTGGAAGCAGCGCCGTGTGATGGTGGCGGTGCTGAGTTTTTTTCCGCTGGCGCGCACCCGCCACGCGGCAAAGGCCGCCAGCGCGCCGCACGCCGTGGCAGCCTGCCACCGGCCGTAGGGGGGCAGCGTGTTGAACACGCCCAGCATCGACACGGAAACGCACGCCCACAGGCCCAGCACGAAGGCCAGCGTCGCGCCGGCGCTGCGCCTTTTTTCCCGCTCCTGCTGCGCCTGGCAGTGGGCCTGCCAGCGGGGGCGCAGCAGGGCAAAGAGGGCCTCGTGGGCCGCGTCCGGCGCGGGACGCTGCGCCTTTTCCAGCCCGGGCAGGTCGTAGGCATAGATCAGGTCCATCGCCAGCTTGTCCAGGCAGGCGGGTTCTTTTTGCAGCATCTGGACCAGCTGCTCCAAAAATTCCGGGGTGTGCTGAAGGGCGCGGAACTCCTCGCCCTCCAGCAGGTCTGCGGTCCGCCAGGCGCCGGCGCCGCGGGCCGAACACAGTTGCTCCACCAGCGCCTGCGCCCGCTGGCGCCGCTGCCGGCTGACCTGCTCGGGCAGGTGGTCAAAGTCGAACTGCTGCTCCGGCGGGGCGGCCGGCCGCGCCGCCCTGGAAGGTTGGGGTTCTTCTTCGCCGTCCTTCGGCTCTTTCTCCCGCGCGGGGGCGCGGCGGCCGCCGGCGTCGGCGGCGGTGAAGTCGAACTCGCCGCTTCCACCCGCCTGCCGGGCGGCGGAGCCGTTTTTCTTCATCCATTCCAGATAGGCCGCCTGCTCGGCGGCAAGGCAGCTCTCCCGGCTGCCGGTCACAGCGGGGGCCGCCGGGGCCGGACCGCCGGGGGCCTTTTCCTGCCGGGGCGCCGCCGCGCCGGGGCGGCGGGCGCGCCGGGCATACTGCATCGCCTCGCTGAAGGCGGTGTGCAACCGGTCAAACCCCTCCGGGTCCTCCTCGGGGTGGCACGCCCTCGTCTTTTCCGCGTAGGCGTGCCGGATGGCCGCCGTGTCGGCGGTGGGCTCAATGCCCAGAATCTGCCAGAAGTTCATTCGTCGTCCTCGTCGCCCTCGTCGTCAAAATAGTCGTCCCAGCTCTGGTCGTCCAGCCCGCTGCCGGCCTCCAGCCGGTCCAGCATCTCCTTGCAGCGGCGGCTGGCACGCAGGATGCGGGCGGGCTCCTGGCTGGCCAGTTCCTCCTGGAATGCCTCCATCACCCGGCCCACCTGCTCGCGCACCTCGCCCAGGGTCTCCTTCCACAGCCGCTCGCCCCGGGCGATGAGCAGGCGGTTCTCCTCCCGGTCGCGGGGGTGGATCTTCAGGCTCTGCAGCTGCTCCAGCCGCTCCTTCGCCTGGGCCTCGGTGAGGCCGCTGCCCTGGCCCACCAGCACCGCGCGGATGGCCTCGCCGGTGGTCAGGCTCTGGGCCTCCACCTCCAGGATGCCGTTGATGTCGTAGGTGAAGCGCACCGCCGCGCCCTCCTGGCCGGCGGGGCCGGCGGGGACCGACAGGTTCAACTCGCCCAGCTTGCGGTTGTCGGCGCAGTACATCGCTTCGCCCTGGTACACCTGGATGCGCAGCCGGGTCTGCCCGGCGCTGACGGTGTAATACTTTTCCACCTTGCTGGTGGGCAGGGCGCTGTTGCGCTCGATGATGGGGCTCATGATGGGATTGTCCTCGTCCGCGGGGTTATGTACCCCCACCCCCAGGGTGAAGGGGCACAGGTCGGTGAGCACCATCTGGCGCAGTTCGCTTTTCCGCTCCTTCATGGCGGCGTAGAGGCCCGCGCCCTGGGCCACCACCGTGTCCGGGTGGCCGGAATCCAGCAGCGGGCGGCCCAGCAGGTGCGCGAGATACTGGCGCACCACCGGCATCTTGCAGCTGCCGCCCACCGGCACCACGCCCGCCAGTTCCCGGGGGGCGAGGCCGCTGTCCCGCAGGGCCTTCTGCAGCGGGGTGCGCATCCGCCCGAAGAGGGTGGCGGCGTTCTCGATGAGTTTCTGGCCGGTGAGGCTCATGGAGCCCTTGAGGCCCGGCAGGTCCAGCACCATCACCGCCATGGGGGCGGTGGTGAGGGTCTGTTTGCACTGCTCGGCCTGGGACAGCAGGATGGCCCGGGCGCTGGGGTCCAGCCCGTTGTAATCAATGGCGTTCTCCTGGCAGTACAGCAGGGCGATGGCCGCGTCCAGGTCGTTGCCGCCCAGCTGGTTGTCGCCGCTGACGGCCAGGATGTTCACCACATTCTCAAAGCAGTCCACCACCGAGACGTCCAGCGTGCCGCCGCCGAAATCGTAGACCAGAAAGGCCGCGTCCCCCTGGTCGGGGTCGTAGCAGGCCAGGGCGGCGGCGCTGGGCTCGTTGATGAGCCGGTCCACCTTGAGGCCCGCCAGCTTGCCCGCCCGCTTGGTGGCGGCCCGCTGGGCGTCGGTGAAATAGGCGGGCACGCTGACCACCGCCTCCTCCACCGGCTGACCGAGAAAGGCCTCGGCGTCCTCCTTCAGGCGGCGCAGCACCAGGGCCGACAGTTCCTCCGGCAGAAACTCTTTGTCGCCCAGGGAGAAGGTCTTCGCGGTGCCCATGGCCCGCTTGAAAGCGGCCGCGGTGCGCCCCGGATGGGTGATGAGCCGCTCTTTGGCGGCCTTGCCCACCAGCACGGTGCCGTCCTCGTCCAGGCTGACGACGCTGGGGGTGAGATATTCGCCGAAGGCGTTGGGGATCAGGCGGCTGGCGCCGTTCTGATACACCGCGGCCAGGCTGTTGGTGGTTCCAAGATCAATACCGATGATGGACATGGGTTCCTTCGCTTCCTTGTGTTTCGTTGTATTCTCCGGGCTTTACTCCAGCCCGATCTCGTGGGCGTATTCCAGCAGCAGTTCCCGCTCCAGGAAGGGGGTCTTCTTGCCCTTGCGGTCCCGGTAGGTCTCGTGGCCCTTGCCGATGACGGCGATCATGTCGCCGTCCTGGGCGTGGTCCAGCGCGTAGTGCAGGGCGTCCAGCCGGTCGGGGATCTCCACATAGGGCACGTCGGGGCGGCCCTGGGAGATGCCGATCTTGATGTCCGCCAGGATGGCCTCCACCTCTTCAAAGCGGTTGTTGTCCTCGGTGAGGATGAGGAAATCCGCCAGGCGGCTGGCCACCTCGCCCATGCCGTAGCGGCGCAGGCGGCTGCGGTCGCCGCCGCAGCCGAAGAGCACCACCAGCCGCTTGGGGCCGTAGGCCCGCAGGGTGGTGAGCAGGTTCTCGGTGCCCGCCTCGTTGTGGGCAAAGTCGATGAGCACGGTGAACCGCTTGCTCACCGGCACCAACTCCACCCGGCCCTTGACGCTCACCTGCTCGAGGCCACGGCACACCGCCTCCAGCGGAAGGCCCAGCACATGCCCCACCGCCAGGGCGGCCAGGGAGTTGTAGACGCTGAACTCGCCCGGCATGTTCACCTTGACCCGGGCGTTCCACACGCCGGTCAGCTGGTAGGAGATGCCCAGAAAGTTTTCGCCCCGCTCCAGCCGCAGGTCGCGGCCCATGAAGTCGGCGTCCTTGTGCATGGCGTAGCGCACCAGCCGGCAGGTGTGGCCCGCCAGCAGGGTGTTGCAGTTCTTGTCGTCGGCGTTCACCACGCCCACGTCGCAGCGGCGGAACAGCTGGCCCTTCCAGGCGCGGTACTCCTCAAAACTCTGGTGCTCGCCGGGGCCGCCGATGTGGTCGGGGTAGAGGTTGGTGAAGACGCCCACGTCGAAGTGGATGCCGTCCACCCGGCCCATCATCAGCCCCTGGCTGGACACCTCCATCACCACGCTGTCGCACCCGGCGGCGAGCATCTCGGAGAAAAGCTTTTGCAGTTCGTAACTCTCGGGGGTGGTGTTGACAAGGGCGTGCTGCTCGCCGGCGAAGGCGGTGCCGTTGGTGCCGATGATGCCGCACTTTTTGCCCGCCGCCAGCATCGCCGCCCGGATCATGTGGGCGGTGGTGGTCTTGCCCTTGGTGCCGGTGACGCCGATCATGGTCATCTTGCGGGACGGGTTGCCGAAGAGGTTGCAGCTCATGATGGCCAGGGCGTGCCGGCTGTTCTCCACCTGCACCACCGTGACACCGGCGGGCATCTCGTCCAGCTTGTGCTGGATCACCAGCACGCTGGCCCCGGCGGCGGCCACGTCCCCGGCGTAGTCGTGGCTGTCGCGGCTGGTGCCCACCACGCACACAAAGGCAAAGCCCGGCCGCACCTTTCGGGAGTCGTAGGCCACGTCGGCCACCTCCGCCTCGGCGCTGCCCTGCAGCACCAGGTAGTCCAGCCCTTCCATCAACTCGGAAAGTCTCATAGATCAGCCCTCCTTTTTTGTTGCTTTATGCTCAGCGCTTGACAAAATATTCGTCGTACCAGACAAGGAACATGAACACGCACCAGATCTGGCGCCAGTTGTCCCGCCTGCCGGCCACATGGTCGTCCAGCAGTTTTTGCAGCTCCCGCAGCTTGAAGAACCGGGCCGCGGCCTCGCTTTCAAAGGCCTTTCGCACCACGGCGGCGTATTGTTCCTGCCGCAGCCAGGCGCGCACCGGCACCGGGAAGCCCAGCTTCTTCTTGTCGGCGGTGCGCTCGGGGATGCTGCGGGCGGCCGCCCCCCGCATGGCCAGTTTCGTGCCTTCGGCGTTGGCCCGGTACTTCACCGGGATGTGCCGCGCCACCTCGAACACCTCTTTGTCCAGGAAAGGCACCCGCAGTTCCAGGCTGTTGGCCATGCTCATCTTGTCCGCTTTCAGCAGGATGTCCCCCGCCAGCCACAGGTGCAGATCGGTGTACTGCATCCGGGTGACCGGGTCCTGCCCTTTGGTCTTTTCAAAGAGGGGGCGGGAGAGGTCGGTGGGCTTGACCCGCCCGGTGTAATGCCGGAGCAGCTTTTTCTTCTGCCGCTCGCCCATCAGGTTGGTGTTGCCGATGTAGCGCTCTTCCAGGGGCTTTGCGCGCCGCACCAGGAAATTCACCCCGTGCACCGGGGGCAGCAGCCCGGCCACAGCGCCCACCGCCCGGCGCAGGGGCAGGGGCAGCCGGTCGTACCAGCTGACGGTGAAGGGCTCCTTGTAGATGTTGTAGCCGCCGAAGAATTCGTCCGCGCCCTCGCCGGAAAGACACACCTTCACCTGTCTGGCCGCCTCCCGGTTCACAAAATAGAGGGCGACGCTGGCGGCGTCCGCCAGGGGCTCGTCCATGTGGTACTGGATGCGGCCGAGGTTGGCCCAGTACTCCTCCGGCTCGATGCGGTAGGCGAAATTCTTCACCCCCAGAAATTTGTTGAACGCGGCGGCATACTCCGTCTCGTCGTACTGCTTGTCCGCGAAGCCAACGGTGAAGGTCTTGTCCACCTTGGCCAGGCAGGCCATGTAGCTGGAGTCCACCCCGGAGGAGAGGAAGGAGCCCACCTCCACGTCGGCGATCTTGTGGGCGGCCACGCTCTCCTTCATGGCGCTTTCAATTTTGTCCTCCCAGCCGGCCAGGTCGGGGCCGTCGTCCGCCTCGAATTCCGGCTGCCAGTAGCGGCCGGTGGTCACCTCGCCCGCCTTCCAGCGCAGCCAGTGGGCGGGCAGCAGTTTTTTCACGCCCTTGAAAAAGGTGTCCTCCCCCGGGGAATACTGGTAGGTGAGGTAGAGCTCCAGCCGCTCCTCGTTCAGCTCCTTTCGGAAGCCGGGATGGGGCAGAAAGCTCTTGATCTCGCTGCCGAAGAGCAGCTCTCCCTCGTCGTTGGTGTAATAATAAAAAGGCTTGATGCCGAAGGGGTCCCGGGCGCAGAAGAGGCTCTGGTCGTCCTCGTTCCAGAGGGCGAAGGAGAACATCCCCCGCAGCTTTTCCAGCATCCCCTCGCCCCACTCCTCGTAGCCGTGGAGCAGGACCTCGGTGTCCGAGTGGTCGCTGGCAAAGGTGTGGCCGGCGGCGGCAAGCTGTTCCCGGAGTTCCATAAAGTTGTAGATCTCCCCGTTGAACACCACCACCAGGCGCCCCGTCTCGTTGAACATGGGCTGGCGCCCGCCCTCGATGTCGATGATGGACAGCCGCCGGTGCCCCAGCGCCGCCCCGTCGCCGAAATAGCTGCCCTCGCCGTCCGGCCCGCGGTGGGCGATGGCCTCCATCATCCGGTGCAGTATTTCCTCCCGGTCGGCCCGCCGGCCGCAAAATCCCACGATTCCGCACATACTGTTTTTGTTCCTTTCCCACCGGGGTGTAAACGACCCGATATAGAGTTTATTATACTACAAACAGCGGCGGTTTAAAAGAGGGCGCGGCGGCGGGCGGGAAATTGACAAGGGCGGGCCAAAAGAAGTAAAATAGACAAGATACGAAAGCGCGGGCGCACCCGCCCGCGGCACAAAAAGAACAAGGTGATGGATATGACCGATCTTTTGCCCGTTCTGCTGGGCAGCGACGCCAATGTATACGGCATGGCCCGCAGCTTTTACATGGAATACGGCGTGACCAGCCTTGCCATCGGCAAGGGGGCGCTGGCCGCCACCGCCAACTCGAAGCTGGTGAAGGTGGCGGTGATCGAGCCGGACCTGGAGGACGACGCCGTGTTCGTGCGCACCCTCACCGGCTTTGCCAGGGCCCACGGCGGCAAGACGCTGGTGCTGGTGAGCTGCGGCGACAACTACACCGGCCTGATGGCCCGCAACCGGGCGGCGCTGGAACCCTTTTACAAATTCGCCTGCCCCACCCCTGAACTGGTGGCGGAACTGGACACCAAGGAATTCTTTTACAAGGCCTGCCAGCGGCACGGCCTTGCCTACCCCCGCACCTTTGGCTGCACCAGCGAGAACTACAAGACGGTGGAACTGCCCTTCCCCTTCCCCTGCATCATCAAGGCCAGCAACAGCGTGGCCTACTGGAACTGCAAGTTCCCCCACAAGAAAAAGGTGTTCGTGGCCTACAACAAAGAGGAGTTCGACGCCATCACCGCCGCTATCTACTCCTCCAGCTACCAGGATAATCTGGTGCTGCAGGAGTACATCCCCGGCGACGACAACTGCATGCGGGTGCTGAACTGCTATTCCGGGCTGGACCACAAGGTGAAGCTGATGGCTCTGGGCCGGCCCCTGCTGGAGGAGCAGACCCCCGAGGGCATCGGCAACTACGCGGCCATCATCAACACGCGGGACGACGCCCTGCTGGAGAAGATGCGGGCCTTTCTGGAGGACGTGGGCTGGGAGGGCTTTTCCAACTTCGACATGAAGTACGACGCCCGGGACGGCCAGTACAAGCTGTTTGAGATGAACCCCCGCCAGGGGCGCAGCAGCTTTTTTGTCACCGCCAGCGGCTACAACCTGGCCAAATGGCTGGTGGAGGACGTGGTGGAGCACAAGGAGCAGGGCCTGACCATCGCCGACGCCCGCCATCTGTGGATGATCGCCCCGGCGGGCATTTTGAAGAAGTACCTGAAGGACGAGGCGCTGCTGGCCGAGGCCAGGGAACTGATGCGCCAGGGCAAGGTGAGCCACCAGCTGTTCTGCAAGGAGGACGCGGGCCTCAAACGCCGCGTCTGGTACATCAAGAACCAGCTGAACAACTACCGCAAGTACAAGCGCTATTTCGGCAACAAGGGCCTGGTGGACTGACAGGCAAAAGGAGACGCCCATGTGTGGAATTACCGGCTTTGTGAGCGCAAAGCATGATCTGGAAGAGGCAAAAAAGACGCTGAAGGCCATGGCCGACCTCATCGCCCACCGCGGGCCGGACGGCGAGGGCTTTTATCTGGATGAGCAGGCGGCGCTGGGGCACCGGCGGCTGTCCATCATCGACCTGGAGGGCGGCAGCCAGCCCATGTTCAACGAGGACAAAACCCTGGTGACGGTGTTCAACGGGGAGATCTACAATTTCATGGAACTGCGCGGCCAGCTGGAGGCGGCGGGCCATGTGTTCGCCACCCACTCGGACACCGAGGTGCTGCTGCACGGGTATGAGGAGTGGGGCGAGGCGCTGCCGGAGAAGCTGCGGGGAATGTTCTCCTTCGTCATCTGGGACAAGGCGAACCGCACCCTCTTCGGCGCCCGGGACATCTTCGGCATCAAGCCCTTTTACTATTACCAGAACCACGACCTGCTGCTGTTCGGCAGCGAAATTAAAAGTTTCCTGCCCCACCCCGGCTTTGTGAAGGAACTGAATGAGGAACGGCTGCCGGAGTATCTCTCCATCGAGTACATCCCGAACGCCGAGACCATGTTCAAAAACGTCTACAAGCTGCCGGGGGCCCACCGCTTCACCTTCAAGGACGGCAAGCTGACGGTGAGCCGCTATTACGACATCGCCTACCATGTGGACCACACCAAGACGCTGGAGGAGTGGAAAAAGGCCATCGCCGACACCTTTGCCGAGAGCGTGCGGGTGCACCAGATCGCCGACGTGGAGGTGGGGTGCTTCCTCTCCTCCGGGGTGGACTCCAGCTTTGTGGTGAACGAGGTGGCCAAGGGCACCCCCCATGTGAAGAGTTTCAGCGTGGGCTACGAGGAGGAGAAGTATTCCGAACTGCCCTACGCCCAGGCTTTCAGCAAGGAAATCGGCGTGCCCAGCATCGCCAACAAGGTGGGCGCCGACGAGTTCTTCGAGGCCAACCGGACGATCCAGTGGTACCTGGACGAGCCGATGCCCAACCCCAGCGAGGTGCCCCTCTATTTCCTCACCCAAAACGCCGCCCGGTATGTGAAGGTGGTCTTGAGCGGCGAGGGGGCGGACGAGTTGTTCGGCGGCTATCCGCTGTACTGCGCGGCCCACCACTTTGAGGAGTACGGCAAGATCCCCCGGCCCCTGCGCAAGGCCGCCGGGGCGGTGGCGAAGGCGCTGCCGGAATTCAAGGGCCGGCACTTCCTGATGCGGGGGGCGCAGGAGCCCTGGCAGCGGTGCATGCGGGCGAACTATGTGTTCGAAAGCCCCGCCGAGCGGGACAAATATCTCAAAAAGGACTACCGCGACAAGGCTCCCGAGGAGTATTTCAAGCCCTATTTCGACCATGTGAAAGACCTGGATGAGCCCACCCAGCTGCAATGGGTGGACATCCACACCTGGATGCTCTACGACATCCTTCTGAAGGCCGACCGGATGAGCATGGCCAACAGCCTGGAACTGCGGGTGCCCTTTTTGGACCGGGAGATGCTGGAACTGGCGCTCTCGCTGCCGGTGGAATACCGCTCCTCCAAGACCGAGACCAAGATCGCCCTGCGGGCCGCGGCGCTGGACCAGCTGCCCGAGAGCGTGGCCAAGCGGCGCAAACTGGGCTTCCCGGTGCCGCTGAACGACTGGCTGCGCCAGGACAAATATTACAACATGGTGCGGGAGAAGTTCCAGGGCCCGGTGGCCGAACAGTTCTTCAACGTGCCTCAGCTTTTGAAGCTGCTGGACGCTCACAAGGCGGGCAGGAACGGCGGCATGACGAAAATCTGGAGTTTTTACAGCTTCATCCTTTGGTACGAGCTGTTCTTCGTGCAGCGGTGAACGCGGCAAGAAAGCGCGGCGGCGCGGGCAGAATGCCCGCGCCGCCGCGCTTTGTGTGTGTTTCAAAAAAACTGGAGAACGAAAGCCGCCAGTATGGCCGCGCCCAGCAAGGCCAGCATGGCGCCCGCGATGGCCGCCACAAGAAACAGGATCCGCCGCTTGCCGTTCCCTTTTCTCTTTTTGTTCCACAGGATGAGGCACACCACGCACAGCACGAACCCCAGCACACCCAGGGCCACCATGCCGAACACCACCATCAGTTCAAACGCCACAAACGCAAGATCCAGCAGCACGATGCTGATAAACGCCATCCCCCTCGCCCCCTTTGTTTTTCAGTATAGCACAGCTTCCAGCCGCGGAAAAGGCCGCCGCTTTTGCGTGCGGCGGCCCTGTTTTTATTGTGCCTGGGAAGTGCTCTGGGACGTGCTGTCGGGGCCGGAGGCCGGCGCGGAGGAGGCCGGGGCCTCGCTGCCCGAGGCGGGCGCGGAACCGGAAGAAGGCTCCGCGGCGGAGGCCGGCGCGGAAGCGGACTGGGACGCGGAGCCGGAAGCCGCGCTGTCGGCGCCGGAGGCCGCGGCGTCCGGCGGCGGAGGCTCGCTCTCCTCCTGTTCAAAGCTGCCGGGGGAGAAGGCGAAGCGATGCACCGCCTCGTCCAGCTGGCTGGAGACGTCCAGCGTGCCCCGGTCGGTGGAGCCGAGATATTCGCCGCTCTCGTTTTTGAGCAGCAGCGCCGCCACGCTCACCTTGTAATCCAGATTGTTGAAGGTGCCCAGCAGCACCTTGACCCGTCCCTCGTAGACGAAGTAGGCCTCGGTGCCAAGGCCCATGTCGATGCGGGTGCACTGCTCGGCGATGCCCTCGCCGTAGAGCTGATCCATCAGGTCGGCGATCTGCTCGGCCTGGTCCTGCGTGGTCATGGAGAGATACCGCCCGGGCGTGGGGGCATTCACCCCGAGGCCGGTGATCACCGGCAGGCTGTCGGGCTGGTCGGGCTGCACCTTCAGCACCTTGAGCCCGTCGCTGAGGATCACCCAGCCGGCGCTGGTCTTGGCGCACCAGCTCTCGGTGGCGGGGGCCACCTGCACCACCACGGTGTCCGGCAGGCGGCGACGCACCTTGATGGTCTCCAGATAGGGCAGCTGCAGTTCCATCTCCGCCTGCTTCTGGGCGGCGGAAAAGCCGAACAGGTTCTCCTCCATGGGCACGGCCAGCGCGCCCAGGATGGCGTCCTCGGTGTAGATGCCGGTGTTGGCGGGGGTGGTCTTGTCCAGGTTTTCCACCGCGATGTGCTTGACCTTGAACAGCACTGTCACCGACAGGATAAAGCCCACCGCCATCAAAAACAGCACAAAGAAAAAGGCCAGCCACCGCCGCCGGCGGCGACGGCGGCGCATCTCCCCCCGGGACACCTGCCGGCGGCGGGCGCTCTCGTCGGGCCGCTTTTTCCTTCGCCGGTTCGGGGCGTTCTCCTGCGCATCCAGCGGTTCCATGCCCACCGCGCCCAGGGGCAGCACCATCTGCTGCATCTCCCCCGGCCTGCGGTGGGGCTGCGGGGGGATGGGCGCGGTCTGCTGGTCGAAGAGGGGGGCCTGGGTCTCATCTTTTCCGCCCCGCTGCCGCGTGTCGGCAGGGCGGCGCACGTTTTTCCTTCTTTTCTCTTTCACAGCAGCGCCGCCTCCTTCCCCAAAGAGCGCACGGTCACCGTTCCATCAGGTCCTCCAGTTTCGCCCAGATCTTTTCAAGACTTTCCGGCTCCGCCAGCGCCCGGGCCATCTTGCCCATCACCGACAGTTTGCCGTTTTCCTGCAGCAGCTGCTGCACCGTCTGCACCAGCGCGGCGCCGGTGAGGTCTTTCTCCTCGATGACCACCGCCGCCCCGGCCTTCTGCAGTTCCAGGGCGTTGTAATACTGGTGGTTTTCCGCCACGTTGGGACTGGGGATCAGGATGGACGCCCGGCCCACCGCCTCCAGTTCCGCCAGGGTCAGCGCCCCGGCGCGGCTGATGACCAGATCCGCCGCCGCCAGCAGCTCCGGCATATTCTCAATGTACTCCTGCACCTGCAGCCGGCTGCCCGGCTCCACGCCCTTTTCCGCCAGCAGCTTTTGGAACAGTTCCACCCCCCGGCTGCCGGTGGCGTGGATGTGCAGGATGTTCCAGGGGCAGGTCTTTTCCCAGGCGGCCAGGTCGGCCACCACCTCGTTGATGCGCCGCGCGCCCAGGCTGCCGCCGAAGCTGAGGATGACGGTGCGCTGCCCCGCGCCCAGCTTGGCCCGGGCCAGGTCCCGATTCTGCATAAAAATTTCCGGCCGCACGGGGTTGCCCACCACGCTGGTCTTTTCCGGCGCGCCCAGCTTTTCCACCGCGGCGGGCACCGCGGCGAAGACCAGGTCCACGTCCTTCGCCAGCAGCTTGTTGGTCACACCGGGAAAGGCGTTCTGCTCGTGGATGGCGGTGCGGATGCCCATCTTGGCGGCGCAGCGCACCACCGGCCCGCTGACATAGCCGCCACAGCCGATGACCAGATCGGGCTTGAGGGTGCGCAGCATCTTTTTGGCCCGGGGGCCGGCCAGCGCCAGATGATACACCGCCTGCAGGTTGCGGGCGATGTTTTTGGGGGTGAGCCGGCGCTGGATGCCGTTCACCTCGATGTGGTGGAAGGGGTAGCCCGCCTTTGTCACCAGGCGGTACTCCATGCCCTCTTTGCGGCCGGCAAAGTGGATGTCGGCGTCCGGCCGGTGGGCTTTGATGGCCCCCGCGATGGCCAGCGCCGGATTGATGTGGCCGGCGGTGCCGCCGGCGGCGATGAGCACGCGCATACAGCATTCTCCTTTGGGATCAGGTTTTGTCTGCCCGGAAGACGTGGGTCTCCCGCCGGGCCTTCTCCTCCGCCTGCCGGGCCCTGCGCTCGTCCCTGGCCTTGTTGGCCTGCCGGCTCACGCCGAAGACCACCCCCATCTCGCCCAGCAGCAGCAAAAGGCTGGTGCCGCCGGAGGAGAAGAAGGGCAGGCTGATGCCGGTGTTGGGGATGGTGTTGGTGACCACCGCGATGTTGAAGAAGAACTGGAAGCCGATCTGGGCCATGATGCCCACCACCAGCAGGCTGCCCGCCCGGTCTGGGGCGTTCACCGCGATGTGGATGCCCTGGGCCACCAGCAGCGCAAAGAGGGCGATGCACAAAAGCGCCCCCACAAAGCCCAGCTCCTCGCCCAGGATGGCAAAGATGAAGTCGTTCTGGGCCTCCGAGAGCCACAGATGCTTCTGGGTGGAGTTGCCCAGGCCCACCCCGAACCAGCCGCCCGAGCCGATGGTGTACAGGCCCTGGGCGGTCTGCATGGTGGAGTCCAGCACGTCGGAGAAGGGGTCCAGCCAGCCGGAAAGGCGCTCCTGCACATAGCCCTTGCTGGTGATCAGCAGCAGGGCGATGCCCCCCGCAGCCCCCGCGCCGCCCAGGCCGAACCACATCAGGTTCGCCCCGCCCACGAACATCATGGTGGCGGTGATGCAGCACATCAGGATCATGGCGCTGTTGTGGGGTTCCAGCCGCAGCAGCACCAGAATGGGCAGCAGCAGCACGCCCGGCAGCAGGATGCCCTGGCGGAAATTGTGCATCCGGCTGCGGTTTTGCTCAAAGAGCATGGCCAGCAGCAGCACGATGGAGAATTTGGCGATCTCGCCCACCTGCACGGTGGGCAGGCCCTTGATGTTGATCCACCGGTGCACGTCGTTGATGGGCGGCATGAACAGCACCGCCACCAGCAGCACCAGCGTGACCCAATAGAGGGGCCAGGCAAAGCGCAGCATCCAGCGGTAGTTCACCCGGCTGATCAGCCACATGGCGCAGACGCCCATCACCGCGTAGAGGGCCTGGCTGCGGATGTAGTGGTAGCTGTCGCCGAATTTATAGTAGGCGATGGCATAGCTGGCGCTGAACAGCACGATCAGCCCGAAGGCCAGCAGCACCAGCAGGTTTGCCAGCAGGCCGCCGCTGATGGGGCCGGGCTCCTTGTAAAACATGGCGGGCCAGGGCATCTTGCGCCGGGAGGCTCCCACCGGGCGCAGCCGGCCCGCCCGGGGCCGGGCGGCCGCGGGCGCGGCGGCCGCTCTGGCCGCCCCGGGGTGCGCCTGCCGCGGCGCCGGGCGGCGCAGCGGCCGCCCGGAAATATCTCTTGTGGACACGGCCGCACCGCCCCCCTTCTCAAAGCATAAAAATCAAAGATAGTAAACGTAAGCGAACAGGATGCCCAGCGCCACCGCGGTGAAGGCGATGAAGCTGAATACGCCGTCGATCTTCACCTCGCTCCAGCCGCGCATCTCAAAGGCGTGGTGGATGGGGGTCATGCGGAACAGCCGCTTGCCGTGGGTGAGTTTGAAGTAGGTGACCTGGATGACCACGGTGGTGGCCTCCCAGATGTACACCGCGCCGAAGAAGAAGATCAGTTCCGGCCGGCCCATGGCGTAGGCGATGCCCGCCACCGCGCCCCCCAGGAACATGCTGCCGGTGTCGCCCATGAAGGTCTTGGCGGGGTAGAAGTTCCAGTAGAGGAAGCCGGTGAGCGCGCCGGCCATGGCCGCGGCGAAGAGGCTGAGGTTGAACTCGCCCAAAAGGCTTGTCAGGGTGAGGAAGCCCAGCATGGCCACAAAGGTGACGCAGCTGCACAGGCCGTCGATGCCGTCGGTGAGGTTCACCGCGTTGACGATGCCGATGATGAGGCCGTAGGACAGCGGGTAGTAGAGCAGCCCCAGGTCCACATAGCCCACCAGCGGCAGGGTGACCCAGGTGGTGAGGGTGCCGTTCATGTGCAGCGCCACCAGCAACGCGGTGGTGATGAGCAGCTGGGCCACGATCTTCTGCATCGGCCGCAGGCCCAGGTTGCGCTTTTTCACCACCTTGACGAAATCGTCCAGAAAGCCCACCATGCCGAAGGCAAAGGCGGAGAACATGGCGATGTAAAGGCTGCGGGCGGTAGGCCCGCCCAGCATGTCGGGCGCGCTGTGAAGCAGGCTCAGGGTGGCCAGGGCCACCGCCACGGTGCCCGCGAAGATGAAGCACAGCCCGCCCATGGTGGGCGTGCCCTGCTTTTTGTTGTGCCAGGTGGGGCCGATCTCCTTGATGGTCTGCCCGAAGTGCAGCTTGTGCAGGAAGGGGACGATCACAATGCCCGAGGCCGCCGAAAGGACGAACCCGGCGAATGCCGCAAGGATCAGCGCGTAGCGTGCCATACTTCAAAAACTCCCTCTCACCGTGCCGGCCGCCGGCCGGCGTGATGACGCCCCCCAAAGGGCGCCGGAAAATCCGCCTCTTATTTTATTGCAAAGTTTCCTCGCCGTAAAGGGCTTTCAGGATATTTTCCAGCTTCATGCCCCGGCTGGCCTTGGCCAGCAGGGCGTCGCCGGGCTTCAAAAGGCCCTTGAGGGCCTCCAGCGCCGCCGCCGGCGTGTCGCAGTGCACCGCGGCGAGGCCCGCCTTCCTGGCCTCCCCGGCCATGGCCGCGCTCTCGGGGCCGATGGCTACCAGCCCCGCCAGACCCGCCTCGGCGGCCCAGCGGCCCACCTGCCGGTGCGCCTCCCGGGAGATGGCGCCGAGTTCCAGCATATCCCCCAGCAGGGCGTATTTTTTGCCGGAACCTGCGTCGAAGGCCTTGAACATGGACAGACTTGCCTTCATGCTGTCGGGGCTGGCGTTGTAGCAGTCTTCCACCACGGTGAGGCCCGCCTTCTTCACCACATGCTGCCGCATGCCGGTGGCCTGGTAATTCTCCAGCGCCGCGGCGCATTTTGCCTTGTCCAGCCCCAGGCGGCTGGCGGCAGTGTAGGCCGCCAGCGCGTTGTAGACGTTGTGGCGCCCCAGGGCGGGGATGCGCACATCAAAGCGCTCGCCGCCGTCCGTCAGGGTGAACCGCTCGCCCTCGGGGCCGCTCTCGACGGCCTCGGCCCGCACGTCGGCCCAGGGGGCGTCGATGCCGTACCACACCGGCGCGAGCCGGCCGGGGATGAGGCCCTGGTCTTTGGCTTTGCACAGGTACTCGTCGTCGGCGTTCAGCGCCAGCGGCGCGCCGTCCGGCAGGCCGGCGCAGATCTCCAGCTTTGCCTTCAGGATGTTCTCCCGACTGCCCAGGCTCTCCATGTGGGAGACGCCGATGCAGGTGATGAGCCCCGCCGAGGGCCGCGCCGCCCGGCTGAGGCGCTCGATCTCCCCCAGGGCGCTCATGCCCATCTCCACCACGGCGTATTGAGTAGTGGGCCCGAGGCGGAAGAGGGTGTTGGGCATACCGATCTCGTTGTTCTGGTTGCCCTCGGTCTTGATGGTCTCGCCGAAGGCGGAAAGCACCGCGTAGCAGAATTCCTTGGTGGTGGTCTTGCCCACGCTGCCGGTGACGCCGATCATTTTGGGGGAAAAGAGCATCCGGTAGTTGGCCCCCATGCGCACCATGGCCTTGTGGCTGCTGGGGGTGAGCACCAGTTTGCTTGCCGGCACGCCCGCCACCGGGTGATTTGCCACCACGCAGAGGGCTCCCCCCGCGATGGCGGCGGCGGCAAAGTCGTGGCCGTCCACCCGCTGCCCGGGAAAGCAGACGAACACGCAGCCCGGCTGCACCTGGCGGCTGTCGGTGACCACGGCGGTGACGGGGTCGTTCCCCAGGCTGCCCGCCGGGGCAAGGCCCGCCAGAAGCTGATTGAGTGGGATGGGATACATGGTGCAAAACCTCCCTTGCGGGCGCCGCGGCGCCCTTGTTGTCCTTTTCTTAACTGTATGTGGCCGAGGGCCGTCGTATGTGTACAGGCCTCATCCCTCGGCGCCGATGACGGTGAGGGTGATCACCGTGCCCATCTTCACCTCGGTGTTCTCCGCTGTGCTCTGGGCGGTGACGGTGCCCTCCTCGGCGCTGAGCGATGCGTTCAGCCCCGCCGCGGTGAGGATCTGTTTTGCCAGCGCCGCGCTCTTGCCCACCACATTGGGCACGGGCACGTTGGGGATGTCGGCGCTGTCGGTGAAGAGGTAGACGGTGGAGCCCGCCGGGACCTTTTCGCCCGCCGCGGGGCTCTGGGCCAGCACCAGGTCGCCGGTGCCCACCCGCCGGTGGGCGAAGCCCTTTTTGTTCAGTTCCACCTGGGCCATATCCCACTGCTGGTAGCTGGGATTCGTGGGGTTCACCAGGTTGGGCACGGTCACATTGCCGGTGGGCAGCAGGGCGGGGTCGGTCTCGATGCCCAGGTAAGGCGCCACCTCGCTGATGATGTTGCCCACCAGCGGGGCGCTCAGCATGGAGCCGAACTCGGTCTCGGCGTGGGGCTCGTCCACAAAGGCCAGCACCAGGATCTGCGGGTCGTCGATGGGCACCACGCCCACAAAGCTGGAGACCTTCTCGTACTCGTCGGTGGTGCCCTCCTTGGGGCCCTGGTCCAGCTTTTCACTGGTGCCGGACTTGCCGCCGATGTGGTAGCCCGCCACATAGGCGTTGCGGCCGGAGGCGCCGTCGGCGCCGTTGTCCACCACGCCCTCCATCATCACACGCAGGGCGGCGCTGGTCTCCTCGCTGATGACCTGGCGCTTGGCGCTGGGCTCGATCTCCTCCACCACGTTGCCCTCGGGATCCACGATCTTGCTCACGATGTGGGGCTGCACCAGATACCCGCCGTTCACCACCGCGCAGACGGCGGTGGCCATCTGGATAGGGGTGACCTTCTGGGCCTGGCCAAAGCTGGTGGAGGCCAGGTCGATCACCGACATGGTGTCCACCCCGTGATAGGAGACGCCCTCCCGGGGATATTGCTCGGCGGGCAGGTCGATGCCGGTGGGCTCGGTAAAGCCAAAGGCGGTGTAATAATCAAAAAAGGTGTCCTTGCCCATGAGCAGGGCTTCCTGAATGGTGGCGATGTTGCAGCTGTTGGCCAGCACGGTGCCCAGGTCCTGCCAGCCGTGCACGCCCTTGACGCCGAAGCCGTTGTCCGCGCAGGAATAGGGTTTTGTGCCGGGCAGCACGGTGTAGCTGCCGGTGCAGTTGAAGGTGCTGTTCACGGTGGCGGTGCCGGAGTCCAGCAGAGCGCTGGTGGTGATGAGCTTGAACACCGAGCCGGGGGTGTACAGGTCGGTGATGGTCTTGTTCTTCCACTGGCGCTGGCGCTCCTCGCCCTGCACCTTGGTGTACTCCTCGCCGTCCAGCCCCTCCAGCAGGGCCGCCCGCTCGGGGTCGTAGATGGTCATGGGGTCGTTGGGGTCAAAGTCCGGCTTGGTGGCCATGGCCAGGATGGCGCCGGTGTTCACGTCCATCACGATCACCACGCCCCGCTCGGTGACGTTGTTCACCTTGACCGAGTTCTCCAGATACTTCTCCGCGATGGCCTGGATCTCGGCGTCCAGGGTGAGGATGAGGCTGTCGCCGTCCTGGGCCTCGTAGAGCACCCGGTCGTCGTTGGCCACCTCGCCGCCGGTGGGGGTGCGCTGGCTCACCAGCCGCCCCGGCGTGCCGGCCAGCACCTCCTCATAGTATTGTTCCAGCCCGTAGAAGCCGTATCCGTCGGCGTGCATGAAGCCCAGCACGCTGGCGGCGAAGGCCCCGAAGGGGTACTCCCGCTTGGTGTCCTGGGAGACGATGATGGTGAGTTTGTTGTCGCTGGCGTACTGGGAGATCTCATCCGCCACCGGCTTGTCCACCTGCTTTGCCAGCAGGACGTACTGCTTGGAGCCGTCGATCAGCTTGTCGTAGAGCTCCTGGGCGTCCATCTCCAGCATGGCGGCCAGGTCATTGGCGATGGTCTGGACGCGGGTGGCCCGGCGCTGGGCCTTGGACTCGTCGGATTCCGTGCCGCCCATCGCCTCCAGTTCCTCTTTGGAAAGGCTGGGGGCCTTGATCTGGCTGGGGTCGGCGGTGATGGTCCACACGATGCTGCTCTTGGCCAGCACCTTGCCGGTGGCGTCGTAGATCTGGCCCCGCTGGGGGGTGATGGTCATATCCTTCATCTGCTGGCTGGCGGCGGCTTCCAGCATCGCGTCGTGGCGCAGGATCTGCCAGGTGTACAGCCGCCAGATGAGCAGGCCGCACCCCGCCACCAGGAACAGCCCCAGCAGCGCCCAGCTGCGAAGCTTGATCGACCGGTCCACCCCGCTGCGGGGCTCGTTGTTGTCTTTGTTCATCATCGGTGCATCCTTCTTTGTGCGCGTATAAATGCAAACGCGTGAGCCCTCCCCCGCCGCCCGCGGGGGGCGATGCGATGGGGCTGGCTCACGGGTTCAGGTAATCCATCAGGCTGAGCAGGCCGGTGCTCAAAAATTCGGTCAGCCGCTGGGCGGCGGTCTGGGGCCGGTTGATGACGCTCTCGCCCTCCAGCGAGAAGTAGGTCACCTGGCTGCGGTCCGCCTTGACCAGCCCCAGCTGGCCGGCGGCGATCTGCTCCACGTTGCGCAGGCTGGTCTTGGAGTCCAGCACGCCGGACAGGTAGTTGTAGGTGCTCTGTTCGCTCACCAGCTGGCTCTGGACGTCCTGGATGTCCACCGTGAGTTCGGTGATGACGGCCTGGCTGTAGAGGAAGCCCACCACCAGGGCGACCATCACCACCGCCGCCGCCACCGTCTTGACGGCCCGCAGGTTGAGGCGCGGGGCCTTCTTTTTGCCGCGCACGGCCTTCACCTTTGCGCGGGGCCGGGCGGCGCGGTTTTCAAACATCTCGAGATCGTATGCGGGCTGCGCCACGGCGGCCACCTCCTTTGCGTGCGGCCGGGGCGGCGCCCAGGCTGCGGGATCAGAGTTTTTCGATCACCCGCAGCTTTGCCGAGCGGCTGCGGCGGTTGGCCTCCAGTTCCTCGGGGGCCGCCTCCACCGGCTTGCGGGTGATGAGTTTTGCTTTTGCCTTGCCACCGCACACGCACACCGGTAATTCCGGCGGGCAGGTGCAGGCGGTGGCCCACTGGCGGAAGCGGTTTTTCACCAGCCTGTCCTCCAGCGAGTGAAAGGTGATGACGGCGAAACGGCCGCCCGGGGCCAGCAGGTCGAAGATCTCGTCCAGCCCCTCGCTGAGGGCGTCCAACTCGCCGTTGACGGCGATGCGGATGGCCTGGAAGCTGCGGCGGGCGGGGTTTTTGTCCTTGCGGCGCACCGCCGGCGGCAGCGCCGAGGCGATGGCCTCCGCCAGCTGCAGGGTGGTGGAAAAGGGCGTTTTCTCCCGGTCGCGCACGATGCGGCCGGCGATGGCCCAGGCGAAGGGCTCCTCGCCGTACTCCCGCAGGATGCGGGCCAGTTCCTCCCGGCTGGCGCTGTTCACCAGGTCGGCGGCGGTGGGGCCGGCCTGGCTCATGCGCATGTCCAGCGGCGCGTCCTGGCGATAGGAGAAGCCCCGCTCGCCGTCGTCCAGCTGGTGCGAGGAAACGCCCAGATCCAGCAGCGCGCCGTTGAGGGCGTGCACCCCCAGGTCGGCCAGCGCGCGGCGGGCATCCCGGAAGTTGCTCCTCACCACCGTGGCGGGCAGGCCCTTAAGTCTCTCGGTGGCGGCTGCCACCGCATCCGGGTCCTGGTCCAGGCTGATGAGGCGCCCGGTGGTAAGCCGCCGGGCGATCTCACTGGAATGCCCGCCGCCGCCGGCCGTGCCGTCAAGATAGGTGCCCGCGGGGTCGATGGCAAGGCCCTCCAGGCACTCGTTCAAAAGCACCGGCACATGACTGAATTCCACCTTGTCCTCCCCCTTTCCTGCGGGTCGTGTCGTTTAAAAATCCAATTCCTCCATGGCCGCTTCGATGTCGGCCCCGGAGAGGCTGGCCTGCTTTTTCTGCCAGGCCGCGGTGTCCCAGATCTCGGCGTAGCTGCCCACGCCGATGACGGTGACCTCCTTTTGCAGCCCCGCGTGGCTGCGCAGCACCGGCTCCAGCAGGATGCGGCCCTGCTTGTCCGGCGTGACTTCCTGGGCCGCCGCGAAGAGGAAGCGCTGGATGTCCCGCGTTTTGACCATGCTCTTGGAGCGCAGGATGTCGGTGATGCGCTGCCACTCCGTTTCGGGGAAGGCCACAAGGCAGTCGTCCAGCCAGCGGGTGACCACGAAGGCGGCGCCCATCTTTTCGCGGAACTTGGCGGGGAAGTTCAGGCGGCCCTTGTCGTCGATGGTGTAGTTGTATTCGCCCATCAGCACCCTGACCGCCCCCTTTGCTGAAAAGATGCGGGAAACAGCCGGTCTCCCCACTTTGACCCACTATTACCCACTTTTATTTCAATTATACGGGATGGACCTGTGAAATTCAAGATACGGGATGTAGAAATCCGGGGCATGGCTGACGGATTTTTTGACGCCGATTTGGCGAATGGCACAAAAAAAGGGCCGTGAACCAAAGTTCACGGCCCGATGGGCGATATTGAAAGGAAAACAGCGGAAAATCAGCCGTTCTTGGCGCTCTGGCGCAGGTTGGCGCGCACGGTCTTGACCTCGGCGGCGCTGCGGGCCAGCTGCTCCTCGGTGGTGCGCAGCATGTTCTCGCAGTAGTCGGTGACGGTGGTGCGCATGGTGCGGGCCTGGGTCTGGGCGGAGGAGACGATCTCGGCGGCCCGCTGCTGGGCGGCCT
>DWYI01000088.1 GCA_019118765.1 Candidatus Allofournierella merdavium | reverse complement strand
CCCGGACCCGGGCGGGTGTCGCCGCCCGGATCGGTTTGGTTTTCATTTTGGTTATAGTGCCGTTGCGGCAAAATGTTAAAGACAGCGGGCCTGTGAACAAAAATATTTTTCGGCGCCCGCCGGGGCGGGTCCGGGCGGCGGAACGGCCAGGGAGGACGCGGAAAAACCGGCCGCCGGGCCGGCGCGGGAACAAAGGGCGGAAAAACGGCGGCAGGCGCCCCTCCTGTGAGAAGGGGCGCCTGCCGCCGTCTGGTGGGCCACCAGGGGCTCGAACCCTGATAAACCCGGTTATGAGCCGGGGGCATTGACCAATTATGCGAATGGCCCGTTTTGTACCCGTCTATTATACCAGCCGTTCCCCGAAAAGGCAAGGCGAACGGCGCGGCGGCAAGGCCCGCGGCCGCGCTACGCCTCGCCCGCCGGGGGCGTGTGGGGAACGGCGGCCAGTTTTTTGGCCAGGAAGGAATCCAGCAGCGCCCGGGGGAATACCGGCTCCCGGTAGCCGAAGGCCTCCCGCAAAAAGCACAGGGTCACCACCGTCTGCCGGCCCGCGTCCAGCCGCAGGCTGTAAAGGGTGTCCACCGGCTGCCCGGTGGGCTTGTGCAGGGTGAAGTGCAAAAGAAAGCTGCCGTCCGGCTGGCGGGTGCAGGTGTATGCGAATTCGTCGTCATCGGCCCGGGCGGCCAGCGCGTCCAGGCACTCGTCGAAGGCGAGGGCGGTGCGGTATTCCAGGCAGTCGGCGCCGGGGGCCTTTTTGGCCCGCTTCGCCTCCAGATGCCTTGCCAGCCGCCAGCAGAGCGCGGCGGCCGCGACGATGGCGACCACGGAAAAAATGGCGGGCATGGCGTCTCCTCCTCCAGGCGCGGCTCAGGCCGCGGGCTTGCTCAGTGTGTGCTTGTAGAACAACAGGAAGATGGTCAGGGTGGTGGCGCTGGCGATGATGTCCGACGCGGGCTCCGCCAGGTAGATGGCGAAGGGGTCGCCGCCCAGCAGCATGGGCAGCAGGATGGCCAGCGGGATCAGCAGGATCACCTTGCGCAGCAGCGCCAGGAACAGGCTCACCTTTGCCTGGCCCAGGCCCATGAAGGCCGCCTGGCAGCTCATCTGCGCCCCGAAGGCCCAGATGCCGCCGAAGAACACCGGCATGGCCTTCACCGTCAGTTCCAGAAGGGCGGCGTCGGAGGTGAACATCCGGGTCAGCGGCCAGGCCAGCAGCCACACCAGCAAAAAGGCGCTCACCGTGTAGGCCATGCTGATGAGGAACACCCGCCTGAAGGTGGCTCGCACCCGGCCCAGGTTCTTCGCGCCGTAGTTGTAGCTGATGATGGGCTGGGTGCCCTGGGTCACCCCCTGCAGGGGCAGCACGATCAGCTGCATCACGCTTTGCAGGATGGTGATGGTGCCCATGTACAACTCGCCGCCGTAGCTGGACATGCCCCGGTTCAGGGTGATGGTCACCAGGCTCTCGGTGCTCTGCATGATGAAGGGGGAAACGCCCAGCGCGGCCACGCTGGCTAGCACCGGGCCGGAAAAGCGCAGGTTCTTTTTGCGGATGCGCAGGGCGCTGCGGCCCGAAAGCAGAAAGGCCAGCACCCACACGGCGCTCACCGTCTGGCTGAGCACGGTGGCGATGGCCGCGCCCTTGACCCCCATATCGAACACAAAGATGAAGATGGGGTCCAGCACGATGTTCAGCGCCGCGCCGATGGCCACGCTGAACATGGCCACGCCGCTGCGCCCCTGGGCGCTGATGAAGGTGTTGAGGCCCAGCGCCAGCTGCACGCTCACCGTGCCCCACAGATAGATGGAGATGTAATCCTGGGCGTAGGGCAACAGGTTGCCGGTGGCGCCGAAGGCGATGAGGATGGGGGTGCGGAAGATCTGGAACACCGCCGTGAGCGCCACGCTCAGCACCAGCAGCAGCGTCAGACAGTTGCCCAGCACCAGTTCCGCGCCCTCTTTGTCCCCCGCGCCCAGGCGGATGCCCGCCCGGGGCGCGCCGCCCATGCCCGCGAAGGCCGCGAAGGAGGACACGATCATCAGCACCGGAAAGGTGACCCCCACGCCGGTGAGGGCGGTGGCCCCGATGCCCGGGATGTTGCCGATGTACATCCGGTCCACCACATTGTAGAGCACGTTGATCAGCTGGGCGGCCACCGCCGGCAGCGAAAGTTTCAAGATCAGCCCGCCGATGGGCGCCTGCCCCAGCAGGCGGTCGCTGTCGGAGGCGGCAGGGTGACGGTGAGAAACGGACAAAGCGGAAGATCTCCTTTCGGCACCCGGCCCGGGGGCGGCGCGCCCGGCTTGCGGCGGGTGCGGCGGGTGTGGTATAATGGCGCAAAGCGCGCATATCGTTGTGTGAGGGCCTGCGCCGCAAAGCGGGAGACCCTCTTTTCATTATAACACGCCCGCCGCCCGAAGGAAAGGGCGGCCCGCGGAAAGGAGACCGCCCCTTGAACGTCCGTCTCACCCTCTCCAAAAAGACCTACTACGCTCTGGGGATGCTCAGCGCCGCCTGCACCATGGCCGCCGCCCTGGGGGCCGCGGTCTCCTTCCCTATGGCGCTGGTGGAGAACCTGGCCATGCTGCTGACCCTGCTGATGCTGGGCTTTCTGGCCAGTGTCAAGGGCACCGGCAAGCAGGACAAAAAGGCCCTGGCGGGCTGCATCCTGCTGCAGGTGCTGGCGCTGGCGCTGCCCGTGCCGCTGCTGCAGCATCTGCTGCTGGCCCTGGTGTGGCCCTGCTTCGCCGGCTGGGAAAAGGCCGCCGACCCCCGCCTCGCCCCCCAGTTCCGCACGCTGGCCGCCGCCGAGGCGCTGTGGTTCGCCGCCCGGGTGCTGGTGCTGCTGGGCGGCGCCGCGGTGCTGGGCCTGTTCATGAACCTGTGCGGCCTGGCCGCCGGCGCGGCCCGGGGCTGGCTCACCCTCACCCTCTACCGCCGCGCGCGGGACGAGGGCTGACCCGTCCGCCCGACTTCGCCCCCCGCCGGGGGCCGTGAAAAAACGGAGAAACTGCCATGAAACACCTTCCTTTGAAAACCGCGGCGCTGGCCGCCGCCCTCTCCCTGCTGTGCGCCGGCTGCGCCGGCGCGCCCGCCTCCTCCGCGCCCGCCTCCTCCGGCGGGGCCTCCTCCTCCGCCCCCGCGTCCGACGCGCCGGCCCCCGACACGTCGGTCCCCGCCGCCCCGGCGGAACAGGCCGGCGAGTACCGGGCCATGTGGGTGAGCTATCTGGAGTGGGAGAGCTTCGATTTTTCCAGCGAGGCGGCCTTTGCCGCCGACGCGGACGCGATGATGCAAAACTGTGCCGACCTGGGCCTGAACGTGGTGATTGCCCAGGTGCGCCCCTTTGCCGACGCCCTCTACCCCAGCGAACTGTTCCCCTGGAGCCACCTGTGCACCGGCGCCCAGGGGGGCGACCCCGGCTTTGACCCGCTGGCGGTGCTGGTGGAGGCCGCCCACAGCCGCGGCCTGGAACTGGAGGCCTGGCTGAACCCCTACCGGGTGCGGCTGAACGCCACCCGCCCGGCGGGCGAGCTGGCCGCCTCCAGCCCCGCCCTGCTTCACCCCGAGTGGGTCAAGGAGGTGGACGGCGGCCTCTACTTCGACCCCTCCCTGCCCGAGGTGCGGCAGCTCATCACCGACGGCGTGCTGGAGATCCTGCGCAACTACGACGTGGACGGCATCCACTTCGACGACTATTTCTACCCCACCACCGACCCCTCTTTCGACGCGGCGGAGTACACCGCCGCGGCCAGCGGCCTGTCGCTGGAGGAGTGGCGGCGGGAGAACGTGAACCAGCTGATGCGCCAGGTCTACGCCGCGGTGAAGGCGGAAAAGCCGGCGGTGCGGTTCGGTGTAAGTCCCCAGGGGAATATGGACAACAATTACAACTCCCAGTATAGCGACGTCTCTCTCTGGATGGCGGAGGGCGGCTATGTGGACTATGTGCTGCCTCAGCTGTACTGGGGCTACGGCTACACCACCGGCTCGGGCAGCACCCGCTACGCCTTTGAGAACATCAGCGCCGAGTGGGCGGCGCTGGAGCGGGCGCCCAGCGTGGCGCTCTACTTCGGCCTGGGTGCCTACCGCATCGGCGACGGGGACGGCGGCAACTACGACGCGGCCCAGAGCGGCTGGCAGACCGGGCACACCCTGGCGGACATGGTGGCCACCGGCCGGCAGCTGGGGGCGGACGGCTATGTGCTCTACCGCTACGACTTCCTCTACAAAAACGGCTCCTGGGCCGACCTGGCGGCGCAGGAGGTGGAGAACCTCAGGGCGGCCAACGCGGAATAACAACACAGAAAAAGGGCCCGGCGGACAAAACATCCGCCGGGCCCTCTCTTTTCCCCGCCCGCTTCACAGGCGGCCCTGCGCCGGCTGTAATAGCCGTCGGTCCAGCCCAGGTACAGCCCGCCGCCCACAACGTAGAACACGGCGGTGAGGGCGAAGCCCGCGGCCAGCCCCACCGGCTGCTGCAAAAAGCCCATCAGCAGCGAGCCCAGGCCGATGCCCACGTCGTAGGAGAGCATGTAGGTGGCGTTGGCCACCCCCCGCTGGGGCGGCGGCGTGGTGCCGGTGACGAAGGCCTGGAACAGCGGCTGCAAGATGCCGTAGCCCACGCCGAAGAAGAAGCCGGCGGCCAGCAGGTGCGCCCCGGTGGCGAGGAAGAGGTAGCTGGCCATGGTGAGGATGAGCACCACCAGGCTGGCGCAGACCAGCGCCCGGTGGTTGCCCGTGTCGACGTGTTTCTGGGTGGACAGCTTGGACACCAGCATCCCCGCCACCAGGAAGATGTAGAACCAGGGCAGCCAGGGGGTGAGGCCCTTCTCCTGGGCCAGGATGGAGGAGTAGGCGATGACCGCCCCGTAGGGGATCATCAAAAACATCATGTTGAACATGAAGGGCAGCGCCGGGGCGTAGATGGAGCCCCGCAGCGAGAATTTGCCCCGCTTGACCTTGGGATACCGGATGCGGCACAGGCTCACGCAGACCAGCGCCGCCACCGCGATGCCGAAGATGGTGAGGAAGGAGGCCCGGCTGCTCAGGTTCTCCTGCACCTGCAGGCCCACGAAGGGCCTCAGGGCCATGCCGATGGACACGGTGAAGGAAAATCGGCTGATGCCCTGGGTGATTTTGGCGGCGGGCAGCACGTCCCCCGCCAAGGTCATGGTGGCGGAGCCGCACACCGAGTAGACCGCCCCCATATACAGCCGCACCACGATCAGCGCGCCGAAGGCCGGGAATGCCAGAAACGCCGGGAAGGACAGGCAGAACAGCGCCAGAAACACCAGATACACCCGGTAGCGGTCAAAATTGTCCAGCAGGTAGCCGGCCACCGGGCGGAACAGGATGGTGGCCACCGACATGGCGGTGAGCACGATGCCGATCTTCGAGCCAGTGATGCTGATCTCCTCGCAGTAGAGGGGGATGATGGGGATGGAGGCGTAGAATGCCGCCAGCACCAGCAGGTTCGTGATGAACAGCAGGACGAACCGCCGGTTCCATATCGTTTCGCTTTTTTCCATGGGATACTTCCTTTACAAAAAATATAGTGGCAATTGCCACTATATTCAGTGTAGCACGGTTGACGGCCGCCGTCAATATCTGGTTGCAACTGCCACCAAATTGGAGTATAATGCAGGTGCGAACCAGTGGAAAAGGAGGTTTGGCCCATGGCTCCCATTGCCGACAGTCCCCTGCGCTCCCTCTCCATCCTCTACCGCAAAAGCCACATCTGGCTCAGCGAGGGGTGCGCCCCCTGCGGCCTCACGGCGGCGCAGGCGGTGGTCATTCTGGTGGTGTGCGACCACGGGGCCCTCACCCAGGATGAGATCACCAAGCGCCTCTCGCTGGACAAGAGCGTCATCGCCAAGACGGTGGCCAGGCTGGAGGAGACGGGGTTTCTCTCCCGGCGCACCAACCCCAAAGACAAGCGCACCTACGACATCCACCCCACCGAGAAGGCGCGGGCGGTGTACCCGGCGCTGCAGGGGCAGGTGGACGAGGGCTTTCGCCGCATGACCGCCCGCATGACCGACCGGGAGCGGGCCCAGTTCCAGCGGCTGCTGGCCCTGGCGGCGGACGCCTGCCTGGAGCGGGAGGAGTGAGCCGCCCCGGCGGGTCTTTGGCGCGGGCGGGCCGCCCCTTGCCGCGCCGGCACTTCACCCCCAGGATACAAAACAAAGCGCCGGGCAGGAAGTTCCTGCCCGGCGCTTTCGGGTGTATCGGGGGCGGGTCAGTTCTTCTCGAACTTGTCCCGCAGGTTTTTGAAAAAGCCCTTGCGCTGCTCGTAGTTGTCGTCCTTGAGGCTCTGCTCAAAGGCGGACAGCGCCTCCCGCTGAGCGCGGGTGAGCTTTTTGGGGATCTCCACCATCACCTTGACGTACTGGTCGCCCCGGCCGCGGCCGCCGAGGTACTGGATGCCCTTGCCCCGCAGCCGGAAGGTGGTGCCGCTCTGGGTGCCCTCGGGCACGGTGTACTCCACCTTGCCGTCCACGGTGGGCACCACGATGGAGGCGCCCAGCACCGCCTGGCTGTAGGTGATGGGCACCGTGACCCACACGTCGTAGCCGTCCCGCTCGAACATGGGGTCCGGCCGCACGGTGATGATGACGATCACATCACCGGCAGGCCCGCCGTTGGCGCCGGCGTCGCCCTGGCCCCGCAGCGCGATGCTCTGGTCGTCGCCGATGCCGGCGGGGATCTTCACCTCCAGGGATTTCTTGGTGGCCACCTTGCCGGTGCCGTGGCAGTGGGAGCAGGGGGTCTTGACGATCTTGCCCTTGCCGCCGCAGCGGGAGCAGGGCTGGCGCTGCTGCATCACCATGCCGCCCATGCGCAGGTTGCGGTTGATGTAACCGGTGCCGCCGCAGTCGGGGCAGGTCTCGGGGCTGGTGCCCTTGGCCGCGCCGGAGCCGCCGCACTCGGGGCAGGTGTCCTGCTTGGTGATGGTGATGGTCTTGGTGCAGCCGTGGGCCGCCTCCATGAAGCCCAGCACCAGGCTCACCCGCACGTCGGCGCCCTTGCGGGGGGCGTTGGGGTTGGAGCGCTGGCCGCCCCCGAAGCCGAAACCGCCGCCCATGCCGCCGAACAGATCGCCGAAGATGTCGTTCAGGTCCACGCCGCCCATGCCGCCGAAGCCGCCGAAGCCGCCGGCCCCGCCGCCGCCGGGCGCGCCGGCGCCGTAGCTGGGGTCCACCCCCGCAAAGCCAAACTGGTCGTACCGCGCCCGCTTTTCCTTGTCGCCGAGCACCTCGTAGGCCTCGTTCACCTCTTTGAACTTCGCCTCGGCCTCCTTGTCGCCGGGGTTCAGATCCGGGTGATACTTTTTCGCCTGCTTGCGATACGCCTTTTTCAGGTCCTCCTCGCTGGCGTTTTTCGCCACGCCCAGGACCTCATAGTAATCGCGTTTTTCTGCCATGGATCATTCACCTTTGTCTGCCCGCCGGGCGGGCTCTCTTTCCTGAAAAATGTAGGGGCGTATTAGCCCAGAATGCCTCCCCTTGAAACCAAGGGGAGGCTTGTGATCAGGCTCAGACTTCCTTGAAGTCGGCGTCCACGACCCCGTCGTCGGACTTGCCGCCCTGGCCGGCCGCGCCGGTCTCGGGGCCGGCGGCCGCGCCGGCGGAACCCTGGGCGTTCTTGTACAGTTCTTCGCTGATGGCGTAGAAGGCCTTCTGGACCTCCTCCTGCTTTGCCTTGATGGCCTCGATGTCGGTGCCCTTCAGCGCCTCTTTCAGCTCGCTCAGCTTGGACTCGACCTCGGCCTTCTTGGCCGCGTCCACCTTGTCGCCCAGCTCATTCAGGGTCTTCTCGGTCTGGAACACCATCTGGTCGGCGGCGTTGCGGGCGTCCACCTCTTCACGGCGCTTCTTGTCCTCGGCGGCGAACTGCTCGGCCTCCCGCACCGACTTCTCGATGTCCTCCTTGCTCATGTTGGTGGAGGCGGTGATGGTGATGCTCTGCTCCTTGCCGCTGCCCAGGTCCTTGGCGCTCACATGCACGATGCCGTTGGCGTCGATGTCAAAGGTGACCTCGATCTGGGGCACG
>DWYI01000087.1 GCA_019118765.1 Candidatus Allofournierella merdavium | reverse complement strand
ATGCTCACCTTCCGGTGGCTGGTGGGCTGCTCGCCGCCCTTCACCCGGTCGGGCACGATGAACACCACCTTCGCCCCCGGGAAGGCCAGTTCGCTCAGCGGCTTCATCCCGATGGGATGGTGCAGGCTCTCAAGATACGCCTCCTCCAGCTTGTCCTCGGGGATGCAGGGCGGGTCCGCCACCGTAGTGCCGGGGATGAACACGTCGGTGGTGTCCGGCAGTTCGGCGCTCATCAGGCCGTGGCCGTACTCAAAATCCAGTTTCATTGGCGTTTCCTCCTTATCGCTCGCCGGGCCTTACTCGCCCAGATACTTTTGGATGATCTCCAGGTACTCGTCGGGGTAGAAGCCGATCTCGCCGGAAAAACGGGTGAGGGCGATGAGGCCGCCGTCGATCTCGGGGATGGAGGCCAGCATCTCGGCGTTGTCGCTCTTGAGGCCGCCGCCGTAGACCACCGGCACGCCGCCGGTGCGCTCCTTCACAAAGCGGGCGATCTTCTGGATGTAGGGCTTGTCCGCCGGGGTCTTGCCGGGGCCGATGGACCAGATGGGCTCGTAGGCGATGACCACCTGGCTCTTGTCCACGCCGGCAAGGCCGACGTCCAGCTGCTCGCCCAGCACTTCCTGCCAGCGGTCCTGCTCCTCGCTCTTTTCGCCGATGCAGTAGAGGACTTTCAGGCCCCGGGCGGTGGCGGCTTTGATCTCCCGGTTCAGCAGCCGGTTCACCGCGGCGGTGTCGGTGACGCCCGCCTCGGCCAGGATGCCGTTTTTGTCGTTTCGCTCCTCGCAGTGGCCGATGAGCACCCCGCCGCAACCCAGGGCTTTGGCGATGGAGGCGGGCCGATTGGAGGTGAAGGCGCCGAAGTTGCCGCCCACGGCGGTGTCCTCCCGGAAGACGCTCTGGCAGCCCACCTTGACGGGGCTGTTTTCACACAGCGCGGCCGCGGCGTTCAGGATGTGGGCCTCGGGGAAGAACTGCACGAACTCCACTTTTTCGGGGTCGTATTTCTTCAGCCCCTCCTGGGTGCCCTTGACGATGGCCTCGGCCCAGCCGGCCACCGGGGCCAGCCGGTTCACGCCGCCGTATTCCACCGGCACGTCGAAGCGCTTGAGGTTGAGAAAGATGTACTTCATAGTCAGCGTCGCTCCTTTTCTTCTTCCGGGTCAGATGCCTTCCTTGCGGTAGCGCTCGGCCATCTCGTCCAGGGTGACCCGCTCCACCAGCGGGGCCTTGCCCACGCTGCCGAACTCCACGATGAGGGTGCCGATGACCTCCCGCACGCCCTTCTTGATGCAGTCCACAATGGCGGCCACGTCCTCGTCGGGGATGGTGCCGTACATGACGGTGTCCATGATGGGGGGCAGGAACACCCGGGGATCGAAGGCGCTGCGGTTGGCCTCCAGCAGCTGATAGATGGGGCCGATGGACGCGCTCTCGCGCAGTTCGGGGCGGCTGGCGAACAGCTCCTTCATGTTGCGGGTGACGGCCAGGCGGATGTCGGTGTCCACGTTGATCTTGGCGATGCCGCAGCGGGCCGCCTCCTTCAGCTGGGCCAGCTCGATGCCGTAGGCGTTCTGGATGTCGCCGCCCAGGTCGTTGATCTCCTTGACGATGTACTGGGGCACGGTGGAGGAGCCGTGGCTCACCAGGGCGCAGAAGATGCCCTCGTGCAGCAGGCACTCCTTGGTGGCGATGGCGATCTCCTTGCGCAGCTTGGCGCCCTTGCCCTTGTTGGCGCCGTGCATGGTGCCGTAGCTGATGGCCAGGGCGTCCACCTTGGTCTTGCGGATGAACTCCACCGCGTCCAGGGGGTTGGTGTAGGTGGAGCCGGCGCTGAACACATGGTCCTCCACGCCCGCCAGCACGCCCAGCTCGGCCTCCACGGAAACGCCCCGCTCGTGGGCGTACTTCACCACCTCGCGGGTGAGTTCGATGTTCTCCTCAAAGGGCAGGGAGGAGCCGTCGATCATCACGCTGGTGTAGCCGCCGGCGATGGCCGCCTTGCAGCTTTCAAAATTGCGGCCGTGGTCCAGGTGCAGCGCCACGGGGATGGGGCTGTCCTCACCGTACTTTTTCACCGCCGCGCCGATGTTGGCCGCGCCCTTGATCTTGTCCTCCAGGGTGGCGTTCATGAAGTCGGTGCGGCCGCCCATGAAGCCGTTGGCCAGGTCCGCGCCCTGCAGGATGGCGGCGGAGCGGAACATCTCGTGCACCTCGATGGCCGCCTGGGCCTGGGCCACGGCGTTCACGTTGAAGGCGCCCTGGGCGTAGTGATAATTCTCGGTGGCTTCCAGGATCGCGCGAAGGGGTACCAGCATAGTTTTTACCTCATTTCTTTTGGTCGGGCGGGCGCGGGGCCCGCGGTGGCTGTGCGCCGCGGCGGGGCGGCGCGTTCCGCGTGTGTTTTGTCAGGGCGAGGGGGGGATGCACTCCAGCACCGCCAGTCCCTTGCCCGTTGGCGTGAGGGTGTACTCCCCCACCCCGGCGGGCACGAACACCTCGGCGCCCTGGTGGAGCGGCAGGGTCACGCCGCCGCCGGAAAGTTCTCCCCCGCCCTGTTCCACCAGCAGCACCCGGAAGGCGGGGTTTTGCCGGGGGCAGGGGCCGGTGAGGGCCAGCCGCACAAGGCCGAAGCAGCAAGTGGCGGCGGGGCCGACGAGGGTGGTCTCCACCCCGCCGGGCACGGCCCGGCGTTCGGGCCACAGGAAGTATCTCTCCCGCACCGCCTCCCGGGGGGCGGCACAGGAAAAATCGAAGCAGTCCAGCAGGGCGTCCATCCCCGCGCCGCCGTGGAGGCTCTCGGGGGGCAGGCGGCTGCCGTCCGGGCGGATATACTCCGCCCGCAGGGTGATGTCGGTGGGCTCCTGTATCTCCGCCACCAGGCTGTTCGCCCCCATGGCGTGAGGCAGGCCCGCCGGGATGAAAATGACATCGCCGGGGGCGATGGAAAAGCGGTGGAGGCAGCCCAGGATGGCCGCCGTGTCCTGTTTTTCGATGAGGGCGGCGAACGCCTCCCGGGTCACGCCGGGGCGAAAGCCCGCCCAGACGTACGCCTCGCCCTCGGTGGCCAGCACATACCAGGCCTCGGTCTTGCCGTGGGGCCAATGGAAGTATTTTTCGGCCCTGGCCCTGTCCGGGTGGGCCTGCACCAGCAGCCGCTGGCTGGAGTGGAGCAGTTTTAGCAGAAAGCCGGGGTCGGCCCCGAAGGCCGCGGCGTGTTTTTGCCCCAGAAAGGCCGCCGGGTCCCTTTGCAGCGCTTCGGCCAGGCAGCCGCCGCCGTCGGCGGGCAATATGTACGAGCGGCTGTCCGCCGCGCCGGGCAGGGTGGACTGCACCGTGCTGGCCACCCACATCTGGCTGGCCCCCGGCGCGGACCCCCGGGGAAGGCCCAGGAACTCGTCGATCATTTCCCCGCCGGGCAAAAGGTAGTTCACCCGGTTGGCGGCCAGGCGGAAGGGCCGGCGGGCCAGGGGGTTCATCTGCCCTTGACCCCGCCCTTGCCCAGGGCCGCGAACATGCTGCGCTTATACTCCTCCACGCCCTCCTGGTCGAAGGGGTTTACCCCCAGCAGCCGGCCGCTGAGGGCGCAGGCCACCATGAAGAAGTAGTACACAAGGCCGAAGGTGCGCTCGTCGATGCGGGGCAGCCGCAGCACCACGCAGGGCACCCCGCCGGCGGCGTGGGCGTGCAGGGTGGCCTTCTCCGCCGCCCGGTTGATGTTGGCGAAGTCCATGCCGTCCAGGTAGTCGAAGCCGTCCTTGAAATCGGGGTCCGGCTGGATGACCACCGAGGCGCCCGGGTCGTCCACCGACAGGAAGGTCTCGGTGAGGATGCGCAGGCCGTCCTGCATGTACTGGCCCATGCTGTGCAGGTCCTCGGAGTTGATCATGGAGGCGGGCAGCATGCCTTTCTTGTCCTTGCCCTCGCTCTCGCCGAAGAGCTGCTTCCACCACTGCTCGGCCCAGAACAGCCGCGGCTCGAAGGCGGTGAGCATCTCCACCCGGAAGCCCCGCAGCCAGAGGGCGTGGCGCACCGCGGCGTACTCGGCGGCGATGCCGCCCTCGGTTTTCGCCAGCAGCTGCTCCATGGCGCGGCCGCCCTCCAGATAGGCGTCCACGTCCAGGCCCGCCACCGCCAGCGGCAGCAGCGCCACCGGGGTGAAGGCGGAGTAGCGCCCGCCCACCCGCAGGGGGAAGTGGAGGAAGGTGCAGCCGTTCTCTTTGGCGATCTCCTCCAGGCGGGAGCCCACCGTGCCGGTGAGGATCACCCGTTTGGCCATCTCCTCTTTGGAGTAGCGCTTTTCCATGGCCGCCCGCAGCACCCGGTAGTGGCTGCCCGGCTCCAGGGTCTCAAAGTTCTTGGCGATCACGTCGATGTAGACGCTTTTGCCCTCGATGGCCTGCAGCACCCGGGCCACCTCGCAGGCCGACAGGGTGTTGCCGGCGTAGACGATGCGGGGCCCGCCGGGTTTTTGGATGGCCTCGATCATGGCCCGGGCGGCCTGGTTGGAGCCGCCCACCCCCACCAGCACGAACACCTCAGCGTTTTGGCGGATCTCGGCGGCCTTTTCCTTGATGAGGTCCAGCTGGCAGGCGGCCTCGGCGCAGTGGAACCAGCCGGTGACCGGCCAGTCGCCGTCGTCGGGGCCCAGGGCGGCCAGCCGGCGATACTCCGCCTTCGCGCTCTCCAGCGCCGCGTCCACGTCGCCGGGCTCGGTCATGCGGCGGGCAAGATCGACGTCCAGATTCAGATTCATACACGTCCCTCCCTTATTTCGCGGGCCGCGGCGCGCCGCGGCCACAATCTCGTCCAGTTTCCATTATACGGCAGCGGCGGCACAATTGCGAGTATGAAAAAGCCTCATACTCGCAAAACGGGAAAAATCCCCCGCGGCACGCCGCGGGGGAAAGGGGCAGGCTTTGCCGCCGGCTTTCAGCCGACGATGAGGATGTACAGGCCCATCACCAGCATGAACAGGTACACCAGCAGCTTGATGCGCTTCATGGGCAGGGTCTTGAACACCGCCAGGCCCGCCGCCGTGCCGATGCCCAGCCCCGCCAGGGCGGCGCCGCTGCAGGCGATGACCTGGGCGTTCACGTTGCCCATGAACACATGCATCACCAGCAGCCACACGCTGATGAGGATGAAGAACATCTGGGTGCTGGCGGTGTACTCCCGCTTGTCCTTGAAGGCGGCCAGATAGTAGATGACGATGGGCGGCCCGCCGATGCTGAACATCCCGGCGGACAGGCCCGCCACCGCCCCGGTGATGAGGCCGGCGGCCACGGTGGGCCGGATCTTCAGCTTTTCGGAAAAGGCGAGGAAGTAGACCGCCAGCACCATCAGCGCGCCGCCCAGCAGCCGGCGCAGCACCGTGTCGGAGGTGCCGGACATGATCTGCAGGCCCAGCCAGTTGGTGACCAGGGCCACGGAGCCGGGCACCAGCAGCTGCCGCCAGTTCACAAAGCGCCAGTAGCGCGCGGCGATCACCACGCAGAGCACCAGCGCCGCCGCCAGTTCCACCACCAGGGCGGTCTTGTAGGGCAGGAACAGCGGCCAGAGGGCCATCACGGTGACGGCGTAGCCAAAGCCGGTGGAGGCCTGCACAAAGCTGCCCGCCACCGAGATCAGCGCCACCAGCACCAGCGTCATCGCCGCGCTCATCGGGCGGTGTAGACCGTGCGCCCGCCCACGATGGTGCGCAGTACGGACAGGTCGTCGTCCAGCACCACAAAGTCGGCGTCGCAGCCCGGGGCGATGCGGCCTTTGCGGGACATACCCAACAGATCGGCGGGGTTTTCGGTGAGCAGGGGCAGCACCGTCTCCGGCCCCTCGCCGGTGAACTTCACCAGGTTCTTCAGCGCCTGGCCGGTGGTGAGGGTGCTGCCGGCGCGGGTGCCGTCGGAAGCGAGCTTCGCGTCGCCGTCCTCCACCACCACGTCGTTCACCCCCAGCTTGTAGTTGCCGTCCGGCAGGCCGGCGGCCATGATGCTGTCGGTGACGGCCACCACCCGGCCGCAGCCCTTGCACTTGAGCAGCATCCGCACGCTGCCGGGGTGCAGGTGCCGCCCGTCGCAGATGGCCTCGCAGTACACGTCGCTCTCCAGCACCGCGCCCATGATGGCCGGCTGGTGCTGGTGGAACAGCCGCATGGCGTTGAAGGTGTGGGTGGCGCTCACCGCGCCGTTCTCGATGCACTCCATGGCGGTGTCGTAGTCGGCGCCGGAGTGGCCGATGGCCACCTTCACCCGGCCGGCGATGGCCCGGATCATCTCGGGCACGCCCTCCACCTCGGGGCTGACGGTCATGTACTTGATGGCCCCCTCGGCGGCGGCCTCGTACTTCTCAAACAGCTGCGCCGAGCCCTTCTGCAGCAGGTGCTCGGGCATGGCGCCCTTGTACTGGCTGGCCAGGAAGGGCCCCTCCAGATGCACGCCCAGCAGCTGCGCCCAGTCGCCCTGCTCCTTCATGGCGGCCTTGGCCTGGTCGATGCACCAGAGGGTCTGCTCGGGGGTGTCGGTGAGCACGCTGCACAGCCAGCCGGTGGTGCCCTGGCTGGCGAAGAAGCGGCCGATGGTGCCGTTCAGCTGGGCGGCGGTGGCGGCGTTCACGTCCACCCCGGCGCCGCCGTGGGTGTGGATGTCCAGAAAGCCGGGGGCCAGCCGCCGGCCTCCAAGGTCCAGCCGGGGGCAATCTTCCGGGGCGTCCACCCGCTTTGCCAGCTGGGCGACGCGGCCCTTTTCCACAAAGATCTCCCGGGGGGTGAACCGGTGGCCGGTGTAGACCCGGGCGTTGGTGATGACAAGCTGTTCCATATTCGTTTCCCTTCCCTGCCCCGCTTTAGAACGGCTGCTGCGCGGCGTTGGCGTTGACGATGATCATGGCGTCGGGGTGGCGCTGCACCAGGGTGGCCGGGAAGTGGGCCGTCACCTCGCCGTAGGCCGCCTGGCGCACCACGGCGCGGTGCCAGTCGCGGAAGACGCCCAGGCGGATCTTTTTCGCGGAGAGGATCTGCTTCATGCCGATGGTCACGCACTTGCGGGGCATGGCGTCGATGGCGCCGTTGTAGTCGCCGATGGCGTTGGTGGTGCGGGTCTCCCGGCTGATGGTGAGCACCCGGGTGGGCAGCTCGGCGAACTGTTCGGGGGTCAGTTCATCCTGGGCCTCGTTGAAGGCCAGGTGCCCGTTGATGCCGATGCCGCCGAAGGCCACGTCCACGCCGCCAAGGCGCTCAATCACCCGCTGGATGTTCTCGGGGTCGTGGGGGTCGGGGAAGATGCGCTGGCTCTCCGGCATCAGCAGTTCGGGGTCGATCTTGGTGTAGACGGTGCGGTCCATGAAGCCGCGGAAGCTCAACGGGTGGCTCTTGTCCACCCACTCGCCCTCGTCGGTGAGGTACTCGTCCATGTTGATGAACCAGCAGTTTTTCAGGCTGATGCGGTCCCGGTTGACCAGCCGCACAAAGATGGGGTACTGGCCCACGGGGCCCACCGGGCAGATGAAGACGGTGTGTTTGCCGGCGGCGTTGTTCTCTTTGATGGTGTTCACCATCTCCATGGCGATCTCATAAAAGACCTCGCCGGAATCGCCCAGCTTGAGAAGGGGGATCCTGGCGTCTTTGCCCAGGTCCTCGGCGCTGATGTGGAAGTATTCGTACATGACGGTTCTCCTTTCTCTTTGGAACAGGGCGCGGCGCGCCCCGGCGTTAAAACAGGTGGGATATGTTCAGCTGGCGGATCATCTCCACGATCTCCTTGGTGCGGGTGCAGCCGAACTTGTGCAACAGGCCCTTGATCTGGGTCTTGACGGTCACCACCTCCACACAGCGGATGGCGGCGATCTCCTTGACCTTTTTGTCCTGCAAAAGCAGGCGCACCAGCTCCCGCTCGGTGCTTGTGAGCTGGGAGACGTTGTTGATGAAGAACAGCAGGCTCTGCTCCGAGCGGCGCAGGCGGTTGTACTCCCGGATGACGGTGGACTGGATGCGGGCGCTCAGCATGGGGTTGCCGCCCGCCGCGGCCCGGATGTGGGCCAGCACCTCCTCGTCGGAGGCGCCCTTGACGATGTAGTCCACCGCGCCGGTGCCCATGGCGGTGAGGATCATGCGGTCGGTGTCGTGGGCGGTGAGATAGAGGATGAGCCGGTCGGGGTCGGCGTCGTGGATGGCCTCGGCGGCCTGGATGCCGGCGGAGACGTTCTCCATCTCGATGTCCATCAGGATCATGTCGCTCTTGACGTTTTTGGCCAGTTCCACGATGGCGGCGCCGGTGGACGCCTGGCCCACCACCTTCATGTCCGGCTGGGCGTTGAGCAGCTCGGACAGGTCCTGCCGCAGCAGGTCGAAATCGTCGGCAATGAGAATGGTGATCATGGTTCTTCCCGCCCCTCCTTTGTCCGCTTTTGCCGCCCGGGCACATAGCGGGGCAGCATCACGGTGAAGGTGCTGCCCTTGCCCTCGCTGCTTTTGATCTGCAGGTGGCCCAGGTGGCTTTTCACGATCTGGCGCACATAGTAAAGGCCCATGCCCCAGTTGGTGTTGGTGTTGCGGCTGGTGTAGAAGGGGTCGAAGATCTTTTTTTGTTCCGCGCGGGAGATGCCGGGGCCGTTGTCCCGCACGATGAAGTCCAGCCACAGCCGCTCGGGCTGCACCAGCAGCTCCACCCTCGGCGCGCCGGTGGCCGACGCCGCCTCCCAGGCGTTGGTGAGCAGGTTATACAGCGCCTCGGCCATGTGGGTGCGGTCGGCCAGCACCAGCGCGTGCACGCTCTGGTGCGCCTGCACCTTCGCGTCGGGGTATTTCTGGGCCAGCCGCTCCAGGGCCGACGCCACGATCTCGCCGCTGTCCACCGGCACCAGGGCGATGTAGCTGACCTTGATGGAGCGATAGAGTTCCTCCATCCGCTCCAGCATGGAGGCGTTCATCTCCCGCAGGCATTTGGCCCAGGCCCGCACTTTTTCCAGATCGGGCTCGGGGTTCTCCAGTTCCTGCTGCAGCTTTTTGTGGGCCACCCGGGCGGCCAGCAGCTGGTTTTTGATGCTGTGCACGAACACCGACGCCCCCATGGAGGCGGTGTCGAACTTGCGCCGGAGGCGGGTGTCCTCCTGGGCCTCCGACTGGCTCAGGCGGCTGTAATGGATCATGTTGAAGGTGCCCAGCACCACGAAGAAGACGGTGCAGGCCGCCAGGGGCAGCCAGCTCCAGCCGCTGGAAAGGGCGGTGCGCAGGTAGTTCAGCGAGCCCAGGCGGATGTATTCCGAGACGTAGAAGTTGTAGATCTGGCCGGGGTCCTGGATGGCGTACATGCCGTAGAGCACGGTGATGCTCACCAGCGCCAGCACCACCAGCCGGCTGCTGCGCTTGAAGTAGGGGGAGGTGGTGGCGAAGTAATCCTGCAGCAGCAGGGCCACGGCGGCCAGCACGCTGGCGGCGATCCACCACAGGCAGACCCGCCGCATGAGCACCAGCATCCAGAAGCGGCCCCCCACCACCCAGCGGAACACCGGCGGCCAGTAGTAGACCAGCAGCAGGGCGGTGCCCAGCAGGTGCAGCGCCCGCAGAACGGTCTCACGGCGGCGCACCCAATGGAGGTTGGAGTGGTAGATGCCCAGACACAAGAGGAAATAGGGGAACAGGCTGCGCCCCAGGGCCACCATGTAGCCCAGGGTGCCCAGGGGCACGGGCAGCCCCTGCAGCCACAGCTGCAGGTGGGGCGAGAGGAAGAGGAACAGCCGCTGGGCGGTGTTGTAGCCGCCCATCTTGGCCACATAGGTGACCACCCCGCACATCATCACCACAAAGCTGGCGCTCAGCCCGCACAGGTAAAAGGACAGCACGTCCCGCCGGTTGGCGGCCACCGCCACCGTGGCCAGGGCCATCAGCACCAGCACCAGCACCAGCATGGGCGCCCCCTCCTTTTCCCCTTTTACCACCATTATAGCACATTCGCCCGCCGCCGGGGCATTTTTGTTTGGCGGCGCAAAAAAAGGGGGCATAAAGCAGCCTTTATGCCCCCTGTGTGCTTTTTATGCGGTTGTGGGAAGATCAGGCGCCGTAGGTGGCGTCCACAGCCTCCTGCATGACGTCGAACAGGATGTAATCCTCCACAGGCACTTCCTCGGTGATGCGGCCGGCGTCGATGAACACCTTCTGCTGGTTCTGGTAGTAGTTCTTGACGGTGCCGTCCTTCAGGCCCTGGGCGATGAACTCACCGGTGAGCCAGTTGCCCTCGCCCACGCAGTCCAGCATGGTCTGCTCGTCGGCCTTGCACTGCTTGGCCACCCACTTGGCCACCTCTTCGATGTTGGCGGCGCGGTAATCCTGGGCCTTCAGCAGCGCGCGGCTGAAGCGCACCAGCACGTCGTGGTTGGCATTGGCGAACTCCTCGGTGGTGATGAAGCTGGAGGGGAAGGTGACCTGATCAACGTAGTCGTTGTTGGTGGCCAGGGTCAGGGCCTTGTCGCCCAGCGCGTTGGCGATGGTCAGGGTGCTGGGGCTCCAGGTGGCGCAGGCATCCACGCCGCCGCTCACCATGGCGCTCACCATGCCGTTGGCGTCCATCTCCACCAGGGTCACGTCGTCCTGGGTCAGGCCGGCGGAAGACAGGGCCAGGTTCAGGATGATCTCGGCGGAGGTGCCGCTGGACACCGCGATGGTCTTGCCCTTCAGGTCGGCGATGGAGTTGATGCCCTTCTCGGTGTTGGCCACCACGGCGTCAGCCAGACTGGTGCAGTCCAGATGGAAGATCTTGGCCTGACCCTCGATGCACAGGGCATGAGCGCCGTGGCCGATCTGGGAGATGTCGATGTCGCCGGAAGCCATGGCGGCGATCTCCTGGGGGCCGCCCTGGAACTCGGTGAGGGTGACGTTCAGGCCCATCTCCTCAAAGTAGCCCATGTTGATGGCGGTGGCCAGCAGGCTGTTGGAACCCATGTTGGGCATGTAAGCCACCCGCAGGTCCACGGTCTCGAACTGCTCGGCGGGCTCGGAAGCCGGGGCGGACGCGGAGGCGGGTTCGGAGGCCGGAGTGGAAGCGGGGGTGCTGCTGGGGGTGCTGCCGCAGGCGGCCAGGCTCAGGGCCAGGGCGCCGGCCAGCACAAAGCTGACGAGTTTTTTCATATGTTCTTTCCTCCAATTTGTATGGACCTGCGGGGTGGACGCCACCCCGCTGTTGCGGCGGGGGAACGCTTCTCCCCCGGCTTTGACTGTCTCCAGTATACGCGAAGACAGGGGCCTTGAAAAGTATGAAATATTCTCATACTTTTCCGGAAACTTTTTGGGCTTTTCGCCCAATGCGTCCCGGCCGCCCTTGTGGATTCTGCCGGGGGATCTTCCCGCCCCGCCTTTCATTTGTAACCCCGCTGTAACGGGCCGGCGGCGCGCGAAACGCCCCCGGGCCGCGGGGCCCGGGGGCGTGTTTCGCGGATGCCGCGCTTATTTGCGCACTTCCAGATACTCCTGGTACACCTGGCTCCAGATGTAGTTCTTCAGCTCCAGGAAGCGGGGGCTCATCTTGGTCTCCTGGTCGCGGGGATAGGGGATGTCGATGTCCACGATCTCCTTGATGCGGCCGGGGCGGGCGCTCATGATGACCACCTTCTGCCCCAGGATGATGGCCTCGTCCACATCGTGCGTGATGAAGAAGCAGGTCTTGCGCTCGGTCTGCCAGGTGTTGAGCAGCTCGGTCTGCAGCTGGGTGCGGGTCTGGGCGTCCAGTGCGCCGAAGGGTTCGTCCATCAGCAGCACCTCCGGCTCGGCGGCGTAGGCGCGGGCGATGGCCACACGCTGCTTCATGCCGCCGGACAGCTCCTTCGGGTAGTGGTTGGCGAACTTCTCCAGGTCCACCATCTTTAAGTACTTGTCCACGATGGCGTCCGCCTCGGGGCCCTTGATGCCCCGCATGTCCAGGGCGAACTTCACGTTCTTGCGCACGGTGAGCCAGGGGAACAGGGCGTACTGCTGGAACACCACGCCGCGCTCGGGGCCGGGGCCCTCCACCTTCTTGCCGTCCACATAGACGTTGCCGCTGGTGGGCTCCAGCAGGCCGGCGATGATATTCAGGATGGTGGACTTGCCGCAGCCGGAGGGGCCCACCACCGTGATGAACTCGTTTTCGTGGATGTCCAGGGTGACGCCGTTCAGGGCGATCATCTCGCCGGTGCGGCCGTTGAACTTCTTGACGACGTTGTCGATCTTGACCTTTACTGCTGCACTGTTTCCTGCCATCCTGTGAGCCTCCTCTCTAAGAACCGCACCAGCTTCTCCATGGAGATGCCGATGATGCCGATAACGATGATGCCCATGAGCACGGTGCCCATGTCGTAGTAGCCGCTGGCCTTCTGGATCATCATGCCCAGGCCCTCGGATGCGCCGGTGAGCTCGGCGGCCACCAGGGTGGTCAGCGCGGCGGACAGGCCCAGCCGGGCGCCGGTGAGGATGAAGGGGGTGGAGGCGGGGATGACCACCCGGAAGAAGATGTCACGGTCGGACGCGCCCAGGATGCGGGCGGCCTTGATGAGGGTGACGTCCACGTTGCACACGCCCTGGTAGATGGTGACCACCAGCACCAGGAAGCAGGCGATGAAGATCACGATGACCTTGGAGGGCTCGCCCACGCCGGCGGCCACGATGATCAGGGGGATGTAGGCCAGGGGCGGGATGTTGCGCACGAACTGGATCCAGGGCTCCACCACATGCCGGAAGGGGGCGTACCAGCCCATCAGGAAGGAGACGGGGATGGCCGCCACGAAGGCCAGGCTGAAGCCCGCGATCACGCGGAAAAGGCTGTGGCTGACGTGATCCCACAGCAGGCCGCTGGACGCCTGCTTGATGAGGCTCTCCAGCACCTCGGGGGGAGTGGCGAACACGACGCCGCCCTTTTTGGTGTGGGAGATCACGACCCAGAGCAGCAGCGCCGTGACCAGCGAAATGATGAGCCAGGCCCAGTTGGGAATGGACGCTACGAACTTGGAAAAGCCGGTTTTCTTCTTCGAACTGAACATAGCGGGTTTTCTTCCTCCTTTTGCAAAGATAGCGCGGCGCGGACACCCGCGGCGCGGCGCGTCATTTTCTATCCTTAGGCTACCATCAAATGCCCGCTGTGCAAAGTATGAAATATTCTCATACCCGGTTTGCGCCCCGCGCTGCCGGGCGGGGCCAGCGCGCAAAAGGGCCGGCGGGGCAAGAGGGGTTCTCCCCTGCCCCGCCGGCCCGTCGGCCGAAGCGGCGCTGTTTTTTGTTATGCGGCGGGGTCGATGTGAAGGCTGCACTGGCTGCCCTCCGCCTCGTTCACCACCGAGAGGATGTAGCTGGTGTCCACGCCCCTGCTCCCGGCCTGCTCCACCACCGCCCAGTCGGGGGAGGCCTTCAGCGTCTCGGCCGCCTGGCGGGTGAGGGCGCCGGCGAAATAGAGCACGTTCACTTCCCCCATCACCCGGCGGTAGGCGGCGGCGTCCTCCTCGCCCAGGGCCTCCGCGAGCCTGTCCGCGCTGCGGCTGGTGGAGTTTATGGCGAACTGCGCCCGGCCGAAGGCGGAGAAATCCGCGAACACCGGGTCGGTCTGGCCGGTGGCGGCGGCCCAGGCGGTCACGTCGGTGGGCGCTGCCTCATAGTCCCAGGAGGCATGGCCCGCGCCGTCGGGGTCGATGGTCACCCGCCCCGAGAGATAGGGCCACACCGCAAGGCTGCCGGAGGCCACGTCCCACACCTGCTCGCCCCCCTCGCCCTGCCACGAGGCGATGTGCTGGGGGTGCAGATGGCCGGAAAAGGCCAGCTGCCCGCCGTAGTCGGCCAGCAGCTGCGCCAGCCGGTCGGCGTCGTAGAGGCGGTAGCCGGTGGTGAACCGCTGGCTGTGCACCGCCAGGTTCTGATGCATCGCCGCCAGGGGCACCGCCCCGGCGGCGGCGCATTTCTTCAGCTGCTTTTCCAGCCAGGTCCAGGTGCCGTCCTGCACCACGCCGCCCACCGTATAGGGAAAGCCCGGCTCATTGAGATAGTAGGGCTGGGTGTCCAGCATAAAAAGCCACACGCCACCGTTCAGCTTCACCATATAACTCATGCTGGCGGAGTCCCGGCTGTCGGCGGCGGCAAAACCGCAGTTTTTATAAATTTCCTCGAACTCTTCTGGCGTCACGAAGTCGGTGGACGCCCGCTCGCCGCCCAGGTAGGTGGAGGCGGCGTAGTTGTTCACGTCGTGGTTGCCCGGCAGCACGAACACCGGCACCCCCGCCTGGACCACCTGGTCCAGCTTGGCCGCCAGTTCCTCGTGGCTGGCCTTTTCGCCGTTGAAACTCAGATCGCCGGTGAGGATGAGGGCGTCGGGCTTGTCCTGCACCACCTGGGCCAGAAAGGCGTCGGTGATGGGGCGGATGTAGTCCAGCTGGCGGCCGTCCCCCTCCTTCACCACCCGGGTGAACAGTTCGCCCCCGTCCTCGATGGCCTCGCCCACATAGTGCAGGTCGCTGGCCACCGCCAGGGTCACCGGGGCGGCGGGGGGCACCTTCCGTCCGCAGCCGGCCAGCGCCCCCAGCGCCAGCAGGGCGGCCAGCGCCGCCGCAAACCTCTTTTTCATGTCTTTTCCCTCCCCGTTCAGTCAAACAGGCCCCGGGGCAGCAGGATGTCCTCTTTCGGCACCTTTTCCCAGGAAAAATCTTTTACCAGGTCCGCCGCCGCCACCGGCGCGGGCGTTTTTAAAAGGCCCGCCGCGAAGGCCAGCCGCCCCACCACCTCCTCGGGGGAAAAGCGGCGCTGCAGCGTCTCCAGGCTCACGTCCCCGTCCCGCTTGGACAGCCGCCGCCCGTCCGGGGCCAGCAGCAGGGGCAGGTGGTAGAATTCCGGGGCGGGCAGGCCCAGCAGTTTATATAGGTAGAGCTGCCGCGGGGTGGACTGGAGCAGGTCCGCCCCACGCACCACCTGGGTGACGCCCATCAGCGCGTCGTCCACCACCACCGCCAGCTGGTAGGCGAACACCCCGTCCCCCCGGCGCACCACAAAGTCGCCGCAGTCATCGGGCAGGTATTCCCCGTACCGGCCCAGGTGGCCGTCGGTGAAGGCCACCGTCTCCGGCGCCACCCGCAGCCGCCAGGCCGGCGGGCGAAGGGCCGCGCGGCGGCGCACCTCCTGGGCCGAGAGGCCCCGGCAGGCGCCGGAATAGACGGGGGTGCCGTCCGACCGGTGGGGGGCGCTGGCGGCGTGCAGCTGGCTGCGGCTGCAAAAGCAGGGATAGACAAGGCCCATCCCCTTGAGTTTTTCAAAGTATTCTTCGTAGACGGCCGACCGCTCGCTCTGGTAATAGGGGCCGCGGGGGCCGCCGCCGCTGCCGCCCTCGTCCCAGAAAAGGCCCAGCCAGCGCAGGTCGGCCTCCAAAAGATCGGCGAATTTGCGGGGGCAGCGCTCGGCGTCCAGGTCCTCGATGCGCAGCACCACCCGCCCGCCGGCGTGCCTGGCGGAGAGCCAGGCCAGCAGGCTGCACAAAAGGTTGCCCAGGTGCATCCGGCCCGAGGGGCTGGGGGCGAAGCGCCCGGTGACCGGCCTTTGCCCCGCCATCAGCCGATGGCCCAGCCGTTTTCCGCCGGGGTCAGTTTCGCCGCGTACCAGGCGGCGCAGGCCTTGTGCAGGGCGGCCACGTCCGACGCGGCGGCGGTCTCCACGCAGGAGTGCATGGCCAGCTGGGGCAGGCCGATGTCCGCCATGGGCAGGGGCACCCGGGTGCCCAACAGATTGCCCAGGGTGCTGCCGCCGGGCATGTCCGGCCGGTTGTAGTAGGTCTGCACCGGCACCCCCGCGTCTTCACACACCGCCCGGAACAAAGCGGCGGTGAGGCCGGTGGTGGTGTATTTCTGGTTGGCGTTGAACTTCAGCACCACGCCGCCCCCCAGCCGCACCGGGAAGTCCCCGTCGGCATACGAAGCGAAGTTGGGGTGGATGGCGTGGCCGTTGTCGGCGCTGAGGGCGAGGCTTTTGGCGATGGCTTGCCGGCGCTGGTCCTCCGTCTCGCCCAGGGCCTCGCCGGCGGCGGCCAGCACGTCGGGCAAAAAGGTGCCCAGCGCCCCCTGCCGGGTGCCGCTGCCCACCTCCTCGCTGTCGAAGAGGCACCACACCGCGCCCTCGTCGGCCGCGGGCGCCTCCAGGAAGCCCCGCAGGGTGGCCCAGGCGCAGGCCAGGTCGTCCAGCCGGGGGCAGAGGATCAGTTCCCCCGCCGGGCCGGCGGTCACGCCGGGCTGGCGGCAGTAGAGCAGCATGTCCGCCCCCAGGATGTCGCCGGCGGCGCAGCCCGCCTCGGCGGCCAGCAGCTCCTCATAGCCGCCCGCCGCTTCGCCGGGGGCGAAGAGGGCCTGCATGTCCGCCTTGGGGTCGTATTTGTGGCCGTCGTTGATGGCCCGGTCCAGGTGGATGGCCGGGTGAGGCATCACCGCCAGGTCCCGGTCGGGGGCCACCAGGCGGCTTTCCACCCCGGTGTCGGTGCGCACCAGCACCCGGCCGGCCAAGCCCAGAGGCCGGTCCAGCCAGGAGGCCCGGATCATGCCGCCGTAGCCCTCGGTGAGCAGCAGGGTGCAGCCGTTTTTGGCCGCCGCGCCCTTCACCTTGAAGGCGGGGCTGTCGGAATGGGCGGCGGCGATGCGCCAGCCGGCGGCGGGGGCGGCGGGCTGCCGCCAGGCGATGAGGCTGGAGCCCTCCCGCACGGTGTAATATTTGCCGCCGGGGGCGAGGGCCCAGCTTTCCCGCTCCTCCAGGCGGGCAAAGCCGGCCTCCTCCAGGGCCTCGGCGGCGGCGCGCACCGCGTGCCAGGGGCTCGGGCTGCGGCGGATGAAGTCAAAGAGCAGGGCAACGTCGTTCATAGTGTATGGGCACCTCGTTTTCGGGGCGCGGGCGCACCTCTCCCTTCGGGGAAGAGCGCGCCGCGCGGGATTTTTCTTTCATTATACGGCCCGGCTCGTCCCCCGTCAACGGCGGGGGCGGCGGGGCGGGAAAGGAGGCCGTTTTATGGAGAAGAAGGGGCATTTTGTCCGCACGGCGGGGCTGCTGGCCCTGGGCTTTGCCGCCGGCGTGTGTATTTTCCGCCTGATCCGCCATATACTAACCATAGAATAAACTGCGGGAAACTGCGCGGAGGGAGGCAGTGGTATGAAACAGGTCTGGCTGATGGTGTGCGCGGCATTTTTGATGCTGGCGGCCTGCACGGTGCCGGAGGCGGCGCCCCCCACCGGGGGCGGGCCGGGCGCTTCGGCGGCGCCGCTGCCCTCCCCCGCCGCCTCGGCCGGGGCGGACTCGCTGCCCCCTGCCTCGGAGGGCGACCCCTCCGCCCGCCTGGCGGCGGGGCTGCCCCAGCCGGACCCGGTGCAGGCCCCCGAGGCGCTGACGGCGGCGCTGGAAAACTGCGTCTCCTTCGGCGAGGGGGAGGCGGGGGTGAGCCTGAAGACCGCCATCGCGGCGGCGGAGCTGCTGAACTGGGCCGAGGCGAACGCCCGGGACAGTTCCATCGACGCCATGGCCGCCCATCTGGAGGGCTGGCTGGCGGGGCAGGAGGCGGAGCGCCAGAGCCTGTTCTGGGCCAACTGGCCCGCCATCGACGAACAGGCCTGGGCCATCGTGCGGGACATGGCCGGCCAGCGGGCGCTGCTGGCGGACGCGGGCGACCCCCAGGACTACGACCATTACACCCCCGCCTGCTACGAGCGGCTCACCTGCGCCATCGAGCGGTATCTGGAAACAGACTGATCAAACGCCCCGGAGGGAACGGCGATCCCCTCCGGGGCGTTGCCGCGCGTGCGGGTGGGCGCCCCTCCGGCGCACGCGAAAAAAGCGGCAGGCGCCGGCACACTGTCCGCCACCACCGGGCTGAGGCGAAGCCCGGTCCTCCGCACGTAGTGCGCATCGGAACGGACATTTTCCTTCGCCGTGGAAAATGTCCGAGACGCCGCGTGCGATGCGGAGGGACCGGGCGCAGCGAGTGTGCGTTGCCGCGCCCGGCACAGCCGGCGGCGAAGGGGTCTGCGCATTGCCGCCCGTTGGGCAAAGAAAAAACGGCCCCCGCCCCGAAAACACCGGGGCAAGGGCCGTTTCTATACAATATGTAATTTTACTGTTGATTTATACCAAAATCACACCTTCACCAGGTCGTACTCCCGGGTGCCCAGGCCGATCTTCTCGCCGTGCTTCAGGGCGGACTGCCAGTGGGTGATGGGGGCGCTGTCGGTGAAATGGTCGCCGCAGGCGCAGAAGCCGGGGCGGGCCAGGTTGTCCGCCAGCTGGCTGCCGGGCAGCACCGGCATGTTGTTGCAGGCGTCGGCGCAGGCCTGGTCCAGGGCCACCGGGTCGAAGGAGGCGAACATGCCCACGTCGGGGATGATGGGGGTGTCGTTCTCCGCGTGGCAGTCGCAGTTGGGGGAGACGTCCATCACCAGGTTGATGTGGAAGTTGGGCCGCCCGTCCACCACCGCCTTGGCGTACTCGGCGATGCGGCAGTTCAGCAGCTTGCTGGCCGCGTCCGCCGGGCAGGAGATGGCGTCGAAGTTGCACCGGCCCAGGCACCGCCCGCAGCCCACGCACTTGTCGTGTTCGATGGAGGCGTGGTTGTTCTCGTCAAAGGAGATGGCTCCCTGGGCGCAGTCCTTCGCGCAGGAGTGGCAGCCCCGGCACAGCGCCTTATCCACCTGGGGCTTGCCGGAGGAGTGCTGCTCCATCTTGCCCGCGCGGCTGCCGCTGCCCATGCCCAGGTTCTTCAACGCGCCGCCAAACCCGGTGGACTCGTGGCCCTTGAAGTGGCTCAGGCTGATGACGATGTCCGCGTCCATGATGGCACGGCCGATCTTGGCCTCCTTCACATACTCGCCGCCCGCCACCGGCACCTCCACCTCGTCGGTGCCCTTGAGGCCGTCGGCGATGATCACCTGGCAGCCGGTGGAAAGGGGGGTGAACCCGTTCTCATAGGCAGCCTCGATGTGCTCCAGCGCGTGCTTGCGCCGCCCCACATACAGGGTGTTGCAGTCGGTCAAAAAGGGCCGGCCCCCCTGGGCCTTGATCACGTCCGCCAGGGCCTTGGCATAGTTGGGCCGCAGGTAGGACAGGTTGCCCGGCTCGCCGAAATGAATTTTGATGGCCACGAACTTGTCCTTCATGTCGATGGTGTCCATCCCCGCCGCGCGCACCAGCCGCTGCAGCTTCTGAAGCAGGTTGAGGCCGGGGCGGGCCCGCAGATCACTGTAATACACTTTTGCTTTTTCCATCTTTTACACTCCTTCACATCTGCTTCTCAAAACCCCAACAAGGCCGCCGCCAGCACCACCGCCCCCAGGGCGATGCGGTACCAGCCGAACACCTTGAAATTGTGCTTTTGCACAAAGGTCACCAGAAAACGAATGGCCGCCACGCTCACCACAAAGGCCACCGCGCAGCCCAGGGCCAGGGCCGTCACTTCCCCGCCGGAAAAGCGGCCGCCCTCCGCCAGGTACTTCACCAGCTTCAGCCCGCTGGCCCCGGCCATCACCGGGATGGCCAGAAAGAAGGTGAACTCCGCCGCCACCGGCCGGGCAAGGCCCAGCAGCAGGCCGCCCACGATGGTGGCCCCGCTGCGGGAGGTGCCGGGGATCATGGCCAGCACCTGCCAGCAGCCGATGATGAGGGCGTGTTTGTAGGTCAGCTGGTCCAGCCGGCGCACCGTGGGCCGCCGCCGGCGGTTCTCGATGAGGATAAAAAACACGCCGTAGAGAATGAGCATGGCCGCCACCGTGATATAATTATAAAGGTGGGCGTCCAGCCAGTCGTCCAGAAGAAGGCCCAGCACCAGGGCCGGCAGGGTGGCCGCAAAAATTTTGAACCACAGCTGCCACACCGCCGGGCGCTGGTATTTATGGCGCGGATCGGTGGTGAAGGGCCACAGCCGGGGAAAATACAGCACCACCACCGCCAGGATGGCCCCCAGCTGGATGACCACCCGGAACATGCTCAGAAACTCCTCCGGATAGGGCAGCGCCAGCAGCTTCTCCGCCAGGATCAGGTGGCCGGTGCTGCTGATGGGCAGCCACTCGGTGATGCCTTCGATGACGCCGTACAAAATGACCTTGAGGTATTCCATCGCTTCTCTCCTTTTCCCTTCGCGGGACGGCCGGGGCCTTTTGCCCGTCCGTTTTTGCATTATACCACAATCCGCCTCAAAACAGAACCCGTTTTTCCGCCCCGCCGGCCAAAAACCGCCCTGTGCCCCCCGGCCTCTTTCCTTTCGGGGCATAATCAAGTATAATCAGGGGGCAGCGGGGAATATCCCTTTTGAAAAACGCGAAAGGAGGCAGGGCCCATGGTGCGCTTTCGGCTGGACAAAAAAGGCATCGGGGTGGTGTGCCTGTGGTTTGTGGCCCTGGGCGCGCTGGCGGCCCCCTTCGCCTTCTGGCAGGGGCTGTTCCCCGGCGCCGTCTTTTCCGCCGCCTGGCTGGCGGTGTTCCTCCTCTGGCTGCCCGCCCGCCTGGCGCGGCTGGAGGGCAGCATCACCCTGGGCGAACTGCGGGTCAGCGGCGGCATCTGGTTCAAATCCAGCCGGCGCATCCCCACCCGCTTCGTCAGCGCCGCCGGCTGCTTTTCCACCCCCCTGCTGCGCCGCTGCGGCTGCTGCGTGCTCATCCTCTCCACCAGCGGCGCGGTGGTGATGCTGCCCGGCATCGCCGACGCCGACGCCCACCGGCTGACCGCCTGCCTGCAAGGAGGCTGACATGGATCACATCCGCCTCAAGGGGCATTTCCATATTGTATATATTTTAAAAATTATACGTTACGGCCTGATTTTGTGCCTGGTGCCCATGGTGCAGGCGCTGCTGGACTTTGACCTGAACAGCCTGTACCGGGCGTTGCGGCAGGACGCGGCCATCCTGGTGGGCATGGCGGTGCTGGGCACGGTGCTGTGGCGGCGGGTGGGGTTTGCCCTCACCGACAAGGCCCTGGTGCTGGACACCGGGGTGCTTTTGCGCCGACAGCTGGCCTTTGCCCGGCGGGACGTGGCGGTGCTGGAGCAGGCGCGGCCGCTGTGGCTGCGGCTGGCGGGGGCCAGCCGGGTGACGGTGTACATGGCCAGGGGGCGGGGGCCGAACCGGGCCACCTTCTACCTGCCCCGGCGCACGGCGGCGGCGCTGGCGGAGAGCCTGCTGCCGGTGGATTCCCAGGCGGTGCTCTTTGCCCCCACCCGGGCGGAGCGGGTGCGGCTGACCATGCTCAGCGCGAACATCGCGGCCACGGCGGCGCTGGTGCTGGTGAGCCTGCGGCAGACCCGGCGCATTCTGGGCGAGGGGCTGGAGCAGAAGCTGAACGACCTGGCACTGGGGCAGCTGGCCCAGGTGGAGCGGCTGCTGGAGCTGGTGCTGCCGGCGGGCGTGGCCTGGCTGGTAACGCTGGCCTTTGCGCTGTGGGGGGTGGCGCTGTTCTGGTCGCTGCTGTCCACGGCGGGGTTCCGAGTGTGCCGCAGCGGCGGGGTCATCCTGGCAAAGGGCGGCCATGTGAACCACACCGAGCGGCGCATCGCCGCGGCGGCCGTCACCGCCTGCGACGTGCGTCTGACCCCCGCGGGGCGGCTTTTGAACCGCCGGGGGGTGTACCTGAGCGCGGGCAGCTACCGGGGCGGCGACATTCCGGTGCTGGTGTACAAACCGGGGGCGGAGGCGCTGGTGCAGGCGCTGCTGCCCGCCTTCACCCCGCCCGTCTACGCGCCGGAGCTGCTGGCGGGGCGCAGCCTGCCGCTGTTTTTGTGGAAGGGCGGCGCGGCCTTTGCCCTGTCGGGCGCGGTGATGGGGGTGAGCCTGTGGCAGCTGCCCCGGCTGACGCCCCTGCTGGCGCTGCCGCTGCTGCTGAGCCTTGGGCTGCTGCTGGCGGGGCTGGAGGCCTGGATCACCGAGGGGATGTGGCAGACCCCCGACGGCACGCTGGCCGCCCAGTACACCCGGGGCCTCACCCGGCACACGGTGTACCTGCTCACGGCGGACTGCTCCCTCACCTTTCGCCAGACCCCCTTTTCGGAGTCGGTGGGCCGGTGCGACGTGATCGCCCATCTGCCCTGCCGGGCCAAGGTGCGGGTGCGGGCGGTGAAACTGGCCCGGGCGGTGCGGCTGAAGCTGGCGCCCTGAAGCGAGGATATAGAGGAAAGAAGGAAAGAAAACGATGAGATTTGATCATGTGGTGTTTGATCTGGACGGCACCCTGCTGAACACTCTGCGGGACCTGGCGGACGCGGCGAACTTTGTCTGCCGGGCCAACGGCTGGCCGGAGCACACGGTGGACGAGTACCGGTATTTTGTGGGCAACGGCATCCCCAAGCTGTGCTGGCGGTTCGCGCCGGAAACGGCCCGGGACGAGGCGGCCCAGAAGGAGGTGCTGGCCCAGTTCAGCGCCCGGTACGACGCCCACAAGGAGGACACCACCGCCCCCTACCCCGGCATCGAAGCGATGCTGGACAAGCTGGAGGCGGCGGGGGTGCGCTATGGGGTGCTCACCAACAAGGAGGACAGCCTGGCCAAGGCGGTGATGGAGCACTATTTCCCGGGGCGGTTCCGGTTCGTGCAGGGGGCGGTGCCCGGAGTGCCCACCAAGCCGGACCCCACGGCGCTGCGGCGGCTGCTGGCCCGGATGGGCGCCGACCCGGCCCGCACCCTCTTTGTGGGGGACAGCGACGTGGACATCCACACCGCCCACAACGCCGGCCTGCCCGGCGCGGGGGTGCTGTGGGGGTTCCGCACCCGGCAGGAACTGAAGGCGGCGGGGGCGAACGCCCTGGCCGACACGCCCGCCGACCTGGCCCGCATCGTTCTGGAGGGCGCGGTACATAACAGCCCGCAGGCGGCCCGGTGAGCGGCCTGCTGCTCAAAAGCCCGGTGGGGCCCCTCTGGCTCACCGCCGCGGACGGCGCCCTCACCGGCTGCTGGTTCGTGGAGGGGCGTTTTCCTCCCCGGCTGCCCGCCGACCCGCCCCGCCGGGCCGACGACCCGGTGCTGGCCGACGCCGCCCGCTGGCTGCAGGTCTACTTCTCCGGCCGCGACCCCGGCCCCACCCCGCCGCTGGCGGCGGGGGGCACCCCCTTTCAGGGCGAGGTGTGGCGGATGCTGACCGGCATCCCCTGGGGGCAGGCCGTCAGCTACGGCCAGCTGGCCGAACGCCTCGCCGCGGCGCGGGGCGTTTCGAAGATGAGCGCCCGGGCGGTGGGCGGCGCGGTGGGCCGCAACCCCGTCTCCATCTTCATCCCCTGCCACCGGGTGCTGGGGGCGGACGGCCGCCTCACCGGCTACGGCGGCGGGCTGGAGAACAAGGTGTTTTTGCTGCGGCTGGAGGGCATCCCCTTCCGCCCCTGATTTTTTGTACGCCCGGGATCGTTGCGCGCCCGGGCCAAAAAGGCGGCTTGTCCCCTGCTTTTGCCGCCTCCGACGGAACGGCCGGTTCCCGGTTTTCCTCCGGGGACGGAGGCCCCTTTGCTCCCGCTTGTTTTATACTCTTTGGATAACATTATATATTTTATACACATCACCGTGGGCGGCGAGCCTGTTTTTTTGCTTGCGCCGGGGGCGTGGACCCCGCCGCCCCGCCCATGAAAAGGAGGAACCGCCGATGGAATGGTCCGACGGAAAGGGGCGCTGCCGCTGGGCGAACCCGAAGAACCCCGCCTACATCGCCTACCACGACAGCGAGTGGGGCCGCCCGCTCCACGACGACCGGGCGCTGTTTGAACTGCTGGTGTTGGAGACCTTCCAGGCGGGCCTGTCCTGGGAGTGCGTGCTGAACAAGCGGCCGGCCTTCCGGGAGGCCTTCGAGGGCTTCGACCCGGCGCGGGTGGCGGCCTTCGACGAGGCAAAGCAGGCGCGGCTGGCCGAAAACGCCGCCATCATCCGCAACCGGCGCAAGATCGCTGCGGCGGTGAGGAACGCGGCGGCCTTTCTGGAGATTCAGAAGGAGTGGGGCAGTTTCGACGCCTGGCTTTGGCACTGGACCGGCGGCGAGGCCCTGGTGGAGTGCGGCCCCGCCACCTCTCCCCTGTCGGACGAGATCTCCCGGGACCTGAAACGCCGGGGCATGGCCTTTGTGGGCAGCACGGTGGTCTACGCCTACCTGCAGGCGGCGGGGGTCATCAACGCCCACGAGCCGGGCTGCTTCCTGGCGCCGGGGCGGTGAGCGGCCTTTTTCGCGATTTGTGTTGACCCGCTCTGCCCTGGTGTGGTATAATTATATCAGCGCCCATCGTGGGCCAAAACGAGGCATGAGACTCCAATGGCACAGTAATCTTACGGGATTACTGTGCCATTTTCACGTTTTGTTCCACGAAAGGAGTCGCCTATGTTCCGCATGATCGAATACGACCACATCCCCTGTGCGGTGTACACCACCGAAAAGACCGAGGTGGCCCCCGGCGGGCCGGATATCCCCCCCGAGACGGTGATCTACGCCGCCTGGCGGTGGCTGGGGCACTGCCGGGTGCTCTACCGCCCCTTCACCACCCTGTGTCTGGCCTTCCGGCGGGAGCTGGTGCGGGGAAAATCCTTCCATATGGAGGTGAGCCTGCCCGCCCGGGCCGCCGGCCTGCCGGTGGCCGACCGGCTGCACCTGCTGCTGGTGTTCTCCTGCGAGGGGGTGTGGCTGGAGAAGGTGGTCTTTTCTCCCCGCACGGTGCTGACGGACCTGCCCCGCCGGGTGCGGCGGGTGGTGTTCCGCTGACCGTCCGGGGGGATGGCCCCCGGTTTACGACTGTGATATACTGTGTATGAAACAGCAAAGAAGTGTTGCTTTATGAAACGCATCTTCCCGCTGGCAGCGCTGGCCCTGGCGGCGGCGCTGCTGCTCTCCGCCTGCGGAGCGCGCATCACCGGCGTGAGCCTGACGGTGCCGGAGACGATGGAACGGGGCGCGGCCGGCGAGGCCGTTGCTGAATACACCTTCAGCGGCGAGGCGCCGGCGGCGGACAAGGCGGCGCGGCTGGCCGAAGAGCAGGGCCTGCGCTACACCTCCAGCGACCCCGCCGTGGTGACGGTGGACCAGGAGGGCATCCTCACCGCCGTGGGCGCGGGCACGGCGGTGGTGACCCTCGCCAGCGAGGACGGCGAGCTCTCCGCCAGCGGCACGGTGACGGTGGTGGTGAGCCCCGCCTCCCTCACCATGCCCGAGGCCCTGGAACTGCCCCTGGACGGGGAGCCTCAATCGGTGGCGGCCACGGTGGAGCCGGCGGACGCCACCGATCAGGCGGTGGCCTACACCTCCTCCGACGAGGGGGTGGCCACGGTGGATCAAGCGGGCACGGTGACCGCCGTGGCGGCGGGCGAGGCCACCATCACGGCGCGGCTGCAGGGGCTGGAGGCCGCCTGCACCGTCACGGTCACCGACCCGGCCGCGGATGAGGCCGCGGCGGAGAGCGGCGGCCAGGTCTCCGGCGAGGACGGCTTCACCCTCACCCTGCCCACCGGCTACGGCGCGGTGCCCTTCAGCGCGGCCAACGGCTCGGGCACCTGGTGGGGCATCGATTCCACCGACTCGGCCTTCACCGCCACGCTGGACGGCATCAATTCCTACCGGGCGGCGGCGGGGGTGGCGCCCCTGACGGTGGCCGACGACCTCACCGCCATCGCGGACCAGCGGTGCGGGCAGCTGGTGGACACCGGCCTCACCCACGACGGCTCTACCACCATCGAGATCATCGGCCAGAACGCCCGCACCGGCCAGGACATCGTGGCCGCCTGGGCCAACAGCCCGGACCACTACAACGCCATGGTCTACCCCTCCTTCACCCAGTGCGGCATCGCCTGCTGGTTCAACGAGTACGGCTGGACCTACTGGTGCGTGACCTTCCGCTGAGGCGGCTGCTTTGTGTCTTGCCGCGGCGGCCGGCACCGCGCGGGTCTGCCCCGCCCTTGCGCCGGGGTGCGCCGGCCCGGTTTTCCGTTCACGATAAAAAAGCGGCAGGACAGCCCTTGTTCGGGCTGTCCTGCCGCTTTTTCTTTTTGGGGGCGTTTGCGCCCGTCGATGACGGTCTCCTTTTGGCGGGTCAGTTTTCCCCGTCGCGCCGCAGGAAGATCCGGCGCAGCACAAAGGCCGCGATCAGCAGTACCGCCACCACTGCCAGCAGTATCACCGGCAGGCCCACCCCCGCGCCGGGGGCGGCGTCGGGGGCAGCGTCAGCGGGCTGCTGCTGGGTCTCGGGCTGTTCCGCCGGCTGCGCGCCCTCATAGCCCACCATATACTTGGAGAAGTGGGGGGTGGTGAAGGTGGCCAGCTGCTTTTGCGCGTCGTAGCTGGTTTCGCAGGGGGGTGGTGCCGCCCTCTTCGTCCAGATACCACACCACCACGTCCTCCGCCTGCCGGCCCTGGGCCAGCGCATAGGGCAGCGACACGGTGGCATTGCCGGCTTCGAAGTCGGCGATCACCACGCCGTTGCACTGCAGGGTGAGTTCAAAGACCGGCTCCTGGTCCACCACCTGCGCCTGCGCCTCATTCAGCTGTTCCCTGCTCACCGGCTCCACCACCAGCACCACGGCGGCATCTGCCTGCCGGGCGATGGCGTTCAGCGCCTGGCTGTCAAACGTGACCGATGCCGCCGGGCTTTCCACCGTGAGGCTTGCGCCCTCCACACCGGCCAGTTCGGCCAGGCTCTCGGGGGGCAGGCTCACCTGCATGCCCTGGGCCTCGTTGATCCCTTCGCCCTCCAGCGTCACGATCACCACGGGGCCTTCACCGGTATCTCCACCGGGCCGGGCACAGCCGTGGGCGCCGGAGTGGCCGTGGGCGCCGGGGTGGCCGTGGGCGTCGGGGTGGCCGTGGGCGTCGGGGTGGCGGGAATGGCCTCGACGCCTTCCACTGTGATCTCAATGTCTTCGGTGACGGTCAGCCGATAGCTGCCGTCCCCCTCTTCCTGCAGGGGCACACCGTTGGCCAGCACCGCGAAATCCCCGGTTTTTCGGTAGCCGTCGGCCAGTTCCACCGTGAAGGTGATCTTTGTTTCGTAGGGCACGGCGCTGCTGCCCGCATACTGCACCTTGCAGCCCGCCTCTGCGGGCATGGTCACTTTATAGAGCACCTCGGTCGGGGTGAACTGGGCGCTGTAGCAGGCCGGCTGGGTAGCTTCCACCAGCGCTGGCTCCCACCCGTCAAAAACATTGATGTATTTTTCCGGCTCCGTCGAATTTTTTACACCGTCGGCATGGCTGGGGATCTGCCCATAGGCCACAAAGGTGCTCTCGTTTGTGCTGCCATCGCCGTCGATGTCCCACTGGATCTCGAATTCCACCTGATTCCCTTCGATCAGCCCGCCGATGTAACTGCCGCCCGTCCGGATCATGATATGGCCTTCATTGTTCAGCGTCACGCCCCCGGCAACGGTGAAGGTCTCGCCATCTTCAATGGTGAGGGTCTGGTTCCACGAAAGGTCTATGTCATTATTCAGCGTATAACTGTTTCCGCCATAGATGCTGCCGGTGTTGTTCAGAAAGATCAGGCCGCTCCAGTTGTCTTTGTCGGAAGTGTCCGTGATGGAACCGGCAAAGATCACAGCGTTGCCCGGGTCACCATTCATTTTGGAGGTGGAGAATTTGCCCGCATCATCAGCGTCTTCGCTGCCGCCGATGCGCGCATTGCGGCCTCCCACGGCTGTGACGACACCGCCGGTGATGGTGATGGTGCCGCCGCTGCCGGTAATACCGCCGCCGATGCCCGCGCTGGTTCCGGCGGAGGCAGCCTTCACATTGCCGCCGTTGATGGTGATGCTGCCGCCTTCACCCATATTACCACCGCCGATGCCCGCACCCGTCCCCTCTTGGAGGTAGGCGTTTACGATACCACCATTGATGGTGATGCTGCCGCCGGCGCCGATAATACCGCCGCCGATGGCCGCGCCGTTACCGGAGGCGGTGGCCTCCAGATGGCCGCCGTTGATGGTGATGCTGCCGGCACTGCCCATCTCGCCGCCGAGGGCGGCACTATCTGTCAATTTCGCGTTCGTCGCCTGCAACCAGCCCATATTGTCGCCGGTGCTCTGAGCGTAGACGGCAAAGCTGTTTCCCTCGCTCACGGTGATGCCCTGTTCGGCGATGAGTTTCGCGCCATCCTTCAGGATGAGGTTCACGCTGCCGTTCACGGTGACCCGGTCGGAAATGGTCACCGACCCCTCGGCCACATACCAGCCGTTCGACCAGCCCGTGGGGGCGCTTTCACTGCTGTTGATGAGGGTGTAGGGCGCAAACAGCACCTTCACCGCACCGGTTTCGTCCATGTAGGAGACAGCGGAACTGGGGTCGATCCCCTCACCCAGTTCTACGCCACCCAGATCGATGATCGTACCTTTGTTCTCGATCGTTGCTGAGGAGTTTTCGTCCCGCCCCGAGAGTTTCAGTTTTTCAAGGCTGAGAACACCGTTGGCCTCCACCCTTAGGAAATTCGTCACCTTCAGTTCCCCGTTACGGACGGTCAGGCTTCCGCTGATATCCAAGGTGGTTTCCAGAGCCACACTGTTTCCGCCCAGGTCCAGGGTGCCCTCGTCGGGCAAATCCATGAATTTCAGCGTCTGCGTTGTGCCCGGCAGGAGGGTCAGCGTGCTTCCGCTTTGCGTTCGCCAGGCATCCGACGCCGTACTCACAGTGTCGTAATATTGGACATCGCCCGCCGAGGACTGAACGGTGGCCACGGTGTTTTCAGCGACCGTCTGCAGGCCAGGCGCCTGCCGGGTCGTTTTTTGCAGCCCGGCGGCCGCATCCGTCGCCTCATCCGCGGGCCGGGCCTCTTCCTCTTCGCCGTCCGCGCCATTATCCGGCTGCGGGGCGGTGCCGGGCAGGCTGCCCGGCAGACTGCCCTCGCCGCCCTGCTGCGCTGTGCTGGCCGCGAGCGCGGAATCCTCGCTGCCCTGCTGCGCCGCGCTGTTCGCGGGCGCCTGCGCTTCGGGAGACGTGTCCGCCTCGGTGTTCAGCGTTTCTTCTGTGGTTTGCCCGGAGGCTTTTGCCACAGCGATGGTGCCGGCCCCTTCCGCCCAGGCGGGCGCGGGCACCGCGGACGCGGCGATGGCAGCGCTGAGCAGCATTGCCAGAATTTTTGTCTTCATTCAGATCCCCCCATAGGCAAAGGCCGGCCACTGCGGGTTGGACCGGCCCTTCCTTTTTGTGTATGTGCAGCGTTTTGAGACACATTTTTTTACATTTATTCCTCATAATAATTCAGTGCCCGGGCTGTTTCAATACTTTTTCTGTTTTTTTACATAAGAAGAGACAGCCCGCCCCGCCGGGACAGGCTGTCTCTTTCTTCGTTTCAGGCTGCTTTGCGTTTTGCCGCGGCGGCCGGGGCGCTCAGCCGTCCTGGTCGGGGGCCTGGCCGTCGTGGGCGGGCCAGCGGCACTCGGTGAGCTCCATGTGGGTGAACACCGCCCGGAAGGAGGAGTCCTCCGGGCTGCAGGCGTACACCCCGAACCTCACCTCCCCCGCCCCTTCCAGCAGGTGACACACCCGCATCTGGCGGAACACGGCGCCGTCGTCGGAGCACTCGATGCAGAAATCGTCCTGCCGGCGGCTCAGCCGGTACCACATGGTCTTCACGCCGGCGTGGATCTCGGTGGTGGCCCAGTCGGAATAGCCGTGGTTGGTCACCACGCTGCCCAGGTGCTGAAACCGCTCGTTCTCGTACTCGATGGAGCCCTTCAGCCAGTTTTCGCTGTCCAGATACAGCACCACGCCGCACTGGTCGAAGCGGTGGTGGCTCGCGGCGAAGTCCGTCTTCACCACAAAGGAGAAGAAGGGCTCCGCCGTGCGCATCTGCAGCACCGGGGCGCTGTCGTTGCGGAAATGGTAGTAGGTGCGCTGCCACAGGTCGGTGCGGGGCTCGGTGACGATCTCGATCCTTTCCGGCGAGATCACAAATTCTTTCGGCGCTCTGGTCCACTCCAGCGCCTGCGGGTCAAACTTCATCTTCATACCTCCCGTATTTTTTCCGGTCTTCCCCGGTGATGGGCCGCAGCACCCGGCAGGGGTTGCCCACGGCCACCACCCCGTCGGGGATGTCCCGGTTCACCACGCTGCCCGCGCCGATCACCGTATTGCTGCCGATGCGCACGCCGGGCAGCACCGTCACCGACGCGCCGAACCACACATTGTCCCCCACCGTGATGGGATAGGCGTACTCCAGGCCCCGGTTCCGCTGCCCGGCGTCCAGGGGGTGCCCCGCCGTGGAAAACACGCAGTTGGGCGCGATGAACACATTGTCGCCGAACGTCACCTTCGCGCCGTCCAGGATGACGCAGTTGTGGTTGGTGTAAAAATTTTCGCCGATCTCGATGTTCCGCCCGTAATCGCACCAGAAGGGCGCGGTGACGCAGAACCGCTCCCCCGTGCGGCCCAGCAGCCGGCGGATGAGCGCCTCCTGCTCCTCCGTGCGGGAGGGCGGCAGCTGGTTGTAGGCGAAACACAGGTCCTTGCAGCGGGCCCGCTCCGCCAGCAGTTCCGGGTCGTTGTTCGCGTCGTAAAGCAGGCCCCGGCGCATTTTCTCTCCTTCGGTCATTCTGTCGGCTCCTTTCTGTCCACCGCTGTCCAGTACATCCCCATGCGATAATACATCTCTGTGTCGGGGAGGAACACAAAGTCCGGCATGTACTCCTTTGGGATGCACCGCAGGCAGGCCGCCCGGATGGGCTCCAGGTCGCTCTCCTCCAGCAGGTCGCCGGTGAACAGCAGCCTGTGGGGGTTCAGGATGGAGATCAGCGCCACGGCCGCCTGCTCCACCAGCGGCCGCGCCGTGGGCCGCCGCAGCCGCTCGATCTGCTGCGCGGGGGTCATGCCGTAGTCCAGAAAGCCCACCATGCCGGCAAACAGGTTCCTGCCGGTGAGCACCGTGCCCCGGTACACGGTGGCGGTGCCCGGCAGCACCCCCGCCGGATAGTTCATCAGCGTGACGATCTCGCCGGCGGCGCCCGCCTGGCGGTAGTACCCGTATGCCTTGTAATGCATGTCGTTGGCCAGGAAGACCGGCAGCCGGAACCGCTCCTCCAGCATGGCCCGCAGCGGCGCGCCCTCCAGTTCCGGCAGGTCGCTGTGGCGCACCACCCCGTTCTCCGCCACACTGGGCGTTCCCACCACGATCCGCCCCGTGTTGGGAAAACGGGCCAGCGCCGCCCCGATCTCCTTTTCCACCGCCGCGGCGTCCAGCCGGGGGGGAAAGCGCTCCTCCCGGTGCCGCAGCGCCCCGGTGGGCGAGAGCACCTCCGTCCTCACCACCCGCCGCCCCCCCAGCAGGGCCAGGGCGACGCAGAGGATGCTCTCGAACTCCTCGTTCAGCCGGTACACCGCGGCGCTGCGCCCCACGTCGTGCAGCCTGCGCTTTTCGCCCAGCACCTCCCCCGCCGCCTCCATCTCGTTCAGATAGGTGTTGCAGCTGGCCACGCTGAGCCCGGTCAGCCGGGCGATCTGCTGCTTGGTGCAGCCCTGCCCGCTGACCAGCAGTTTCCGGATGCGGGCTTTGTTGGCCCGCTTGATGCCGGCGGCGTCCTCCACGGCCATCCTCTCCCCAAATTTTATTTGTATTATTATAACAGTTGTAAAATTAAAAAGCAAGAAGCGGGCCGCCTGCCCGCGCGCGGCTTTCACCGCGGCGGAGGAGGCCCGCTCCTTGTCTCGTTCATCTTGTCAGCTTGCGGCCCATGAACCGGGGATTGATGTACAAAATATAGACACAGCCCACGGCGATGATGAGGGCTCCGCCCGCCAGGCCCAAACCGAACCGGATGGTCAGCAGGCCCGCCGCCAGCTGGACGCAGCAATAGCCCAACTCGATCAGCGTGTTCTTCCGGCGCCGGCCCCTGTCCGGTTCATAGAGGTGGTTGGCCGCCATCCACACGGAACTGAGCAGCAGTAACACCAGCGAGACGGCCAGCGCCCCGCGGTACAGGCTGTGCATCAGGGCGTCGGAGTGCTGAAACTGGTAGATCCCCGACGTGCAGTTGAACCAAAGCGCCGCCTGGGCGGTGATGGCCATTTTGATCAGGTTGGCCCGCAGGATGGGGTTGGGCTTTTTTTCCCGCCGCGCCGCGTGATCCCCCTCTTCCTGCCCGGCGCAGGGCTCCACCAGTTCGGACAGGCTGATCTGGAACACCTCCGCCAGCCGCACCAGGTTGCTCGCCGTGGGCTCGGCCTGACCCGTCTCCCACTTCGACACGGCCTGCCTGCTCACGCCCAGCTGTTCCGCCACATAGCCCTGCGACAGTTTCAGCCCTTCCCGCCTTTTCCTGATCGCTTCGCCCAAAGTCATATGCGTCACCTCCGTTTACGTTTTCTGCCTCTGTATTGTACCCTATATTTCCCGTTCCGTCGACCAACCGGACGTCAACCGCTGGTTGCACACGGGGATTTTTTGGGAGGCGCCGGCCGCTCTGGAGAAGTTTGCCAGGAAAACCCCGCCCCGCAAACAGCAGGCCAAAAAGAAAAAGCCGCCTACCGGCCAGTCCCCCGGCCGGATGACCGGGCGCAAGGCGGCGATCGAGGGGATTACGGAAATCGAAAAGAAGCCAGCGATCCATCGGGATCGCCGGCTCTTTTTACTTTGACATTTTCGAATATTGCAAGCCGCTGGACTTCCTCATGCCGCCGCGTTTGCATTGATGCGGTCGATGGCGCTTTTTACCTTTGCCCAGATGGAAAGGTCGGTGAAAACCTCCACCACGCTGCCCTGGTCGGTGAAAGGCGGCTCCTGCAGCACCGAGAGATCCTTCATCACGCCGTTCTGCACGATGTACTCCACGATCTGATTCACGAAATAGATCTGCCGGCTGTCCAGATTTACGCCGGCCAGATATTCCGCGAAGGCATTCTTCGCGGCGTTCATGTCCATGCCCACAATTTCCCGCACAAATTCGCCCAGGGGCTTGTGACCGCATTCCTCCTCGTAATCCTGCCGGGTGCCCACCTCGCTCCAAAGGATCGTTTCCAGCTCAGCCACGTCCTGACCGGTCAGCGGAATGTTGGAGCGCAGCTTTGCCACGGCGGCGTTGTCCTGGTGCTGGCGCAGGTAAAAAGCGGCCTTTGCCTTGTAATCCTTCAGTTCGTCGTTCTCCAGTTCCGATTCTCTCCACTCCACCGAGAGGATATCATCGGTGAAGTTGGTGTTGTAGATGGCGCCGCCGTGAGGCAGATACTTCATCAGCGCGCGCAGGGACTGCCGGATGTGTTCAAACTCGTTGATGCCCGCATTCTCCAAATAGTCAGTGTGCAGGATTTTTTCAATGAGTGCGGACTGGGCGCGTATCTCGGGAATATTGGCCACGCCGGCCACCGCCGTCACCTTCTTCACCAGGTCTTTGCGGGCGCGGGTGTACTTCTTGCCCACAAGATACGCCAGCTCGATGCCGTACAGCAATGCGTCAAACCGCACGGCGCTGGCCTCGTCCTGGTCGGGCAGCAGCAGCGGCGCCACTTCCTCTTTCAGGTCCAGGGTATCCTCATAGGTGAGGGCCAGGCAGCTTTTGGAATCGCTGAATTTTTCCACATAGCGCAGGTGCTGCCGCACGGCAAAATTACCCCGGTCCAGCTCCCGCACCTTGGCCAGCATTTCTCCCACCAGCCGCTGGCGGAAGGAAATCAATTCCTCCGTTTGATACGCCAGGTCCTGCAGTTTATAGATAATCTGCGCTTTTAAGTAGAAGATGGCACTTTGCAGAGCCATCTGGTTGACGCCTGCCTTTTCTTTCTTCATGCGGAAGAACTCAAAGTTGCCGCACAGATCAAAGATGTAGAATTTTTCCTTGTCCCTGCCGTCCACAAGGCCGGGGCACAGGCGGGTGCCGCGCCCGATCATCTGCCAGAATTTGGCTTTGCTCATGACCCGCTTGAAAAACACCAGGTTCAGAACCTGCGGCACGTCGATGCCGGTGTCCAGCATGTCCACCGAGATGGCGATCTGGGGCAGTTTCTGCGGGTCGGAAAACTCGTCGATGGCGCTCTGGGCATAGGTCATATAGTTGTCGATGACCTTGGCATACCCCGGCAGATGGGGATATTCCTTGTTGAACACCTCCAGGATTTTTTCGGCGTGACGGTGGCTTTTGGCAAAGAGGATGGTCTTGCCCAGCGTTTCACCGTAGTTGATTTTCAGCCCGTTGGTCATCAGCAGATCCAGGGCCTTGCGGATGGTATCCTCGTTGAAGAGCCATTCGTTCAGCGCCGAGGACTCAATGCGCGCGGGCAACTCGCCGTTTTCGTCGGTGAAAGTGGCCTCATACTCGGCCTTTTCCTCGGGGGGAAGCTCATCGTAGACGATGCCCTGCTCCAGGAATTTCAGCTTGCTCTCCACCAGCAGGTAATCCACCAGAAAGCCGTCCTTCACCGCCTGGGCAAGGTCATAGCCGTAGGTGGGCATGCCGTTTTGCAGCTCAAAAATCTCATAGGTGTTTTTGTCGATCTCGTCCTTGGGGGTGGCGGTGAGACCCACCAGCGGAGCGTCGAAGTAGTTGAAAATGTCCCGGTATTTGTTGTAGATGGAGCGGTGGGCCTCGTCGCAGATGACCAGGTCGAAGTGCCCCACAGTGAACAGCTTGCCCTCCTCGTCGCTGACGGTGTCGATGCAGTTCATCATGGTCTGGTAGGTGGAAAAGACGCAGTGGGCGGCGGCGTTCTCCTTTTCCTCACAGAGATTGGTGACAGAGAGATCGGGCAGAAGGTTCACAAAGCTGCGCTTGGCCTGGGTGACCAGGGAATTGCGGTCGGCCAGAAACAGGATGTTTTTGACCCAGCCGTGGTGCAGCAGCACCTTGCACAGGGCGATGACAGTACGGGTCTTGCCGGAGCCGGTGGCCATGACCAGCAGCGCCTTGCGGCGGTTGTTGGCAAAAGCCTGGCAGGTCGATTTGATGGCTCCCTCCTGATACCAGCGGCCGGCGATGGAGCGGTCCACCTGGATGTCATTGAGGCTGGTGCGCATGGCCCGCAGATTGAACAGCTTTTCCAGGTCCCGCCGGGAATAAAAGGCGGCCACGGCCCGCTCGGGATAAGCGCCGTCGTCGATGCGGATGTCGAAGCCGTTGGTCAAAAACACCACCGGGCGGCGGCCATACTGCCGCTCCAGCAGATCGGCGTAGAGCTTTGCCTGCTGGCGGCCCTTGGCCGGGTCCGCACAGGTCTTTTTGGCCTCAATGACCGCCAGGGGCCGGTGGGCGTCGTCGTACAGCACATAATCGGCAAAGCCCTCCCCCGCGCGGTTGGGCATACCGGGCACGGGCACTTCATTGACCCAGTTTTTCCCCTCCACCCAGCCGGCATCCTGCAGCATGGCGTCAATGTAGAGTTTCCGGGTGGCGTACTCGGACAACTCCAGGGGCTTTGGCACATATTCCGCCTGCTGGGCGGCGCGCCGGGCGGACAGCTCCTGCCGCAGGGCCTGGTTTTCCGCGATGAGGGCGTCCAAGTCCACGCTCGCCGCAGGCGCGGGCGCCGCCACAGCGGGCTGCCGGTTCAGCAGGGCCGGGTCAAAGGCGCCGGGTGCGTAGTGCTTGCCGTAACAGCAGGCCACAAAGTCCATGAAGCACCACAGATTTTCCAGGCACAGCGCCGCCTGCTCGGGGGTGACTTTCTTGCGGTCGGCATGGCTGCCGTCGTTGCCGGTCTGGCGTATGTAGTTCAGCCGCCGCCACAGGTCCTTGTCCACAATGTCGCGGAACTCCTCGGTGCCCAGCAGGTTGACCAGGCGATCGTCAAAGGGTTTGACCAACGCGGAGTCCACCGAGTACATCCACTTCACGGCAAACTCCATCGCCCGGCGGCAGCTCTGGGCGCAGACCGCCGGGTCGATGGCATAGATTTTTTCCGCCGCCACCGCCGCCTGGGCAAAGGTGGCAAACTGTGGGTCGGACAGGAGAAAATCGAAGTTGGTCATGGGTTAATACCTCGAAATAAGAACTTTTGTTTTTCTATTGATATTTTCGAGAAATCTGCATATACTATAAGTGGAAAGAACGTCGCCGGAGCACACGAGGGTGTTTCACCAGCATGCTTGTCATGTGGTAGTCGTGCCGGGGGTTCTTTCTTTTTTTGCGCATATACGAGTTGCTTTTAAAGCATTGGTATCAGGCTTCATAGCAGATGTAAAAAACTTGATCCCGTAGCTGTCTATTTTTTCGTTCTTTTGATAAAGATGATTTGATAAAGCTATGGAGTAACATGGAACAGAAAAACCATATCCATTGACTTCATAAGTTAAAAACATAGTTGTAGCACATACATCCGCCAACTGCAGCATATCCCATTCCGCCGCAGTTTTGGCGGATATTTTATTGAAAACAGCCGCGTTGATAGAATTGCCCGGATACGGCAAAAGTTTATCCCGGATATAGTCAATGAGCTCCCCATCCCGGGAAGTTCCGCGTGCGGACAACATAATGTCACCGACTTTTCCACGGTCTTCAAGATACCAAGAAACCCTTTGTAAAAGATATTTACACACATAATTGTATGCGATAATCGGAGATGGGATTTTCGCCCTGTCGAACTTTTTTGTATCCACCAAAACGTTCATATATGTAAACTCTTCGGTGCCTAACTCCCGAACAATCAGCCCTCTCTTATTGAAATCCGTTATTTTTCTTAAGTGAATTTCATTTACATTAATCTTGGTTTTAATCTGCGCAATCTTCGCTCTGATTTGTTGCTCGGCCGCCTTGTCTACAATTACTGCGCTCAAAACAAACCACTGCGTTCCTCGCCCAATTCCCAAATCGCCGGCTTCATCGATATACACAGTACAGTCCGACATTTTATCACCTCAACCAAAATAATGTTGCATCAGCGCTTCTTTTAGTGTTTCTATCATTTCAATACTTTGCCTAATAACTGTTTTGCTATCGATACATTGCCTTGCAAACAATTCAAACCGGTTTTGTTCCTCAACCGGCGGAGCAGAAACTTTATAGTTTTCCAAGAAAGATACCGGAACTCTTCGTTGACCGGCGCTTCCTGTCATATTATTAGCAGCATCGCGCCTAAAGCTGGCAAAAGACGTAAGTGTATAAATCCAACAGGAGTTTGTTTTCCCACTGATGGGGCGCAAAACATGAAATTCTGTAGAACCAAACCCAATACCATTACACAGACCTTTTGCTATAGCTCCTTTGCCATTTTCCATGCAGGGTGTTATTTTTGCAAATAGAACATCATCTTCCGCAAAATAGGTAAAACCTGTTTTGACTTCATCATATATTTTTGTATCAGATACGTCAATTTCGCCCGTTTCATCTATCGCCGTCATTGGCACAAAAGATACCATTAATCTGTTAATAAGCCTTTGATCTTTTCCTTTCTTTGGGTTTATTTGACATATTTTTCCTAAAGATGTCAGTCCCCATCCTTTCGAATCGGTGCCGGGTTCTCCGAACATCTCCACAAAGCGGGATTTGACCAGCAGGTCCAGCTTGTCCATCTGTGCACGACGCTTGTCAATTAGGTCGGTGACCTTGTCCAAAATGGCAGCAATGCGGCGTTGTTCATCTATTGAGGGAAGCGGAACATCAAGTTCTTTCAGCCATTTGAAATGGCGATTATATCCTGTATTAGGGATTTTCGCATTTTGCAGAAAATAAAAAAGGTATTTGTAGTCTGCGTTTGGTGTTTTAATTTTCAATACTTTCACACCATCCGCGCCCAAAAAAAACGGAGTGTCTACATACTTCACAATGCGCGTATGGTCACCAAAAATAATTGCAGGAACATCTGTAAAAGCACCACTTTCCAAATCTGCGTAACCTGCAATTTGCCCATAACCCTGGTCTATAATAGGGTGTTTTCCTGACGTCAAATATTCGCTGGTCGGAATTTTGTATCCTCGTTTTGTTTCATCTGAAAAGACTTCTGCAAACTTCGCCATCACAGCATCCCCTCCAGTTCCTCGAGGCCCTGGGCGATTTCCGCCTCCATCGCCTGCAGGTCGGCCAGAATCTCCGACGTGGGCGGGTACTCCACCGGCACATACTCCACCTGTTTGTACTTGTTGATGGAGAGGTCATAGCCGTTGTCCGCGATCTCTGCCTTGGGCACCATAAAGGACTGCTCGGTGCGCTCGCGGGCTTTCTCCCCTTCCCGATTATGGAACCGGGCGATGATGTCGGGGATGTCGTTCTCCTTGGTCTCGGTGCGCTTGTCGTCCAGGGAGAAGCCGTCCGCCTTCATGTCGTAAAACCACACGTCGTCGGTGCCGCCGTGGTCGGTCTTGGTGAACACCAGCACCGCCGTGGACACACCCGCATAGGGCTTGAACACCCCGCTGGGCATGGAGATCACCGCCTCCAGCCGATGGTTCTCCACAATTTCTTTCCGAATATCCTTGTGGGCCTTGGAAGAGCCGAACAGCACCCCGTCCGGCACGATGCAGGCGCAGCGGCCGCCCACCTTCAGCATCCGCAGAAACAGCGCGAGGAACAAAAGTTCCGTCTTTTTGGTCTTACACAGCTTGAGCAGGTCGGTGGAAACGATGTCCGCGTCCAAGCTGCCCTTGAACGGAGGGTTCGCCAGGATGAGGGAATACCGCTCCCGGTCGGTGTTCTGGTCGGAGAGGCTGTCCCGGTATTCAATAAACGGGTTGTCGATGCCGTGGGTCATCATGTTCATGGCGCCGATGCGCAGCATGGTGCGGTCCATGTCGTAGCCGTGGAACATGCGGTTCATGTAGTGGTCTTTCTTTTCCCGGTCGAAGAAAATCTCGTTTTTGTACTTCTCTTTCAGGTAGGCCCCCGCTTCCACCAGAAAGCCGCCGGTGCCGCAAGCCGGGTCGCAGATGACCTCGTCCGGCCGGGGGTCCATCATCTCCACCATCATGCGGATGATGTGCCGCGGCGTGCGGAACTGGCCGTTCACCCCGGCGGTGGACAGCTTGGAAAGCAGGTATTCGTAAATATCGCCCCGCACGTCCGGGCTGTTTGCCTGGCGGGACTCCTCGTAAATCGCGTCCATCGCGGTGACGATCTTGTCCAGCATCAGCGGCGTGGGGATTTTGAAAATGGCGTCGCCCATGTATTTGGCATAGGCGCTGTCCTTGTCGCCGTGGAGACCTTTGATAAAAGGAAACACCCACTCCTGCATAACAGAGTACATCTGCCCCGCCGGGAAATCCCGGAACACCGACCATTTCAGCTGCTCGCCCGGGATGGAACGTTCTCCGATGGCTACATCCCCCGCGAAGATACTCTTGTGGGGCAGGCCCAGCATGGCGCTCTCCTTGGCGCGCTGGTTGTCCGCCGCGTCCAGATCGTGAATGAACATCAGATAGGTCATCTGCTCCACCACGTCCAGGGGGTTGGTGATGCCGCCGGTCCAGAAAGTCTCCCAAAGACGGTCGATTTTATTTTTCAGTTCGCCTGTAACCATGGTGATTTACTCCTTTTCACGATTCCATACATACGAGGTGTAGCGTCCGCCGCCAAGCTTCAGAATTTCGCCGCTTTTTTGAAGGTCCGCCAGGGTGCGCTGCACGGTGACCTGGCTGATGTCGGGACACTGCTCTATGATCTCAGCCTTTGTGATCTTCCCGAGAGTGCCTTTGATGATTTCCCGGATACGGTCCGGCTTGCTCATGTCACTGGCGGCCAGAGCCTGCACCCGCGTGGAAAAATCCCGGTAGGCCGCCGCCACCACACCCAAGGTATAGCGCACAAAGGGCGCGTAGTCATTGGCTTCCTCGTGCCACTTCTGAGAGCTTTGCTGGAGAGCTTCATAATAGGTTTCCTTGCTCTCCTCGATCAGCTTTTCAATGCTGGTGTATTTGCCAACGATATAACCCGCCCGGTAGAGCAGCAACAGCGTCAGCAGGCGGCTCATGCGGCCGTTTCCGTCATTGAACGGGTGGATGCACAGAAAATCCAGAACGAACATGGGGATCAGCAGCAGAGGGTCCATCTCCCCCTGCCCCACAGCCTCCTCATAGGCCCGGCAAAGATCATCCATAGCCTCTGGTGTTTCCCATGCCGGAAGGGGCTGGAAACGCACCGATTTATTTCCCTGCGTGTCCGTTTCTGCAATCACATTATCCACTGTTTTATAGTTGCCACCGTAGGACGCGCCGCTGAATTTGTAGAGATCCCTGTGAAGTTGCAGAATCAAAGAGGACTTGGGCGGGATATAGTCAAAGCTGTCATGGATCGTAGCCAGCACATCCCTGTATCCGGCGATCTCCTGTTCATTGCGGGTATGGGGTGTGGTTTTGTCCTGCACCAGTTTTTTGAGTCGCTCGTCAGAGGTATAGATTCCTTCGATTTTATTGGACGCCTCGGTGCTTTGTATTTTGGCGATCTCCACAAGTTTGGTCAGAGTATCCGCTTTGGCCTCTATAAACAGTGCCTGTTCTCCCTTGTACTCATGAATCTTACCCACCAGAGATACAATTTCAGGCGTTAAAAGTGTTGAATATTCTTTTGAAAAGTTGAATTCACGCATATAATGCTCCTGTAAGGCGCAATTCTGACACCTTGCTGATAATGGTTATATTTATAGTGTAGCCTCTTTAATTTCGCCCGTCAAGATTTAATTATATCATTTCAAATAATTTGATATAATTGATTTTATATAAATAAAAAATGGTACAGGATTTTCCTGTACCATTTCTTCAGCAATAGATCAATCAATAAAAACAACAAATCCGAACCCGTCGCCCACCGGCGCAAGGTTCGGATTTGTTTTGTTTGGTGACCCGTCCGGGAATCGAACCCGGGTTACCGCCGTGAAAGGGCGATGTCTTGACCGCTTGACCAACGGGCCATATTATACAAGGCTTAGCTACGACAGCAAGCAAACTCATCGTCCACTATTGCGAACGACCCCCATGTATCGTAGCTAAACCTTGTATCTGGTAGCGGTAACTGGATTCGAACCGGTGACACTTCGGGTATGAACCGAATGCTCTAGCCAACTGAGCTATACCGCCATATTAGGTTTTGCCCTTTTGAAAGGCGCTTTTATATTATACTGAATGGCAAAGGGCTTGTCAATACTTTTTTGCTGGAAAAAGGCGGCGGCGGTGGTTTTTTCCACCGCCGCCCGCGCCTGGTTTGTTACTTCGCCTCGGGAACCAGCAGCTCCTTGCCGCCCATGTAGGGGCGCAGCACCGCGGGGATCTTCACGGTGCCGTCCGCCTGGAGGTTGTTCTCCAAAAAGGCGATGAGCATCCGCGGCGGAGCCACGCAGGTGTTGTTCAGGGTGTGGGGCAGGTAGTTGCGGCCGTCCTCGCCCTTGATGCGGATCTTCAGCCGCCGGCTCTGGGCCTCGCCCAGGTTGGAGCAGCTGCACACCTCGAAATACTTCTTCTGGCGGGGGCTCCAGGCCTCGATGTCGCAGCTCTTCACCTTCAGGTCGGCCAGATCGCCCGAGCAGCACTCCAGCTGGCGCACCGGGATGTCCAGGCTGCGGAACAGCTCCACGCTGTAATGCCACATCTTGTCGTACCACTCCATGCTCTCTTCCGGCTTGCAGAGCACGATCATCTCCTGCTTCTCAAACTGGTGGATGCGGTAGACGCCCCGCTCCTCCAGGCCGTGCGCGCCCTTCTCCTTGCGGAAGCAGGGGCTGTAGCTGGTGAGGGTGAGGGGGAGTTTTGCCTCGGGGATGATCTGATCCACAAAGCGGCCGATCATGGTGTGCTCGCTGGTGCCGATGAGATAGAGGTCCTCGCCCTCGATCTTGTACATCATGGCGTCCATCTCGGGGAAGCTCATCACCCCCTGCACCACCGCGCCGTGCATCATGAAAGGCGGGATGACGTAGGTGAAGCCCTTGCCGATCATGAAGTCGCGGGCGTAGGCCAGCACCGCCTCGTGCAGCCGGGCGATGTCGCCCAGCAGGTAGTAAAAGCCGTTGCCGGCCACACGGCGGGCGCTGTCCAGGTCGATGCCGCCGAAGCTTTCCATGATCTCGGTGTGATAGGGGATCTCAAAGTCCGGCACCAGGGGCTCGCCGAACCGCTGCACCTCCACGTTGCAGCTGTCGTCCGGGCCGATGGGCACCGACGGGTCGATCATGTTGGGGATCACCAGCATGATCTCCCGGATCTGGCCCTCCAGCTTCTCCTCCTCGGCCTCCAGTTCGGCCAGCCGCTGCGCCTGGGCGGTCACCTGGGCCTTGGCGGCCTCCGCCTCGGCCAGCTTGGAGGGATCCTTCTTGGCCTGGCCCATCAGCATACCCACCTGTTTGGACAGGGTGTTGCGCTGGGCCCGCAGGGCGTTGGCCTCGGTCATCACCGCCCGGTTTTTGGCGTCCAGTTCGATGACCTGGTCCACCAGAGGCAGCTTCTGCTCCTGGAATTTCTTCTTGATGTTCTCCTTCACCGCGTCGGGATTTTCCCGCACAAATCGAATGTCCAGCATGTGACTTCTCCCCTCTTACTTGTTTTCCTTATTATAGCCGCCCAGCAGGTTCGCAAAGGCGGAAAGCTGCTCGTCCGAATAAAAGTGCACCGTCAGGCTGCCCTGGCCGTTTTTGTAATCCACCTTCACCTCGCTGCCCAGCGCCTCGCGCAGGGCATACTCCACCTCGCCGGCCAGCGCCGGGCGCAGGGGTTGGGGCCGGGGCGGTTTTTCCGGCTTTGTGAGCTTTTTGCACAGCGCCTCGGTCTGGCGCACGTTCAGGTTCTGGCCCACCACCGCCTCAGCGGCGCGGCTCTGCATCTCCTTGTCCGGCAGGCCCAGCAGCACCTTGGCGTGGCCGGTGGAGAGTTTGCCCGCCTTCAAAAAGGCCAGCACATCCTCCGGCAGGTTCAACAGCCGCAGGCTGTTGGCCACCGCGCTGCGGCTCTTGCCGATCTTCTGGGCGGCCTGCTCCTGGGTCAGCTGGCACCGGTCCATCAGCTGCCGGTAGCCCATGGCCTCCTCCACCGGGTCCAGGTCCTCCCGCTGGAGGTTCTCGATCAGCGCCAGTTCCATGGCCTCGGCGTCGGACACGTCCTTGATGACCACCGGCACCTCGGACAGGCCCGCCATCCTCGCCGCCCGCCAGCGCCGTTCGCCGGCGATGATCTTATAGGCGCCCCCCGCCGCAGCCCGCACCGCGATGGGCTGCAACAGGCCGTGGCGGGCGATGCTGTCCGCCAGTTCCGCCAGGGCCGCCTCGTCAAAGTCCTTCCGGGGCTGGTTTTTGTCCGGCTCGATCTCCCGCAGCGGCAGGGTGCTCACCGGGCCGCCCACGTCCCGGGCGGCGTCCTCGAACAGGCTCTCCAGCCCGCGGCCCAGGCCTCCTTTTTTCACTGCCATCCTCTCTCCCCCTTTACCGGTTGCCGGCCAGCAGTTCTTTGGCCATCTCCATGTAGGCCTCGCAGCCCTTGCTCACCGGGTCGTAGTAGTTGATGGGCATGCCGAAGCTGGGCGCCTCGGACAGCCGCACGTTCCGGGGCACGGTGGTCTTGTAGACCTTGTCCCCGAAGAATTTCTTCACCTGATCCACCACCTGCAGGGTGAGGTTCAGCCGCCCGGCGTACATGGTGAACACCACGCCCTCGATCTCCAGATAGTGATTGTACATCTTGCGCACCGTTTTGAGGGTGCTCATCAGCTCGGACAGGCCCTCCAGCGCGTAGAACTCGCACTGGATGGGGATGAGCACCGAGTCGCAGGCGCACAGGCCGTTGAGGGTGAGCAGGTCCAGGCTGGGGGGGCAGTCGATGAAGATGTAATCGTAGTTGCCGGCCACCGCCGCCAGGGCCTGCCGCAGGCGGCTCTCCCGCCTGGGCAGGTTCACCAGTTCCACCACCGCACCGGACAGCTGGATGTTGGAGGGGATCAGATCCACCTTGTACTGGGTGGAGAGGATGGCGTCGGCGGCCTTGGCCTCCCCGATGAGCAGTTCATACACGCTGGTGCCCACGTTCCGCTTGGACACGCCGTAGCCGCTGGTGGAATTCCCCTGGGGATCCAGATCCACCAGCAGGACCTTTTTGTCCAGCGCGGCCACACAGGCCGCCAGATTGACCGCCGTGGTGCTTTTGCCCACGCCGCCTTTTTGGTTTGCAACCGCGATGATCTTGCCCACGTTCATTCTCCCTCTGTTGTATGTGCTGTGTGCCGGCCGGCGGCCGGCAAAAAAACGGGTTGTGCCTGTTATTATAGCACACCCGGGACGCTTTTAAAACGGGCAATATCTTGTGGTTTCGCAGAAAAAGCCCCAAATTGCGGGGCACACTTCTATATATTGTGGCGGCGGGGGCGCTACGCCGAAGCATTTTGTCCCTCTTTTTTCCTTTGGGCTTTGAAAAATGTTCCATGTGGAACATTTCGCTGCCTTCCTCCCCCGGAATGTTCCACATGGAACATTCCGGGCACACCGCAGCGCGGGGCGGTCTTGCCCACACGCCAGCCCTTCCCTGGCGCCGTTCCGAGTGGGGCGGTACAGGACAGCATCTCCGCCAGGGGCGCGGCCCGCCTGTTTTGCCTGGCATACCGCCAGATGAAATCCGTGCCAGGCGCGGCGCTGCCGCCGCGTAGTGCGCCTGAGACGAACACTTTGGCCACCAGGGCAAAGTGTCCGGATCACAGCGTGCGGCGGCGGACAGCGACACGGCCTTTCCCGCGCCGGGCCGAAACAAAATCCCGCGCCCCGGGCCGTTTGCTCTCCGCGCGGGGCAAGAAACCGTGCACTCACTGCGTCCGGTCCCTCCGCACCGCACGCGGCGTCTCGGACATTTTCCACGACGAAGGAAAATGTCCGTTCCGATGCGCACTACGTGCGGAGGCCCGGGCTTCGCCTCAGCCCGGTGGCGGTGGACAGCGACACGGCCTTTCCCGCGCCCCGGACCGTTTGCTCTCCGCGCGGGGCAAGAAAACGTGCGCTCACTGCGTCCGGTCCCTTTGCACCGCACGCGACATCTCGGACATTTTCCACGACGAAGAAAAGTGTCCGTTCTGGGGCAAACGAAGGATGGCTCTCCCTGGCTGCCGGGCAGGGGGCAGGAGGACCGGGCTTCGCCTCAGTCCGGTGGTGGCGGACAGTAAGCCGGTACCTGCCGCTTTGTTTGCGTTCGCCGAGGGCGGTGCCCCCGGCATGCCCGGTGAGGCCGGGGGCTGCGGACGGTACCCCGACATCCCCGCGCCGGGCTGAAACACGCCCCTCCCCGGCCTTTGTCCCCCTTCTCATTTTTCGCTGCCCATGTTATACTGTGGTCAAGATCACAGCATAAGGAGGCAACCTATGAACATCCGTGTCCGCACCCTGTGGCGGGTGCCTGTGTTCGGTCTTTTGTCAAGCCTGCTCTGTTACTGGCTGACGATTTTTCCAGGCTATCTGTTTTATGTAAAGCGGACGGAACTTGGGGACGGTTCCGTTGAAGTCTCCACCGACCCCCTGCGCACCCTGCTGTTTGAGGGCGTGCTGTTTCTTCTGGTGCTGCTGGTTGGCGGACTGTGGGCCTTTCGCCCGATGACGCGGCGGGAAATTGCCTGTTCGGCCGCGCTGCTGGTGCTGCCGCTGCTGGCCGTGGTGCTGGCGCAGCTTTTGCTTCCCTCCTATTACAATAAATTTGGACAGGAAAGCCGGGCAGCCAGTCCGGCTTTCTCTCCATCTCGTGCCTAAGCTACAATAAGGGGAGCAACTGGCTGACCAATCCCTCCTTGGGCTTTTATGTCCGTTC
>DWYI01000086.1 GCA_019118765.1 Candidatus Allofournierella merdavium | reverse complement strand
GGCAGAAGCAGCGGGTGGCCATCGCCGGGGTCATCGCCATGCGGCCCGACTGCCTGGTGCTGGACGAGGCCACCGCCATGCTGGACCCCCGGGGCCGGGAGAAGGTGATGGAGACCATCCGGCACCTCAACCGGGACTTTGGCATCACCGTGGTGTCCATCACGCACTATATGGACGAGGCCGCCCAGGCCGACCGGGTGGTGGTGATGAGCGAGGGCAAGGTGGTGATGGAGGGCACGCCCCGCCAGGTGTTCAGCCAGGTGGAAACGCTGCGCAGGCTGCGGCTGGACGTGCCCCAGGTCACCGAACTGTGCTGCCAGCTGGCGGCCGCCGGGGTAAACATCCCCACCGACATCATCAACGAGGAAGAATGTGCCGCGGCTCTCTACGAGCTGCTGAAATAACCGCGCCCGAGGGCGCGGCGCGGGGCGGCGCCCCGCAAGAGGGAGGGAACGGCGGCCTATGGCAGCCATCATCGAGACAAAGGGCTTGACCCATATCTACAACCCCGGCATGCCGGACGCCACCGTGGCGCTGGAGAAGGTGGACTTCGCCGTGGAGGAGGGCGACTTCGTGGGCATCATCGGCTCCACGGGGTCGGGCAAGAGCACCCTCATCACCCACTTCAACGGCATCCTGAAGCCCACCGAGGGCCAGGTGCTGGTGGACGGGCAGGACATCTGGGAAAAACCCGCGGATATCCGCAAATTCCGCTTCATGGTGGGGCTGGTGTTCCAGTATCCCGAGTACCAGCTGTTTGAGGAGACGGTGTATAAAGACATCGCCTTCGGCCCCAAAAACATGGGCCTGGACGAGGGGGAGATCGACCGGCGGGTGAAGAGCGCCGCCCGGTTCGTGGGCCTTAAGGACGAGTATCTCCAGCGCAGCCCCTTCGAGCTGTCCGGCGGGCAGAAGCGCCGGGTGGCCATCGCCGGGGTGATGGCCATGGAGCCGAAGATCCTGGTGCTGGACGAGCCCGCCGCGGGCCTTGACCCCGAGGGGCGGGAGATGATCCTCTCCCAGGTCAAGCGGTTCCACAAGGAGACCGGCACCACCGTCATTCTGGTGAGCCACTCTATGGAGGACATCGCCAAATACGCCGACCGGGTGCTGGTGATGGACCAGCGCCGCATCGCCATGTACGACACGGTGGAGCATGTGTTCGCCCGGGCGGACGAACTGCTGGAACTGGGCCTGTCGGTGCCCCAGGTGACCAAGGTGTTCCTGCGGCTGCGGGCCATGGGGCTGGACCTGCCCCAGGACGTGTACACCGTGCCCTACGCGGTCAAGACCATCCAGGCCGCCCTGGCGGCAAAACACAGCGGGGGAGGTGAGGCGCCGTGCTGAAGGATATCACCATCGGCCAGCACTTCCCCGGCGATTCGGCGGTGCACCGCTGCGACCCCCGCCTGAAAATTCTGCTGGTGGTGGCCTACATCGTGGTGCTGTTCACCATCAAGAACTTCGTGGGCCTGGCGCTGAGCATCCTGCTGCTGGCAGCGCTCTATCTGGTGGCCAGGATCCCCCTGAAACTCATCCTCAAGAGCCTCAAGCCCATCATGCCCATCGTGGTGTTCACGGCGGTGCTGAACCTCTTCTTCATGGGGGGCGAGGGGGAACCGCTGGTCTCCTTCTGGCTCATCCGCATCTACAAGGAGGGCGTGGCCTACGCCATCTTCATGGCGGTGCGCATCGTGGCCCTCATCGCCGGCACCAGCCTGCTCACCTACACCACCAGCCCCATCGTGCTCACCGACGCCATCGAGCGGCTGCTGCGCCCCTTCGCCAAACTCCACATGCCGGTGCACGAACTGGCCATGATGATGACCATCGCCCTGCGGTTCATCCCCACCCTCATCGAGGAGACCGACAAGATCATGAACGCCCAGAAAGCCCGGGGCGCCATGCTGGACAGCGGCTCCCTCTCCGACCGGGTGAAGGCGATGGTGCCCATCCTCATCCCGCTGTTCATCTCGGCCTTCCGCCGGGCGGACGAGCTGGCCATGGCCATGGAGTGCCGCTGCTACCGGGGCGGCGAGGGCCGCACCCGGCTCAAAGTCCTCCGCTTCGGCGCGCTGGACTGGGCGGCCCTGGCGGTGTGCGCCGTGGCCTTCGCGGGCCTGTGGGCCACCCGCTTCGTGGCGCCGGGGGTCATGTGAGATATGAACATCCTGCTGGACATCAGCTACGACGGCACCCACTTTTGCGGCTTTCAGGTGCAGAAGAACGGCGTGTCCGTCTGTGAGACCATCCAGAACGCCCTGGAGGCGGTGCTGGGCACAAGGCCCGATGTGAAGGGCTGCGGGCGCACCGACGCGGGGGTGCACGCTTTGCACTACGCGCTGAACTTCTGGGCCGAGACGTCCATCCCGACGGAAAAGCTGCCCCTGGCCCTCAACCGCCACCTGCCGGACGCGGTGCGGGTGAACGCTGCCCGGCGGGTGCCGGAAGAATTTCACGCCCGCTATTCCGCCCACACCAAGACCTATGTTTACCGCATTTGGAACAGCCCGGTGGAAAGCCCCTTCGAGGCGGCCTATCACCACCGCATCAGCGCCCCGCTGGACGTTTTGGCCATGGACCGGGCGGCGAAGGGCTTTGTGGGGCGGCACGATTTTTTGAGCCTCTGCGCCGCGGGCAGCGCCGTGGCGGCAAAAGGCGACACCGTGCGCACCGTCACCGATTGCCGGGCACAGCGGGCGGGGCACCTGATCACCGTCACCGTCACCGCCGACGGCTACCTTTACAACATGGTGCGCATCCTGGCCGGCACGCTGGTCCAGGCCGGCCGGGGCGCCCTTGACCCCGTGGCCGTGCCCGCCATCCTGGCCGGGCGCGACCGCTCCCTTGCCGGGCCCACCCTGCCGGCGAAGGGGCTGTTTTTGCAACAGGTGGACTATCCCCCCGAGGCCCTGGGCCTCTGAGTTTCTGGAAAGGAGGCGCCGCCGTGAGCGAAGGACACAGCAACGTGACCCGCCTGCAGGAGGTGCGCCATCGCCGGGCGATGCGCCGGCTGCGGCGCCTGCTGCTGGTGCTGGCCGCGGCGGCGGCGGTGGGCCTCTATTTTACCGGCGCGTACAGCCAGCTGGCCCTGGCCGCCCGGGAGACGGTGGACTCGGTGCGCATCGCCCTAATGCCCGGGACGGGCTGGCCGGTGAAGACCGGCATCCCCGAAGTGCTGCAGGCCGAGCCCCTGGCCGGCGGTTTCGTGCTGCTGGGCCAGCAGGACGCGGGCGTCTGGTCGGCGGGAGGCAGCGAGCTGCGCACCATCCAGCACGGCTACGCCCGGCCGGCCATCAGCGCGGGCAACACCCGCTTTTGCCTCTACGGCCGTTCCGGCTACGAACTGCGGGTGGAGGGCCGCACCAGCACCCTGTACAAGCGCACCTTTGAGCAGCCCATCCTGCTGGCCGAGATGAGCAACGGCGGCAGCGTGGCGGTGGTGACCCAGTCCGACCGGTTCGCCGCCGAACTCACCGTGTGGGACGCCGCCATGGAGTTCCGCTATGGCTGGAACCCCACCGACACCGAGGGCACCCCAGTGCGGGTGGCCTTCGCCCGGGACAACAAGCGCCTGGCGGTGGCCTGCCTGGTGGCCCAGGGAGGCAGTTTGCAGACCAACCTCTATTTTCTGGACATCCGCAGCGATGCGGTCACCGCGTCGGCCAGCGTCAGCGGCCAGATCCTGCAGCTGCACTGGCTCTCCGCCGACCGGCTGCTGGCGGTGTGCGAGCGCACCGCGGTGGTGCTGGACGCCGCCACCGGCGAGCAGACGGCGGTGTACAGTTACAGCGGCGAGAGCCTGGGCTCCGCCTCGGTGGCGGGGCAGAACTGCGCGCTGCTGTTCAGCCCCGACGCCAGCGATTCCCCCGCACGGCTGGTGGTGCTGGACCCTCAGATGCAGGTGCTGGCCGAGGCCAGTGTGCCCTCGCCCGCCACGGCAGTGGTGTGCACCCGCGTTGCTGCATACGTTTTAAGGCAGGAGAGTGTGGCGGCCTACAGCCTGGCAGGGGAACTTCAGTGGGAGTCGCCCACCGAAACGCGGCCTCTGGCGGTGCTGGACGCAAAACAGCTGGTGGTGGTCACCGGCGGCCAGGCGGCCCTGCTCGCCGCGCCGGACGAGACGCAGCAAAGCTGACGCGCCGGCGCCATCAAATGAAAAAGGAGTGATCGGATGAACGCGGCCATCGTGTTTGATCTTGTGATGCTGGCCCTGCTGTTGGTGGTGGCCTTCGCCTATGCCCGCCGGGGCTTCGCCGCGGGGCTGGTGCAGTTTCTGGGCAACCTGGCAAGCCTTATCGGGGCGCTGGTGCTCAGCCGCGAGGCCTCGCCGGTGCTGTTCGAAAAGTTTTTTCAAACCGGATTCGTGAGCAGCATCCAGAACACCATCTCCGCCGAGGGCACGGTGAACGTGCAGCAGATCATCGAGAAGTACGCCGGCTTTTTGCCGGCGGGCGTCAAGGAGAACTTGAACGAGACCGCCGGCCTTCTGGTGGACTCCTCCACCGCCAACCTGGCGGTGCGGCTGGTGGAGGAGGTCATCGCCCCGCTGCTCACCCCCATCATCGCCATCGTGCTGTTCTTTGTGGCCTTCGCGCTGTGCAAGCTGCTGGTGAGCCTGCTGGTGGCGGTGCTCACCAACGTGAACCGCATCCCGGTGATGGGCTCGGTGAACCGGTTCTTCGGTTTCCTGATGGGCCTCATGGCCGGCCTGGTGGATCTGTACCTGGTGCTGTGCGCCGTGTGGGCGGTGATCGTGATCACCGGCGGGTCCCTCGGGTTTTTGAACGATCAGGCCCTGGCGGGCAGCATCGCCTATTCTGTATTCGGACGGTTCAATCCGTTTTATTGACCCGGGCGCCGCGCGCCCGTGACCGATCCCCCCGCCGCAGACCCGGCGGGGGGAAGAGAGGGAGAAGGGAAAAACCATGCTCTGTGTAAAATGCAAAAAACGAACCGCTGTGGTGTTCATTCAGCGGATGGAGGACGGCCAGCCCAAGCAGGAGGGCTACTGCCTGACCTGCGCCCGGGCGCTGGGCATCAAGCCCGTGGACGATCTGATGAAGCAGTTCGGCATGCGGGACGAGGACCTGGAAGCCATGGAGGAGCGGATGAACAACTTCATGGATGAGGCGGGGGAGAACGGCATGTCCGGCATGTTCCCCTTCGCACCCATGGGCGAGGAGGGCGACGACGGCAAGGGGGGCGACTCCGACGAGGAGTTCACCCCCGGCGGGTCCGCCACCTTCCCCTTCGGCTTTGGCGCCAGGGGCGACCGGAAGAAGGAAAAGGAGAAGGAAAAAGGCAGCAAGCTGAAATTCCTGGATAAATACTGCGAGAACCTCACCGCCCAGGCCGCCGCCGGCAAGCTGGACGAGATCATCGGCCGCG
>DWYI01000085.1 GCA_019118765.1 Candidatus Allofournierella merdavium | reverse complement strand
GGAGAATGTGGAACTGGCGCTTCAGATCTGCAAGGATCCTATGGACGCCAGACAGGTGATGCGGGAAGTGGGCCTGGGAGATCGAATGGACAACTTCCCGGCGCAGCTGTCCGGCGGGGAGCAGCAGCGGGTGTCCATCGCCCGGGCGCTGGCCAAGAACCCCAAGATCCTTCTGTGCGACGAGCCCACCGGCGCGCTGGACTACAACACCGGCAAACAGGTGCTCAAACTCCTGCAGGACACCTGCCGCACCACCGGCCGCACGGTGATCGTCATCACCCACAACAGCGCGCTCACCGCCATGGCGGACCGGGTGATCCGCATCAAGAGCGGGCAGGCCATCTCCAACGAGACCAACCCCGCCCCCACGCCGGTGGAACAGATCGAGTGGTGATATGAGTTGTTGAATCGTACTTACTGGAAGTCCATCCTGCGCACGGTGCGCTCCAGCCTCTCCCGCTTTCTGGCGATCTTCGCCATCGTGGCGCTGGGGGTGGGCTTTCTGTCCGGCCTGCTGGCCGCCCCGGTGGACATGCGCCTATCCACCGACACCTACTGCCGCGAGGCAGACCTCTACGACATCAAGATCCAGTCCACCCAGGGCCTCACCGACGAGGACCTGGCCGCCGTGCGCGCCGTGGAGGGCGTGGCGACGGTGATGCCCGCCCGGGACATGGACCTGGTGCTGACCAAGTCCTCCGGCGAGAGCCTCACCACCCGACTGCAGAGCATCCCCGGGGACGACCTGCCCGAGGCCGACCGGCTCAACCGGCTCACGCTGGTGGAGGGCCGGATGCCCTCCGCCCCCGGCGAGATCGCCGTGGGCCTGACCAAGGATTTTTCCGGCGACACCCCTGAGATCGGCGACGTGCTGACGGTGAACGCCACCGAAAACGACGAGGACATCACCGGCGCGCTGCCCGCCACCTTCACGGTGGTGGGCACCGTGCGCTCCGCCGCCTACTTCTCGGTGGAGGCGGAGTATACCAACACCGGCAGCGGCACCATCGACCTGTTCGCCTACGCCCCCGAGGCGAGCTTTGACATGGACTACTACACCACCTTCTACATCGCGGTGGAGGGGGCGAGCGAACTCAACTCCTTCTCCGCGGCCTATGAGAACAAGGTGGCCGGCGTGATGGACGGGCTGGAGGCTATTCAGGACGGGCGGGTCCAGGCCCGCTACGACCAGATCATCCACGACGCCCAGGCCGAACTGGACGACGCCTGGGCGGAATACAACGACAAAAAGGCCGAGGCGGAGCAGAAACTGGCGGACGCGAAAGACGAGCTGGACGACGGCTGGGCCAAGCTGGCGGACGGCGAGGCGGAGCTGGAGGACGCCAAGCTGGAGATCGACCGGGGCCAGGCGGAACTGGACGACGGCAAGGACGAGTTTTACCGGCTGCTGCCCGGCTACAAGCAGCAGATCGCCGACGGCAAGGACAAGATCCTGAGCAACCAGGCCCAGTTGGACGACGCCCAGGCCAAACTGGACGAGGGCCGGGCGCAGCTGGACCAGCTGCAGACGGGCAAGACCGCCTTCTGGGGGCAGATCGTGCCGATGCTGCAGCAGATGGGCCTGCCCATCGACGCCTCCGACCAGTCGGACGCCGCCACCCTGCGGACCATCGCCACGGTGGAGCAGCTTCTCGCCGGCGGCGGCACAGCCCAGGGCGGCACAACGGAAGGCGGCACGGCCCAGGGCGGCACGGCTGCCGAGGGCGGCACCGCCCAAAGCGGCGCCACCGGGGACAGCACGGCCGCCGGGACCGGGGCGCTTCCGGGCGTGCCCGCCGGCGCGGCCATGACCCCCGAGCAGAGCGCCGCGCTGCTGGAGCAGCTGACCCAGCTGAAGACCGGCCTGCAGGCGCTGGCGGACCAGGGCACCACTCTGGATGCCTCGCTGGCGGCGCTGGACGCCCAGCAGGCCCAGATCAACGACGGGCGCAAACAGCTGAGCGACGGCTGGGCCGAACTGCAGCAGAAGGAGCAGGAACTGAACGACACCATCGCCTCCACCGAGAGAACCTTTGCGGAGACGGACGAAAAGCTGCTGGACGCCCGCCAGCAGTACGCCGACGGCCTGGCCGAGCTGGAGGATTCCCGCCAGGAGCTGATCGACGGCCAGCAGGAATATGAGGACAACAAGGCCGAGGCGGAGACAGAACTGGCGGACGCGAAGGAGGAGATCCTGGACGCCGAGAGCGAGGTGCGCCAGATCGAGAAGGGCAAGTGGATCCTGGGCGACCGCAGCGACAACACCAGCTTCTCCAGCTACGGCGACAACGCCGACAAGATCGCCGCCATCGCCACGGTGTTCCCGGTGTTCTTCTTCCTGGTGGCGGCGCTGGTGGCCCTCACCACCATGACCCGCATGGTGGAGGAGGAGCGGGGCCAGGTGGGCACCATGAAGGCGCTGGGCTACTCCCGCTGGCAGATCGCCGCCAAGTACATCCTCTATGCCCTCACCGCCAGCCTCACGGGCAGCGCGGTGGGCATGCTCATCGGCATGCATCTGTTCCCCCGCATCATCCTCAGCGCCTACAACATCATGTATGACCTGCCCGAACTGCTCACCCCCTTCAACTGGGGCTTCGGGCTGCTGGCCACCGGCGCGGCGCTGGCCTGCACCCTGCTGGCCACCCTGAACGCCTGCTGGGCCGAACTGCGGGAGCAGCCCGCCAGCCTGATGCTGCCCAAGGCCCCCAAGGCGGGCAAGCGCATCCTGCTGGAGCACATCGGCCCGGTGTGGCGGCGGATGCGCTTCACCCACAAGGTCACCGCCCGCAACCTGTTCCTCTACAAAAAGCGCTTCTTCATGACGGTGGTGGGCATCGCCGGCTGCACCGCCCTGCTGGTGACCGGCTTCGGCCTGCACGACTCCATCTCCGACAT
>DWYI01000084.1 GCA_019118765.1 Candidatus Allofournierella merdavium | reverse complement strand
GCCTGCTGGGTCTTGAAGATGTCCAGGCTCTCGGTAAGCAGCGCCTTGCGGCTGATGTTCTCCTCTTTGCCGTGACCCGTCACCTTCTCGGCGTACTCCGGCACCATCTCCGGCCGGTGGATCACGTTCAGAATAAAGCGTTCCATACTCTCGTTTCCTTTCTGCGGCGCGGCGGCCGTTGATTGCGCCCGGTCAGCGGGGGCGGGCCGCCCGGGGCAGGATCGTGGGCGATGCCTCCCCCGCCTGCAGCATCTCCCACTGCAGCCGGGCCGCCAGCATGGCGCGGACGGGGGCCAGCGACGGGTCCTCCGCCAGATTGTTGTGCTCCGCCGGGTCGGCCTCCAGGTCGTAGAGACAGTCCTCGTAATAGACGTCGCCGGAGAAGACCGTCCAGCCATCGGCGCCGGTCTGCACCGAATACTTCCACCGGGGGGTACGGATGCAGCGTCCCACCTGGCTCTCGCTGATCTGGATGAAGATGGTGTCCCGGAAGCAGGGCGTTTTCCCTTCCACCAGTTCTTTTAGGGAGACGCCCCGCATGTGGGCGGGCACCTCGACCCCGGCGCACTCCAGGATGGTGCGGGGCAGGTCGATCAGCCCGGTCATCTCCCGCACCACATGGCCGCCGGTGAAGGGCCCGCCGTATGCCACCAGGGGGATGCGCACCGAGGCGTCGTGGCAGGAACGCTTGTACTCCCAGTTGCGGGTCTTGAAATGGCTGCCGTGGTCGCTGAGGTAAAAGACGATGGTGTTGTCCTCCAGGCCCTGACGGCGCAGCGCCTCCCGCACCCGGCCCAGGTTCTCATCCAGCCGGTTGCAGCAGCCCAGATAGTCCGGGTATTCCTCCCGCCAGTTGCCCTCCATGCCCTTAAGGTCCGCGGGCGGCACAAAGTCTTTGAACTTCTCCTTGCTGCCCCGCGGCCCCTCAAAGTGCTCGTGGTCGTTCTGGTGGTGGGGCTCGATGTGGGACAAAAAGAGGAAGAAGGGCTGTTCTGCGGTCTGGCCGCGGATGTAATCCAGTGCGAAGTCGGTGATGCAGTCCGCCCGGTAGCCCTTGAAGTCCACCCGCTCGCCGGCGGTGTTGAACACATAGCCGTCATAGCCGTGGGAGGTGAACTCCAGCACGTCGGCGGCCATCCAGTAGTCGTAGCCGCCCCGGCGCTCAGCTGGCACGTTGGTCACCTCATAGTGGTTTTCCTCCCGGTCGGAGGCCAGGTGCCACTTACCCACATAGGCGGTGGCATACCCCGCCTCCTTGAGGTAATGGGCCAGGGTCTTCTCCCCCACCGGCAGGCTGACCGCGTTCACGCAGCAGCCGGTCTCGGTGGCGTATTTCCCGGTCTGCAGGCAGGCCCGGGCGGGACCGCACACCGGCTGGCAGGTGAAGGCATTCTCAGAGGGTGCCCTCCCGGGCCATCAGGTCCAGGTTGGGGGTGACATTGAGGGGCTGGCCGTAGGCGCCCACCGTGTCCCACCGCTGCTGGTCCACAAAATAGACGATGATGTTCGGTCGTTTGCTCATTGGTCTCTCACCCCTTCACGCCGCCGGCCATGATGCCGCCCACATAGTATTTCTGCAAAAAGAAGAACATGACCACCAGCGGCGCGATGACGATCATGGTGGCCGCCATCAGATAGTGCCACTGGATGACCGTCTCGTTGCGGAAGATGGTCAGCCCCAGCTGGACGGTGCGGTTCTCGTTGGAGATAGTAAGGATCACCGGCCAGAGGTAGTCGTTCCAGATCTGGGAGGACTTGGTGATGATGAGGGTGGCGATGACGGGCTTGCTCATGGGCAGATAGATGCGGAAGTACAGCTGCCATTTGTTCGCCCCGTCGATCTCCGCCGCCTCGTCCAGAGAGCGGGGGAAGCCCAGGAAGAACTGCCGGCAGAGGAACACGCCGAAGGAGCCGGACACATAGGGGATGATGAGGCCGGGCAGGGTGTCATAAAAGCCGGTGCCGCCCATGCCGAAGAAGTTGTTGCCGCCCACCAGGGGGAACTGCTTCATCATGAAAAAGGTGGGGATCAGGGTGACCTGAGCGGGCACCATGATGCCGATGAGCAGGAAAAAGAACAGGAACTTGCGGCCCTTGAACTCGAACCGGGCAAAGGCGAAGCCCGCCAGGGTGTTGAACAGCACCGCGAAGAACACGGTGGTGAGGGTGACGGTGATGGAGTTGGCGAAGTAGCGGGGCCAGTCGCCCTGCTGCATGGCCAGGAGATAGTTTTCAAAGTGCCATTCCCTTGGCAGGATGGTGAAATCGGCGGACTGGATCTCCGCCAGGGGCTTCAGCGAGGTGAGGATCGCCAGCAGGAAGGGCGCGACGATCACGAAGGACAGCAGCGCCAGCACGACCGTGAGCACGATCCTGCCGATCATCCGCTCCTTTTTCATAGAACCGATCATATTCCGCCTCCTCAGTTCACATCGGTGCCGTTGTCCTGGTTGGCAAACCGGAAGTTCAGCAGTGTAAAGACGATGGTCATGGCCAGCAGGATCATCGCCATGGCCGAGCCGTAGCCCGCCTTGAAGTTCAAGAACGCGCTCTTGTAGATCTGATGCACGATGGTGGTGGTGGAGTTCAGCGGGCCGCCGTTGGTCATGATGTTGACCTGTTCGAACACCATGAAGGAGTTGATGCAGCCGGTGACCAGCAAGAAGAAGGTGGTGGGCCGCAGCATGGGCAGGGTGATGGCGAAGAACTGCTTGAGCTCGCCGGCGCCGTCGATGCGGGCGGCCTCGTACAGATCGTTCGGGATGGACTGCAGGCCGGCCAGCGAGATGACCATGTTGTATCCGGCGGAGCGCCAGATGCCCATGATGATCAGGCAGGGCATGGCCGTGGCCTCGTTGAACAGCCACTGCTGGGCGGGCAGGCCCAGCGCCGTGACGATCTGGTTCATGAAGCCCACCGTGGGGTCGAAGATCCACAGCCAGATCATAGACAGCGCCACCATCGAGCCCACGTTGGGCACATACATGCAGGTGCGGAACACCTTGGTGCCCCGGATGCCCTTGTTCACCAGCACCGCCAGCACCACGCCGATGGCGAGGGTGGGGATGATGGTGAAGAAGGCGTAGTAGAGGGTGTTGAACACCGACCGCACGAACTCGGCGTCGTGGGCAAGGTCGATGTAGTTTTTCAGCCCCACGAAGTCCATCTTTTTATAGAAATCGTAGTTGGTGAAGCTGAAGGCCAGCCCCGCGAACACGGGGACCAGCACGAACAAAAGATACACCGCGTAGGCCGGCAGGATCATGATGTAGGGCGTAATGCCCGACCTGCGCGGCCCGCGCCCTTTTTTCATCGCCGCTGTGTTCACTGCGTCCTTCCCCTTTCGTTTCACAGAAAAAAGTCATAAAAAGGGCGGGCACCGGAGTTCCCGTGCCCGCCCGCGCCGGTTTTGGTCAGGATGCCAGCAGCGCGTCCACTTCCTTCTGGTAGGCGGCCACACTCTCATCCAGCGCCTCCTGGGCGCTCTTCTTGCCATAATAGACCTGCTCGATGGCGGCGGAGACCTGGTTGTTCAGCTCGTTCGAGTAGATCACGGGGTAGGCGCCCTTGCCCACGGCGATGGCGTCCACGATGGCCTGGTTCATCTCGGGATCCAGGGCCACATAGTCCTCCACCATCGACTGGCGGATGGGCGGGATGCCCAGATCGTCGATGCGGATCTTCATCTCATCGTTGTTCAGGGCCATCTCGATAAACTCCCAGGCCAGGTCCTTGTTCTTGCTGTCCTCGCTGAGGAACATGAAGCCCATGCCGCCGAAGGTGGCCTGCTGCTTGCGGCTCAAGGGCGCGCTCACGCCGATCTTGTCCGCCAGGGTGGGGTCGGCGGTGATCATGTTCTGGATGTCCGCGGGGTTCTTGTAGGCCATGGCAGCCTTGCCGCCCACGAACACGTCGGAGCCGGACTGGAACTGGTCGGCGGGGATGACGTTGCCGTCCTGCACGAAGGTGTTCAAAAACTCCAGCGCCTCCACGGCCTCCGGGCTGTTGTAAGTAAGGGTGTTGGTGGCCGCGTCCACAAAGTCGCCGCCGTTCTGCATCAGGAAGATCTGGTAATCCTGGAAGCCGTTGGCGATGGACATGTTATAGCCCGCCTGCACGGTGGTGCCGTTTTCCTTGATGGTGAGCTTGTCGGCGAACTCCTTCAGCTCCTCCCAGGTGGTGGGGGGCGTTTCGGGGTCCAGCCCGGCGGCCTCGAACATATCCTTGCGCCAGACGAACATGCGGGCGTCGGGCTTGATGGGAATGCCGTAGACGCTGCCGTCGTACTTGCCGGTCTCCATCACGGCGGGCATGATGTCCTGGGCGCCCTCCCAGTCAGCCACATAGCTGTCCAGGTTGGCGTACTGGCCCACGCTGGCCCGCTGCGGGATCGAGACCAGGGAGTAGTTGAGGATGTCCGGCGCGGTGCCGCTGGCGTAGGCCGCGTTCAGCTTGGTCTCGATCTCATCGCCCCAGGGCAGGCTGCTCAGTTCCACGGTGACGCCGGGGTGCTCGGCCTCGAAGCGGTCGATCATGGCGTTCCAGTAGGTCTCGGTCTCCACGTCGGTGCCCGCCCGCCAGAAGGTGAGGGTCACCGGCTCGGCAGCGGCGCCGCCGGAAGCAGAAGAGCCCGTCTGCGCCGTGGATGAGGGCGTGGTTCCGCAGGCCGCCAGCAGCGAGAGCGCCGAGGCGCTGGCGAGCGCGAAAGCCAATAGTTTTTTGATTCGCGTAGACATGTTTGTTCCTCCTTAAAGCCTGTATTTTTGCCTTTTGCAACACAGCCGTTCTGTGATTTGTTGGTTTTATTATAGCGCGGCCGCGCCGGCAAAAGTAGATTCTGTTTTGTGGCGTTTCTGGTAAAAAACCGGGGTGACGAGGCCGGCCGCGGCGGCGGATTGCGAATAATTTGCTCTTTTCGTATTTTTTTGCCCGTTTGCGCCCGGCACCCCCTTTCCGTGGTGCATTTCCTCCCGTTTGCCTGTATAATAAAGGTGACTTCGAAATCTTTCGGGAGGTGAGGGCGGTGAAAAAACTGGATTTTCGCAAGAAGAGCATCTTCTGGCGCATCGCCATCAGCAGCCTGGGGCTGATCCTCCTCACCACCGTCACCGTCAGCCTGGCCATCATCAGCTTCGCCCAGAACCTTCTGTATAAAGATGTGCTGCAGAGCAACGGCGCGCTGCTCCAGCAAATCGACGGCAACGCCACCAACCTGTTCCAGCAGCTGAACACCGTGATCAACGTGTCCGATTCCAGCCTGTATTTCCGCACCCTGCTCACCGAGCCCTGCGCCGACCAGCTGGACAAGTTTCAGAAAGAGACCGAGATCCATCGCTTTTTATACAATTATTACGGCATCTTCACCCAGTACAAGGCGTGCGTGACCGTTTTGGGGGTGAACGGCGTCGCCTACACCACCTACGACGGCGAGCGGATGGTGTGTTCTCCGGAGGAACTCATGGCCGAGACCTGGATGCAGCCCGCCGTGCAGACGCCCCAGGTGGACACCATCGTCTACACCCTGTCCCACCCCGGCATCACCACGGTGACCGAGGGCAAAAACGTCATCCTCTTCGCCCGCAGCCTGGTGGACGGATACACCATGAAGCACTGCGGCTGGCTGTTTCTGGAGATCGATCCCTCCGGCCTGGAACAGCTCTACCGGCAGGGGTATCAGGAGGGCGAGTATATCTTCCTCACCGACAGCCTGGGCGCCGTGATCTCCAGCAACCGGGCGGACGTGATCGGCACCCGCCTGGAGGACATCACCCGCATCCCGGAGTACGCGCGGGGCGTCGACACGCCGGTGTACACCTGCGCGCTGGGCGACACCGAGTGCCTGGCGGTGCGGGTGCCCCTCACCTCCATCGACGGCGCGCTCATCAAGTACATCGAGACCCACACCGTCTCCGACCAGCTGCGGGAGGTGGTGGCGCGGGTGGTGCCCATCGCGGTGATCTTCTGTGTGTCGGCCTGCCTTGTCTCCCTGCTCATCTCCCGCCGCATCACCCGGCCCATCGCCCGCCTGTCCGCCCGGATGGCTTCCACCCGCTACGGCACCCTGCCGGTGGACGACACCGCCAACCAGGATGAATTGTACACCCTGGAGACCACCTTTTCCAACCTGCTGAAGGCGGTGGACACCTACACCGAGAATATGCGCCGGGAGAACATCGCCCGCCGGGAGGCCGAGCTGAACGCCCTGCGCATGCAGATCAACCCCCACTTCCTCTACAACACCCTGTCCTCCTTCCGCTACCTGATCGAAAACGGATACGACCGGGCGCAGATCAGCGAGGCAATCCTGCAGTTCATCCGGCTGCTGCGGGGCACCATCAGCGACCACCGGGAGGTGGTGGACCTGCAGACGGAGCTGGACAACCTGAACGCCTATGTGGCCCTGATGAACCTGCGCTATGAGGGGCGCATCCGGCTGCAGGTGCTGCTGTCGGACGAGGCGCTGGCCGGCCGCCGGGTGCCCAAACTGCTGCTGCAGCCCATCGCGGAGAACACCATCTTCCACGGCTTCCCCGAGAGCGATTCCATGATCGATCTCTCGGTATTCGTGTGCGAACTCAACGGCACGCTGCGCATCGAGGTGTCGGACAACGGCTGCGGCATCGACGAGGACACCCTGCAAAAGCTGCGCAGCGGCAGCTACGCCGCCCAGCAGAAGATGTCCGGCGTGGGGCTGAACAACATCGACCAGCGCCTCAAGCTGATGTACGGCCCGCAGTACGGCCTGGACATCTGCAGCACCCCGGGCAGCGGCACCATCGTGACCGTGACCTTGCCGGCCGATTCCGGCCAGAACGAAAACGGAGGGAATGCCAGTTGAAGACCTTTACCCGCGTGCTCATCGTGGACGATGAGAACATCTTTCGCAACATCCTACGGAACATGATCCCCTGGGAGGACAAGGGCTTTCTGGTGGTGGGTTTTGCCGAAAACGGCAGGCAGGCCCTCTCCTTGCTGGACGCCACCGCCCCCCAGATCGTGATCACCGACGTGGCCATGCCGGTGATGAACGGCGTGGAACTGCTGGCGGAGATCAAAAAGCGCAACGATAGCGGCCATCCGCCCATCGAGACCATCGTGATCAGCGGGTTCGACACCTTTTCCTATGTGCGCGACGCCATGAAGAACGGCGCCTTCGACTACATTTTGAAGAGCGAGCTGACGGCGCAGACGCTGCTGCAGCGGCTGGAAAACCTGGCCGCCTGCCTGCCCCAGCCCAAAGAGAGCGCGTCCCGGCTGGAACTGTCTCTGTTCTTTGACAACCTGCTGAACGGCAGCTACAGCAACCCGGCCTTTGTACAGCAGGAACTGCACAGCTACGGTCTGGCGCTGGAACTGGAACGCCCCCTGTTCCTCATCCGTTCCTTCTGCGCGGACAAGAGCGAAGAGTACCTCCAGGCCTCGGACGCGCGCCGCGCTCTCCTGGGCGCCCTCCGCGGGCTGCCGGTGGCGGTGTTTCTGCACCAGGGGGCCTGCATGCCGCTGGGCGACATGGCGGTGCTGGAGCCGGTGCTGGCCCAGGTCACCGGCCAGGGGGAGGAGTACCCCGCGCTGTACTGGGGGGTGTTCCGGGATTTTCCCGTGCTGGAAAGCTCCCGCAAGCTGCTGGGCGGCTTTGCCCAGATCCCGCAGCAGTTTTTCTACGCGCCCACCCGCAAGGTCTTTTTCGTTCTGCCGGGGCTGCAATACGAAAACACGGCGCAGATCGACACATCCTATGTGATCTCCGCCGTGGCCCGGGGCGACAGCCAGGCCGTTGTGAGTTACCTGGGCGATTTTCTTGCCCGCTGTGTCACCGAGCGCATCTCCCCCTATGCCGTGAAAAAGTTCTGCGAACAGTCCATCCACACCATCCTCTACGCGATGGAAAAGGCAGCCCAGGACACCACCGGCCTCAACGCCCGCAAGATCGAATTTTTCCGCCGCATCGACCTGGCCGCCACCATCGACGAGTTGTGCGACGTGCTGGACGGCGTGCTGGAGGACGTTTTCGCCGGCGGGCAGGCGGATGGCGAGCCCAGCCGCGCCCTGATCGCCGCCATCGATCAGTTTGTGGCGGAAAACTATATGCGCCCGCTGCGGCTTTCGGACATCGCCGACCATGTGCATGTCTCCTACCACCATCTCTCCCGGGTGATGAACGCCCATTACCGTGAGCCCTTCAACGACTATCTCAACCGCATCCGCATCCAGGCCGCCCAGAGCCTGATCCGCACCAGCAGCCTGTCCCTGGGCCGGATCGCGGAGGAGGTGGGCTTTGCCAACCAGAGCTACTTCGGCAAGGTCTTCAAAAAGCTGGTGGGCACCTCGCCTCGTCTCTACCGTTTGCAGGCGGCGCAGAAAGAACCCTGACCAGCCCGCGGCCTTTCCCGCGGCGCCCGCCGCCGGGATGCCGCTCCCCCGTTTTTCATCACGTCCACCATCCAGAAGGCAAAAAGGGAGGCCAATGCCATGCCCGCTGTTTCCATGATGATAAAGCCCGCCTCCGCAGGCTGCGACCTGCGCTGCCGGTACTGCTTTTACGCCGACGAGGCGGCCCACCGTGCCCAGGGGGTGCGGGGGCGAATGACCCGCCGGACCGCCGCGCTGTGCGCCGGTAAAGCCCTGGAATATGCCCGGGGCGGCCCCTGCTCCTTTGTGTTCCAGGGGGGCGAGCCCTCCCTGGCAGGGCTGAATTTCTTTGAGGATTTCGTCCGGGACGCCGAGGCCGCCAACACCGCCCGTTCCCCCCTCCACTGGTCCTTTCAGACCAACGGCTACTCCCTGGACGACGCCTGGGCCGCCTTTTTCGCCCGCCACGGGTTTCTGGTGGGGGTGTCCATCGACGGCGCCGCCGCCGTGCACGACGCGCTGCGCCCCGCCGCGGGGGGAGCGCCCAGCCACGCCGTCGTGCTGGAAAACCTGCGGCGGCTGCGCCGCTTCGGGGTGGAGTGCAACACCCTGACGGTGGTGACAAAACAGCTGGCGGCGAATGTGGGGCAGGCCTATGCCTTCTTCCGGGACGAGGGCATCGCCTTTCAGCAGTACATCCCCTGCATGGACCCCCTGGAGGGGACGGCAACGGACTGCTCCCTCACGCCCAAGACCTACGCCAGATTCCTTCACCGTCTGTTCCTTCTGTGGAAGGAGGATCTGGACCGGGGGCGCTATCTGTCCATCCGCCACTTTGACAACTGGATGGGCATTCTGGCGGGCCGCCCGCCCGAGAGCTGCAACATGCTGGGGGTATGCAGCCCGCAGTTTGTGGTGGAGGCGGACGGCAGCGTCTACCCCTGTGACTTCTACTGCCTGGACCAGTGGCTGCTGGGCAACATCGCCGAGGGCACCCTGGCCGAAATGGAGGCTCGCAGCCGTGCCCTGGGCTTTGTGGAGCGTAGCCTGCCGGTGCCCGAGGAGTGCCGGCGCTGCCCCTGGTACCCTCTTTGCCGCAACGGCTGCCCCCGGGACAGGGACCGCACCGGCAAGACCCGCTACTGCGAGGCGCATCGGGAGTTTTTCAGCCTGCATGCCCGGGACCTGGCCCAGGCCGCCCGGACGATCCTGGTCCACGGGCTGCAGCCGGGCTGACGGCGGGTCACATTTTTTGCGCCCGGGCGTGATTGCCTGCTTGCGTTCAGCGGCCGGAACAGATACGATAAAGGCAGAGTGTTGTCGTCGCGCTCCTGTTTTCCTTTTTCCGCCTGTTTGCAAAGGGGGGCGCGGCCCTGCCTTGCCCGGCCTGCCCGTTTCTCCGTTGACGGGCGGGCAAACGACTTCCGGTCTTTCTTCCGCACAGTCAGGACCCCCGGCAAAGCCGGGGGCTTGAGCAAGCCCTAGAAGGGCATAATACAGACAACGCCCCTCAAGGGGCCACGAATGGGTCGGCCAACTGCATTGCTGACTCATGGCGGCCCCTTAAGG
>DWYI01000083.1 GCA_019118765.1 Candidatus Allofournierella merdavium | reverse complement strand
CTGTCGTGCTTTTCGCTGGTGATGCCGGTGAGGGACTGGAACCAGTGGGTGTAGTGGGTGGCGCCCTTCTCGATGGCCCAGTCCCGCATGAAGCTGGCCACCACGTTGGCCAGCTCAATGTCCAGGGGCTGCCCCTTCTGCAGGGTGGCCTTCAGGCTCTTGTAGGTGGCGGCGGGCAGCCGCTCCTTCATCACATGCTCGTTGAACACCAGCGAGCCGTAGATCTCTTTCGGATTCGGATGGGACATGGTCGCTTCCTCCCTGCCGCGGCGCGGCATAAAATTACGTCAAGCATTATACGGCGCGGCGGCGGGGGCTGTCAACGGCCCGCGCCGGCTTTACACCACCTGGAAGAGATAAAATTTGAGATAGCCTGTCTCCTCCACGTTCCACAGGATCGGGTGGTCCGGCGCCTGCTGGCGGGCCTCGATCTGCCGCAGCTGCCGCCCGGCGTCCAGCGCGGCTTCCGCCAGCATTTTCTCGAACATGGCGGGGGTGGCGAAGTGGCTACAGCTGGCGGTGGCCAACAGCCCGCCCCGGGGCAGCAGCTTCATGGCCCGATAGTTGATCTCCTTGTAGCCCCGCATGGCGTTCGCCGCCGTCCTGCGCGCCTTGGTGAAGGCGGGCGGGTCCAGGATGATGAAGTCGTAGTCATGCTTGCCCTCAAGGCTGGGCAGCAGGTCGAACACGTCGGCGCAGACAAAGTCCATCCGGTCCGCAAGGCCGTTCAGAACGGCGTTTTCGCGGGCCATCTCCACCGCCGCCTCGCTCACGTCCACCGCCGTCACATGCTCGGCGCCCCCCAGGGCCGCGTTCAGGGCAAAGCTGCCGGTGTGGGTGAAGCAGTCCAGCACCCGGCGGCCCTTCGAAAGCTGGGCCACCCGGCGGCGGTTGAGCTTCTGGTCCAGGAAAAAGCCGGTCTTCTGGCCGTTCTCCGCGTCCACATGGTAGCGCACCCCGTTCTCGGTGATGATGGTCTCGGCCTTTTCCGGGTGAGTCAGCCCGGGCACCTCCAGCCAGCCCTTGCCCTCGGCCAGGCCCTCCTTCTCCCGCAGCCCCACGTCGTTGCGCAGAAAAACGCCCCGGATGTCCTCGCCGTCGGCGGCCAGCGTCTCCACCAGCAGCCGGGCCAGCAGTTCCTTTCGCTGGTCCATGCCAAAGGAAAGGATCTGCACCGACAGGATGGGCCCGAACCGGTCCACGGTGAGGCCCGGCAGGCCGTCCGCCTCGCCGAACACCACCCGGCAGCACTGCAGATCCTGGGGCGGGTAGATCGCCTTGCGGTAGGCCCAGGCGTATTCGATGCGCCGCCGCCAGAAGCTTTCGTCAAAGCGGTCGTTGGCGGTGCGGCTCAACAGCCGCACCCGGATCTTGCTGGCCTCGCTCCACAGGCCGCTGCCCAGGTACCGCCCCTTGCGGCTGAGCACGTCCACCACCCCGCCGTTCTCCGGGGCGGGATCGGGGGCGGCGGTGATCTCGTCGGCGTACACCCAGGGGTGGCCCTTCAGGATGGCGGCCTCCACCTTGGGGGTCACGGCGCAGGTGGGGTAGGGTCGATCAGCTTTCATAACAAGGCTCCCTCATATCGGTTGAAAACCGGTTATACTAATGATACTATTTCAGTATAGCGGGTTTGCCCGGCCCCGGCAAGGGCACGGCCCGGAAAAAAGGAGAATAAAACCATGGAAATAGAACGCAAATGGCTGGTGAAGGATTGGCCCAGGGGCCTGGAGTCGGTGCGCACCCTGAAAATGCGCCAGGGCTACATCGCCCTGCGGCCCACCGTGCGCATCCGGGAGGAGGCGGACGAACAGGGCACCGAATACATCCTCTGTTTCAAGGGCAAGGCGGGGCCGGGCGGTCTCTCCCGCACCGAGATCGAGACCCCCATCGACAAAGACCTGTTCCGCCAGCTGGAGGAGCTCATCGGCAAGCCCCTGATCGAAAAGGAGCAGCGCCGTTACCCCCTGGCGGACGGCCTCACCCTGGAGGTGAACCGGGTGGACGCGGGCAGCCCCGGCGAATTTTTCTACGCCGAGGTGGAGTTTGCCACCGAGGAGGCGGCCCGCGCCTGGAAGCGGGGCGTGCTGCGGGAGTATCTGGAGCACGAGGTCACCGGCGAGAAGGGGCAGAGCATGGCCGACTACTGGGCCAGGACCAGGGGCGCGGAGTAAGCCCCCCCGTTCCCTTCGCGTCCCGTTGCCGCGCCGCCCGGGGAGCAAGGGCTCCCGCGTCTTCCGCCCCCCTTCAAGGGGGGCTTTTTGCTGCCGGTTTTCCGCCTTTCGCCGGGCGGCGGCGCACCCTTTTCCCCCTTTTTGTATACAGTGGGGGGAAAGGGGGTCGAGGAAATTGCACCGGATCACAGCGGCGATATGGATGGATCTTGTGCCCTGCCTGTGCACGGCGCTGGGCGCGGGAACGGTGTTTTTGACGGGGCGGCGCGCCGCCGGCCCGGGACGGGGGGTCATGGGTCTCTCGGCGGGCATCATGCTGGGGGCGGGGCTGTTCGGCCTGCTGCTGCCCGCGGCGGCCGAGGGCGGCTGGGGCCGGGCGACGGCGGGGTTTGCCATCGGGGCGGCGGCGCTGGCGGCCCTGGGCCCGCTGGCCGACCGGGTGGTGCGCACCGGGGGCGCGGGGGGCCTGGTGCTGGCCAGCGCCTTCTATAACCTGCCACAGGGCATGGCGGTGGGCCTCACCGGGGCGCTGGCGGCCATGGGGGAGGGGGCGGGCCTGGCCGGGGCCCTCACCTTCAGCCTGGGGCTGGGGCTGCAGAACTTCCCCGAGGGCGCGGCCCTCAGCCTGCCGCTGCGGGCGGCGGGCCTGTCCCGGCGGGGGGCCTTTGCCGCGGGTGCGGCCAGCGGCCTGGTGGAACTGGCGGGTGCCGCGCTGGCCGGGGCGCTGGCCGCCCGCATCGCGCCGGCGCTGCCCTGGCTGCTGGGGGCGGCGGCGGGCACCATGGCCTTCACCGTGGCCCGCCAGCTTGCCCCCGCCGCCGCCGGCGAGGGGCGGCGGGGCGCGGCGGGGGCCGCCCTGGGCTTCGGGGCCATGCTGGCCCTGCGGGCGCTGCTGGGCTGAAAAACGGGGGCCGCGTCCCAAGGACGCGGCCCCCTGCCGTCTGTTCTGTATCACCGCTCGCCGGCGGCGAAGATCGCCCCCAGGTCGGCGAAAATGTCGTGGGGCAGCATGCCGTACTGGCCCAGGCGCTTTGCGCACTCGTCCGCCGCCGCCCCGTGCAGCCACACGCCGCACACCGCCGCGTCCAGGGGGGAAAGGCCCTGGGCCGCCAGGCCGGCGATCATGCCCGCCAGGATGTCGCCGCTGCCGCCCCGGGAGAGGCCCGGGCCCCCGGTGGGGTTCACGAACACCTCGCCCCCCGGCCCCGCCACGATGGTGCGGTGGCCTTTCAGCACCACCACGCAGTCCTGGGCGCGGGCGTAGCCGGCGGCGATGCCCTCCCGCCCGGCGTTCACCTCCGCCACAGTCAGCCCGCACAGGCGGGCCATCTCGCCGGGGTGAGGGGTCAGGATCAGCGGCAGCCCCGGCGAGCGGGGCAGGCTGTCCATTTTGGCGGCGGCGTTCAGGCCGTCGGCGTCCAGCACCAGGGCGCACCCGGCGGAGGGGCCCAGCTGCTCCAGCAGGGCCGCGGTGTCCGCCGTGTCGCCCATCCCCGGCCCGAACAGCAGCACCTCCATGCCCCGCACCTTCTCCAGCACCGCTTTGCCGCTCTGGGCGCTCACCCCGCCCTCGGCGCTCTGGCGGCAGGGCAGAAAGACGCACTCGGGGCAGCGGGCGGCCACCGCCCCGATCACCGGCTCCACCCCCGCCAGGGTCACCAGCCCGGCGCCCACGCGCAGCGCGCCCTCCACCGCCAGCGCCGCCGCGCCCCGAAAACGGGCCGAGCCGCACAGGCACAGTACCTTGCCGTAGCTGCCCTTATGACTGTCCGCTTTGCGGCGGGGCAGCAGTTCGAACACCTGCTGCCCTGTGATCTCCTTGGCCATCTGGCACCGCCCCTTTCCTTTGCTTTATTATACAGCATCCCGCGCCGGCGCAAAAGAGAAAAAGGCCGCGGCGAACGCCGCGGCCCCGGACACTGCCGTTCAGTCTCCCGCCTGCACCCGGATGCGGAAGAAGTAGACGATGGACCCCCGCCAGCCGAAGTCCGCCTGGATGCGATACATATAAACGCCGGGGGTGGCCGGGGCGATGAGCGGCCCGTCGCCCGCGTCCACCAGGTCGAGGAAAGCGTCGAAGTTCTCCTCGTCCGACCGGCTGATGGTCAGCTTTCGCGGCTCCATCGAAAAGGCGATGTCCATATAGGTGCGGGCCAGCATCTCCACCGGCGGGGTGTGGTCCTGCAGATCCTGGCTGCTGTAGGGCGGGGTGGATTTTGCGGTGGTGGTGAGGAAGTTCCACTCATACCCCGCCCGGAAGATCATCTCCGGCGCCATCACGGTGGAGCCGTTCATGGTGATGGTGATGGAGGGCAGGGCCTGTTCGGGATCTTTCACATCCATATTTTCCCGGATGAAGATGGTGATGCAGATGGCCACCGCCAGCGCCGCCGCGCCGATCAGCAGTTTGCGGATGATCTGGATCTTGTTGTACAAGCCTCTTCGCCCCCCTTTGCCGACCCAAGTCTATTACCATTATATACGAAGGACGCGCAAAAATCCAGACGTACCGCGCCGTTGCCAAGCGCCCCCAAAAGGGCTATAATGCCAGAAAGAGGTGAACCCATGCAGAACGATCGACCCGCCGCGAGCCGCGGCCAGTTCTGGCGCTACGCGCTGCCCAGCATGTTCAGTCAGCTGCTGAACAGCTGCTTTATCATTGTGGACGGGCTGTTCATCGGCCAAAATCTCGGGGACGCGGGCCTGGCGGCCATCAACGTGGCCTGGCCCATCGTGGCGGTCATCCAGTCGGTGAGCCTGGCGGTGGGCACCGGCGGCGCGGTGCGTCTGGCCACCGCCCGGGGCCGGGGCGACGAGACGGAGGCCCTGGCGGCCCGGGGCAACACCCTGGTGCTGCTGGCGGTGTGCGCGGCGGCGCTGGAGGTGGGGCTGGGCCTGACCTATCCCCGCATCCTGCCCCTCATCGGCGCGAACGCCGAACTGTACCCGCTGGCCGCGGCCTACAGCCGGGTGGCCTGTCTGCTGTCGCCCTTGCAGGTGTTTTCCTGCGGGTTGCTGCCGCTGGTGCGCAGCGCAGGGCGCACGGTGGGGGCCATGACGGTCACCGTGGGGGGGCTGCTGGGCAATATTTTTCTGGACTGGCTGTTCATCCAGCGGTTCCAGTGGGGGCTGCCCGGCGCGGCCCTGGCCACCGGCCTTTCCCAGGGGCTGTGCGCGCTGGCGGCGCTGCCGCTGCTGCTGGCCCACAGGGGCTGGCCGCTGCGCCTGCGCCAGTTCGTTCCCGCCCGGCGGATGGTGCGGGGCATCCTGCACAGCGCGGTGGCGCCCTTCGGCCTGTCCATCTCCACCAGTGCCATCCTGCTCGTCACCAATCTGCAGGCCCTGCGCCACGGCGGCACCCGGGGGGTGGCGGTCTACGCGGTGCTCAGCTATGTGCTGGGCAGCGTCATCCCGCTGGTGGGCGGGGTGGGCGACGGGCTGCAGCCCCTGGTCAGCTTTGCCCGGGGCGCCGGCGACTGGCACGCCCTTGCCCGCCTGCGCCGGGCCGGCGCGGCCCTGGCGCTGGGGGTGGCGCTGGCGTGCGGCGCCGCCTGCTGGGGCCTGCGCAGCCAGCTGCCCCTGCTGTTCGGCGCCAGTGAACTGGCGGCGGCCCAGGGGGCGGCGGCCATGTGGACGCTGGTGCTGGCCTGCCCTTTCATGGCGCTGGCCCGCTTTTGCTGCAGCTATTTCTGTGCCGCGGGCGAACCGGTGGCCGGCGCTGTGATCGCCTTCGGCGAGCCGCTGGCGGCCCAGCCCCTCTTTCTTTTTACCCTGCCCCTGGTGTGGGGGCTGGAGGGGGTCTGGATCGCCTATCCCGCGGCGGTGATGCTCACCGCCGCGGCAGCCCTTGTGCTGATGCGCCGGCACCTGGCGCTGCTGCCCCGGCAGGACGGATAAGGAGGAACGCAATGCACTCATTAAAATACGCGGCGTCCGGCCGGAGGGGAAAAGAATGATCCTGAGCGACGGATTCCTGGCCCGGCTGGCCGAACTGGAGGCCGAGGGCCGGTATTATATCATGCTGGACGAGATCCAGCACCATCTGGAGGACGGGCTGGACGAGGGCCGCTGGTCGGAGGCGGACGTCTGCGCCGACGGCGACCTGGCGGCGCTGGTGGCCCGGCTGGACGACGCCGCCGGCGACTACGAGTGCTACTGGCACACCCGCCGCTGGCTGGAACGGTGCGCCGAACCGGTCCGGAACGCCGCCTGGTACGGGGCGATGGCCCGGGCCTGCCTGTACACCGGCGAGCCGCGGCGGGCGCGGCAGCTGGCGGAGGCGGGGCTGCGTCGCTTTCCGGGGGACGGCCTGCTGGCGGCGCTGGCGGCCGTGCTGCGGGCCCACGGGGGCGACGTGCCCGGCGCGCTGCAAGCGCTGGACGACGCCTTCGCCCGCGGCGGGGAGAGCGCGGCCCTGGCCCGGCTGCGGGCGGCGGTGGCCGCCGGCGCGCCGCTGGAGGAGCTGGCGGTGTGCGCCGCGCCCCCGGAACAAGAGCGGAAGGTGCGGGCCCTGGCCCCCGGCTTTGTGCCGGACGGCGCGGGCCTGGGCCGGGTGGCGGCGGCCCTCGGCGCGCGGGACTGGGTCTTCGAGGCCCCCTGGTGCGCCTGCCGGGTGCCCTTTGGGGAGGGCCTTTTGGAGATGCGCCTGCGGATGAGCGAGGCCGCCGCCTCCAAGCTGGACCCGGCCTGGCTGGCGGACCTGGTGAAGGCGCTGCCCCGGCTGGAGGCCGCGGCCCGGCCGCTGGCCCGGCGCCGTCGGCCGGGGGTGCGGCTTGTGCCGGCGGAGGTGCTGGTGGACCGGCAGGGCCGGGCCCAGCTGGGCTACCACGCGGGGCACTGCCCCGAGGAGCCCCTCTATGCCTATGTGATGATCGAGCATGACCTCTCCGCGCCCACGGCGCTGTACGAGGAGCGCTGGCCCGGCAGCTGGTTCGACGAGCCGCCCGCGCCGCTGGCTCCGCCGCCGCCCCCCTCGCCGGGCTACGCCCCGGCCCAGACGGCGGCGCTGCAAAAGCACATCCGCGCCTGGCTGGGCCCGGTGAGCCGGGTGCTGCCCGGCGCGGACGGCATCTCGGTGCTCATCATCGACCCGCAGCCGGGCCGGGAGTACTACACCCTGCTCACCTGGGGCATGGGGGCGCGGCCGATGGAACTGCCCCCCGACCTGGAAGGGCAGCAGCTGGAGCGGGCGGAACTGATGATGCTGCTGCCCGCCGGCTGGAAACTGGACGACGAGCGGGAGATCTGGCGCTGGCCGGTGCGCTGGCTGCGGCTGCTGGCCCGGATGCCCGCCGAGGAGGGCACCTGGCTGGGCTGGGGCCACACCGTGCCCAACGGGCGGCCCTTTGCCTCCAACACCCTGCTCTGCGGCACCATGCTGGTGGACCCGCTGGACGCCCCCGAGCCGGCGGCCATCTGCCCGCTGCCGGGGGGCGAGGCGGTGAATTTCTACCAGCTGCTGCCCCTCTACGCCCCTGAGATGGACCTGAAACTGGTCCAGGACGCCGACGGCCTGCTGGACGCCATGGAGGACAAGGGCCTGCTGGAGGAGCCCTGGGTGCGGGTGGACCGGCCCAGCGCCGTGGGCGAGGTGGAGCCGCCCCCCGACCCCGCCCTGATGGACCGGCTGGAAGAGCTGGACCGCCGGGCGGACGACGCGGGCATCGCCGCGCTGCTGGAGCCGCTGGCCGCCGGGGGCACCGGCGCCCGGCTGGCGGGCATCCTGGCCCGGTCGCTGAACAACCTGGGCCGGTACAAAGAGGCCGAGACCGCCCTGCGGGCGGTGGAAAAAGAGGGCGCCGCCGATCCCCTGTGGCAGTTCCGCATGGGCTTTGCCCTCTATTATCAGGGCAAACTGGAGCAGGCCCTGGCCTGTTTTGCGGCCAGCGAGCGCATGGCCCCCGGCGACGGCGAAACCGAGACCTACCTGGGCTGGTGCCGCGCGGCGCTGGACCGGCCGGTCTGCCTGGACCCCTTCACCGACCGGGCGGCCCGCTTCTGGGCGGCCTTTTCGCGGCGGGAGCGCACCCTGTACGACAGGGCCCGGCGGGAGGGCTGCCAGGCGGTGCTCCCCGTCCTGGCCGGTCTGCTGGAGCAGTGCTTTGCCGCGCCGCAGTTCCGGCTGGAGGCGGCGGGGCAGCGGCTGCGGCTGACCCTGCTGTGGGAAACGGCGCCCCACCGGCGCTGGCTGGCCCCGGCCTGGAGGGCCCTGGCCCCCGCCTCCGCGGCCGAACGGTGGGAGTTCTGTTTTGACGAGACGCCGCCCGAGTGGACCGGCTACCGGGGCGCGCCCACCGGCAAAAAGGGCCCCCGGCGGGACGTGATCGCCGGCACCACCTGCTTTGCCGCCCTGGCCCGGAACTTCTCGGCGGGGGACGGCTCCCTCTGCGCCGCCGCGGCGGCGGACGGGGCGGTGGCGGGCTTTTTCTACTACACCCCCGCCGCTTGCGGCCCCCAGGGGCCGGTGGCCGGCCGGGCGGCGCTGGAGGAGGCCCTGGCCCGCCGGGGCGCGGGCTGCCTGGCCGTGCTGGGCGGCGCGGTGGGCGTGGGGCGCTGCTACATCGACGTGCTGGCCCTGGACCTGGAAAAGGCGCTGGACGCCGCCGCCCGGGTGCTGGCCGCGCCGGAGTGCGCCGACCCGGGCTTTCAGGTGTTCCGGCCCGGGAGCCGGGGCGCCGCCCTCCCTTCCCCCGAAAGACAGAGCGGGGAATGAGGCGGGCGCCCCCGGGAAAAACACGACCGCGGCCGGAAAAATCATCGCCAACAAAGAGGACCGGCCCTTCCAGGAAGCAAAACAGCTTTTTGGAAGGGCCGGCCCTTGTATTTTGGTGCGGGCCTCTTTTCCGCCTGAAAAAATTTTTAAAAAAATCGCTTTTCCCCATTGACAGAGCGGTGACCCATGAATATAATAACAATTGAACAGATGTTCAAATGATTGTTCCATTGAAGGGAGGCATTCATATGGACGAGACCACAGCCGCCCGAGGCAAAGGCGCCGACTGCGCCGGGCAGGAGGGAGGCAGCCGCTGCGAACAGGTGCGCGGCGCGCTGCCGCCGGACGAAGTGCTCTACGACCTGGCGGAACTGTACAAGATCTTTGGCGACACCACCCGGGTGAAGATCCTTTACGCTTTGTTCGAGAGCGAATTGTGCGTCAACGACATCGCCCAGTGCCTCTCCATGACCCCGTCGGCGGTGAGCCACCAGCTGCGCATCCTGAAGGCCAACAAGCTGGTGCGCTTTCGGCGGGAGGGCAAAACGGTGTTCTACGGGCTGGACGACGACCATGTGCGGGACATCATCGCCCTGGGGCTGGAGCATATCGCGGAATAAAGGAGGAGCGACCGATGAAAAAGACCCTTTGCATTGAAGTGGACTGCGCCAGCTGCGCGGCCAAGATGGAGCAGGCGGTGAACCGCCTGCCCGGCGTGGAGAGCGCCACCGTGAGTTTTATGACCCAGAAGATGGTGGTGGAGGGGCCCGACGAGGGCTTCGACGCGCTGATGCAGCAGGTGGTCAAGGCCTGCCGCAAGATCGAGCCGGACTGCGAGATCCATCTGTAAGGCCGGCCCGGGGGAGGGAGCGTTTGAGATGAACCGCAAACAAAAACGGATGCTGGCGCGCATCCTTGTGTCGGCGGCGCTGCTGGCGGCGCTGCACTTTGTGCCCGCCGCGGGGGCGGCGCGGCTGGCGCTGTACCTTGTGCCCTACCTGATCATTGGCTACGACGTGCTGCGCCGGGCGGTGCTGGGCGTGGTGCACGGCGAGGTGTTCGACGAGAACTTTCTGATGGCGGTGGCCACTGTGGGCGCGCTGGCGCTGGGGGAGTACGGCGAGAGCGTGGAGGTCATGGTGTTCTACCAGCTGGGCGAATTGTTCCAGAGCTACGCGGTGGGCAAGAGCCGCCGCAGCATCGCCGCCCTGATGGACATCCGGCCGGACAGCGCCAACCTGGAAAAGGACGGCGCGGTGGTCACGGTGGCGCCCGAGGAGGTGGCGGTGGGCCAGATCATCGTGGTGCGCCCGGGCGAGAAGGTCCCGCTGGACGGGCGGGTGGTGGAGGGCGTTTCGGCCCTGAACACCAGCGCCCTCACCGGCGAGAGCCTGCCCCGGGACGTGGAGGCGGGCGACGAGGTGGTCAGCGGCTGCGTCAACACCACCGGCCTTTTGCGGGTGGAGGTGACCAAGCCCTTCGGCCAGTCCACCGTCAGCCGCATCCTGGACCTGGTGGAAAACTCCAGCATGAAAAAGGCCAAGGCGGAAAACTTCATCACCCGCTTCGCCCGCTGGTACACCCCGGCGGTGTGCATCGGCGCGCTGGCGCTGGCGGTGCTGCCGCCCCTCTTTTTGGGCGGCTGGGTGGAGTGGCTGCGCCGGGCGCTCACCTTCCTGGTCATCAGCTGCCCCTGCGCGCTGGTCATCAGCGTGCCGCTGGCCTTCTTCGGCGGCATCGGCGGGGCCAGCCGGGCGGGCATCCTGGTCAAGGGCGGCAACTACCTGGAGGCGCTGGCCGCCACCCGCACCGCCGTGTTCGACAAGACCGGCACCCTCACCCAGGGCGTCTTTGAGGTGACCCGGGTGTTCCCCGCCCCCGGCGTGGAGGAGCGCCGGGTGCTGGAGGCGGCGGCCCTGGCCGAGCAGTTCTCCAGCCACCCCATCGCCCTCAGCCTGCGGCGGGCGGCGGGCCTCGAAGCCGCGCCCGACCGGGTGAAGGACGTCACCGAGAGCGCCGGCCACGGCGTGACCGCCCTGGTGGACGGCGTGCCCACGGCGGTGGGCAGCGCCCGGCTGATGGAGCAGCTGGGCGTGGCCTGGCAGCCGGTGGAGGGCGCGGGCAGCGCGGTGTATGTGGCCCAGAACGGCGCGTTCTTGGGCGGCGTGCTCATCAGCGACCGGGAGAAGCCCACCGCCAAAGCGGCGATGGAGGAACTGCACCGGGCGGGCGTGCGCACGGTGATGCTCACCGGCGACGGCCGGGCCGCCGCCCGCCAGACGGCGGAGCGGCTGGGCATCGACGAGGTGCGCAGCGAGCTGCTGCCCGCCGACAAGGTGGCCTGTGTGGAGCAGCTGCTGGCCCAAAAGCCCCGGGGCACCACCCTGGCCTTTGTGGGCGACGGCATCAACGACGCGCCGGTGCTCAGCCGGGCGGACGTGGGCATCGCCATGGGGGCTATGGGCTCGGACGCGGCCATCGAGGCGGCGGACATCGTGCTGATGGACGACGACCCCGCCAAGCTGAGCCTTACCATGAAGGTGGCCCGGCGGTGCCTGGCGGTGGTGCATCAGAACATCGCTTTTGCCCTGGCGGTCAAGTTCGGCTGCCTGGCCCTGGGCGCGGTGGGCCTGGTGGGGATGCAGGCGGCCATCTTCGCCGACGTGGGCGTGATGGTGCTGGCGGTGCTCAACTCCATGCGCACCCTGGGCGCGGCAAAAAGGTGAATCGAGCGCGGCGGGCGGCCCTTCGGGGCCGCCCGCTTTCCTTGCATTTGGCGGGGGGCTGTGCTATCCTGTTTTTAACGGAGGGCCGGCCCGGCGGCCCGCGAAAAGGGAGTGAGGCGGATGGAACAGCGCAGACCGGCGGACCCCCGCCTGTTGTGGGGGTTCTGGGTGTTGGCGGCGGCGGGCATCCTGCTTTTCATCGTGTTGCTGCGGGCGGACCTGCGGGAGACGCGGCCGCTGGACGCCGCCCTTTACACCGAGGCGGCCCCGGCGGGGTTCGGTTATGGGTGCGAGGCGACGCCGGGCGAGGGCGTGCTCACCTTCCGCGGCTGGGCCGCGGTGGAGGGGAGAAGCTGGAAACGGTGGACTGCCGCCTGGTTTTGTACAGCCCCGGCGAAGACCGATACTACCGGCTGCCCACCACCATGGACCCCGGCGAGGAGGCGGCGGCCGCCACGGGTGACCCGGACGCCGGCTTTTACGCCTTTGCCCTCGCTGACCAGCTCCCGGCGGGGGAGCTGGAACTCTGTTTTGCCTACCGCAGCAATGGCCACAACGCCCTGATCCGCACCGGGCAGATCGTGGGAGGTGCGCTATGACGGAAACAGTGAAACCGCGCCTGCGGGCGCTGGCCTTCCATCCCCTGACCCCCTGCCTGGTCTTTGGCTTTTTCACCGCCCTGTGGCACTTCGGCCTGGTGGTGGTGGATGTGGACGAGGCCTTCTATGGCGCTGTTCTGGGCAACCAGCCGCTGTGGGAGTTTCTGGCCGGGCAGTACGCCCGCTGGTCCTCCCGCACGGTGATCGAGTTCTTTTTGTGCATCTTTTCCAGCCTGCCCCGGTGGGTCTGGCGGGCTGGGGCGGCCGTGCTGGCCCTGCTCTTGCTGGCGGCCTTCGCCGCGCAGCGGCTGGCCGCCCGCCGGCCGCTGCCCCGGCTGTTCTATGCCCAGGCGGCTGTCACGCTGGCGGGGCTGGGCTATATGCTGGCCTGCCCGGGGGTGAAGCTGCGCAGCGCGGGGGAGGCGGCCTCCTATTACCGGGACTTCGCCATGCAGAGTTTTCTGAGCAAGGCGGAGGCGGGCATCTCCGGCGCGCTGGGGGAGTTGTTCCTGGACCGGAACCTCCTTTACACCCTGTTTTTCGCGCTGCTGGCGGCGGCGGTCTGGCAGGCCAGCCGCTGCCTGTTCTACCGGCTGGTCTGCCTGGCGCCCCTGGCGGCCCAGCTGACCCTGGGGGTGCTGCTGCGCCACTGGCGCGGCCGGCTGCCCGCTTTGGCCGACGCGGTGACGGCCGCCCGGGGCGTGGGCACCGTCCATGTGTCCAACTGCAATGACCCGCTGGCCTATCTGCCCTTCCTGCTGCTGTGCGGGGGCTTCGCCCTGGTGTGCGGCTGCGTGTACATCGCCCTGGGGCACACCTCCGCGTCCTTCGCGGCGCTGGCTTTGCTGCTGGCGGGCTTTTGCACCCGGGCGGCCATCGGCTTCACCCCCGCGTCGGCGGTGTCGGGCGAGCGTACCGGCTTCCTCTTTGCGGCCTGCGTGGCCGGCTGCGGCCTGCTGCTGGGCCGGCAGCTGGAACTGCGCCGCCCCTGGCAGAAGGCGCTGGCCGCGGCGGTGGTCCTGCCGCTGGCGGCGGTGCAGTTCATATCCCTCTGGGAGATCTGAACCGGGCGGTCTTTTCTGTGCGAAGCGCGCCGGGCGAAGAGCCCGGCGCGCTTTTTTTGCCGTTCCCTTTCCCCGGCGTGCCCCGCACCGGCCCCGCTGGCCCCGGAAGCGCCCTTTGCCCGCCGCGGGCGAAAACGGGCGAAATTCACCGTTTTTGTGATATTTCCGCCTTTGTCAATCGTATTGGTTTTTGATAAGATAAAGACAGCACCGGTGCCCGCGTCCCTGCGGGAAGGGCGGCCATGGCCGCCGGAAAGGAGTCTTTATGTTCCAACCCATCCTCGTGCCCGAGCCGGCCGCCATCGCCGGCTGGCTCATCGCCCTGGCGCTGTTCGTCATCCTGGAGGCCGCCACCGTCAGCCTGGTGAGCATCTGGTTCGCCGTGGGCGCGCTGGCCGGGCTCATCACCAGCCTGTTCACCGGCAACCTGCTCTATCAGCTGCTGGCCTTCGCGCTGGTCAGCGCGGCGGCGCTGGCGGCCACAAAGCCGCTGGTGAGCCGGATGCGCAGCCGCCGCCCCGCCGCGGCCCTGGGCCTCGAGCGCAACATCGGCCGCCGGGCGGTGGTGGTGCAGCCGGTGCGCCCGGGCCTGTCCGGCCGGGTGCGGCTGGACGGCGTGGACTGGTCCGCCGTCTGCCCGTCGCCGCTGGAGGCGGGCGACGAGTGCGTCGTCACCGCCGTGGACAGCACCACCCTGCGGGTGGAACCGGCGCGGCAGCCGGCCCCCGAAACCCCCTCACACCTGTAAACCCCCAAAAAAAGGAGGAATCGTCATGCCCTTTGTTCTATTCATCGTCATCCCCGTGGTCCTGATCGTCGTCATCCTGCTCATCAGCTGCATCTGCCTGGTGCCCCAGGCCACCGCCTACGTGATGGAGTGGCTGGGCGTCTACCACGCCACCTGGGAGGCCGGCCTGCATTTCCGGGTGCCCTTCCTGATGCGGGTGGCCAAAAAGGTCAGCCTGAAGGAGCAGGTGGTGGACTTCAAGCCCCAGCCGGTGATCACCCGGGACAACGTCACCATGCAGATCGACACGGTGGTCTTCTTCCAGGTCACCGACGCGAAACTCTTCACCTACGGCGTGGAGCGGCCGATGGCCGCCATCGAGAACCTCACCGCCACCACCCTGCGCAACATCATCGGCGAGATGGAGCTGGACCACACCCTCACCAGCCGGGACGTCATCAACACCAAGATCACCGCCATCCTGGACGAGGCCACCGACAAGTGGGGCATCAAGGTCAACCGGGTGGAGGTGAAGAACATCATCCCCCCCGCCGAGATCCAGGACGCCATGGAAAAGCAGATGAAGGCCGAGCGCCAGCGCCGGGAGAGCATCCTGCGGGCGGAGGGCGAAAAGCGCAGCGCCATCCTGGTGGCCGAGGGCGAAAAGGAGAGCGCCATCCTGCGGGCGGACGCGGTGCGGGAGCAGCGCATCCGGGAGGCCCAGGGCGAGGCCCAGGCCATCATGGAGGTGCAGAAGGCCCTGGCCGACTCGCTGAAGCTGCTGAACGAGGCCGCCCCCAGCGACCGGGTGCTGGCCCTGAAGGGGCTGGAGGCCCTGGAAAAGGTGGCGGACGGCAAGGCCACCAAGCTCATCATCCCCAGCGACATGCAGAACCTGGCGGGCCTGGTCACCTCGGTGAGGGAGATGCTCGCCGACGCGCCCAAAACTGACGGAACGGCCCCGGCCGCCCGGAAATAAAATCACATTGAGGAGGAAGATTTCATGAACGACACACAACTCAAAGGCAGGATGATGCTCAAGGTGGTGGGCATCCTCTACATCGTTTTTGCGGCGATCAGCATTTTTGGCGGCCTTGTCGCCATCGTGGGCGGCGCGGCTCTGGGCGTCGCCATGGGCGGTGACATGGCCCTGGGCCTGGGCGTTGCCGCCGCGGTGCTGGGCCTGGTGGCCATCCTGGGCAGCGTCTTCGGCCTGGTGGTGGGCATCCTGGGCGTCAAGTGGTGCAACCGGCCGGACAAGGCGGGCGTGCTCTTTGTGCTGGGCATCGTGCTGGTGGTGCTGGCGGCGCTGCAGCTGCTGGCCGCCTTCAGCGGCGACGGCTCCACCTCTGTGGTGAGCGCCCTCATCGGGCTGGTGCTGCCGGTGCTCTACACCGTGGGCGCCTGGCAGAACAAACAGAGCCTGCAATAAAATGACCCAGGAAGGGCCGGGGCGTCCGCCCCGGCCCTTTCGCTCTCTTTGACCCCCGCTTCAAAAAATACCCTATAAAAGGAGAAACACCCATGCACAACACCGACCTCAAGGGCAGGCGTCTGCTCAAGGTGACCAGCATCCTGTACATCATCCTGTCGGCCCTGGGGCTTCTGGCCGCCCTGGGCATCATTGCCGTCGGCCTGGCGTCGGGCGCCTCCGGCGGCGAGGGCCTGGCGCTGGGGCTCACCGTGTCCATCATTGCCCTGGGGGTGTTCGCCATCCCCAGCAGCCTCTTCAGCCTGGTGGCCAGCATCCTGGGCCTTCGGTGGTGCGGCCGCCCCGACAGGGTCCGCCCCCTCTTTGCGCTGGGCCTGGTGCTCTCGGCGGTGGCGGCGCTGAACCTGCTGCTCAGCCTGTTCGGCGACAATCCCAGCGCGCTGGCGGGGGACCTGGTGCGGCTGGTGCTCTCGGTGCTCTACGCCGCGGGCGCCTGGAGGAACAGGCAGAGCCTGCAATAACACCAAAAGGCCGGGGGACCCTCCCCGGCCTTTTCTTCGCCCCGCGCTCCGCCCCTCCCCGGGCCCGCCGCGGCCCTCGTTTCTCCCGCGCCCCGCCGCTTGCCGCCCCCGCGCCTTTTGTGCAAGTTTCGGGCACGTCTGGGGGAGGATATTGTTAAATGAATAACGGCAAATATCTTGCGAAATGCACCGGGATTGATTATAATAGGGATAGGTATGCAAATGCCCATGAGAACTTCAAAATCGAGAGGAGAAACAGACGATGGGTTTGGGTAAAAAGACCGTGGAAGAGATGGACGTGCGCGGCAAGCGCGTGCTTGTGCGCTGCGATTTCAACGTGCCGATGAAGGACGGCAAGATCACCAACGACAACCGCATCGTGGCGGCGCTGCCCACGATCAAAAAGCTGATCGAGAACGGCGGCAAGGTCATCCTGTGCAGCCATCTGGGCAAGCCCAAGAACGGCCCCGAGGAGAAGTTCAGCCTGGCCCCCGTGGCGGTGCGCCTGTCCGAACTGCTGGGCAAGGAAGTCGTCTTCGCCAACGATGACGAGGTGGTGGGCCCCAACGCCAAGGCCGCCGTGGCCGCCATGAAGGACGGCGACGTGGTGCTGCTGCAGAACACCCGCTTCCGCAAGGAGGAGACCAAGAACCTGCCCGAGTTCAGCAAGGATCTGGCCAGCCTGGCCGACTGCTATGTGAACGACGCCTTCGGCAGCGCCCACCGGGCCCACTGCTCCACCGCCGGCGTCACCGACTACATCAAGGACACCGCCGTGGGCTACCTGATGGAGAAGGAGATCCGCTATCTGGGCAACGCCGTGAACGACCCCGTGCGCCCCTTCACCGCCATCCTGGGCGGCGCCAAGGTGGCCGACAAGCTGAACGTCATCGCGAACCTGCTGGAGAAGGTGGACACCCTGATCATCGGCGGCGGCATGGCCTACACCTTCCTGGTGGCCAAGGGCTACGGCGCCGGCACCAGCCTGGTGGACGCCGAGAAGGTGGACTACTGCAAGGAGATGATGGCCAAGGCCGAGGCCAAGGGCGTCAAGCTGCTGCTGCCGGTGGACACCGTGGTGGCCGCTTCCTTCCCCGACCCCATCGACGGGCCTGTGGACGTGAAGGTGGTGCCCTCCAACGCCATCCCCGCCGACATGATGGGCCTGGACATCGGGCCCGAGACCCGCGAGCTGTTCGCCCAGGCCGTGAAGGCCAGCAAGACCGTGGTGTGGAACGGCCCCATGGGCGTGTTTGAGAATCCCACCCTGGCCGCCGGCACCCTGGCGGTGGCCAAGGCCATGGCCGAGGCCGACGCCACCACCGTTATCGGCGGCGGCGACTCCGCGGCTGCCGTGATGCAGCTGGGCTACGCCGACAAGATGACCCACATCTCCACCGGCGGCGGCGCCTCCCTGGAGTACCTGGAGGGCAAGGAGCTGCCCGGCATCGCCTGCATCCAGAACGCCTGATTTTGAACGCATCCGCCTCAGCCGCCCGGCCCTTTGCCCGGCGGCTGGGGCCTTTTGCGGCCATCCTATAAATAAAAAAGCGAGGGAATACACCATGGATAAAGCCAACCGCAAAGCCGTTATCGCCGGCAACTGGAAGATGAACAAGACCGCCACCGAGGCCGCCGCTCTCATCGACGAGCTCATCCCCGCCGTGAAGGGCGCGGGCTGCGAGGTGGTCATCTGCACCCCCTTCACCAGCCTGGTCACCGCCGTGGAGAAGACCAAGGGCACCAACATCCATGTGGGCGCCGAGAACGTCCACTTTGAAAAGAGCGGCGCCTTCACCGGTGAGATCAGCGCCGACATGCTGGTGGACCTGGGCGTGGAGTACGTCATCACCGGCCATTCCGAGCGCCGCCAGTACTTCGCCGAGACCGACGAGACCGTGAACAAGCGCACCCTGGCGGGCCTTGCCGCCGGGCTGAAGGTGATCGTCTGCGTGGGCGAGAACCTCACCCAGCGGGAGCAGGGCGTCACCGAGGAGCTGGTGCGCATGCAGACCAAGATCGCCCTGCAGGGCGTCAGTGCCGAAGCGATGAAGAACATCATCATCGCCTACGAGCCGGTGTGGGCCATCGGCACCGGCCGCACCGCCACCGCCGACCAGGCCCAGGAGGTCTGCGCCGCCATCCGCAAGGTGCTGGCCGAACTCTACGGCGAGGCGGTGGCCAAGGCCACCACCATCCAGTACGGCGGCAGCATGAACGCCGGCAACGCCGACGAACTGCTGGCCAAGCCCGACGTGGACGGCGGCCTGATCGGCGGCGCCTCCCTGAAGGCGGACGCCTTCGCGGCCATCGTGGCCGCCGCCGGCAAGTAAACATCACCGCGGCGCGCCGGCGGGCCCGGCGCGCCCTTTTGTCAAAAGGAGATAACGTTTATGTCGAAAAAACCCCTGCTGCTCTGCATCCTGGACGGCTTCGGCTGGGTGCCCGAGCAGAAAAACGGCAACGCCATCGTGGCGGCCAACACCCCTTATCTCGATAAACTCTTCGCCAGCTGCCCCTACACCACCATCGGCGCCTCCGGCCTGGACGTGGGCCTGCCCGACGGCCAGATGGGCAACAGCGAGGTGGGCCACACCAACATCGGCGCCGGCCGCATCGTCTACCAGGAGCTCACCCGCATCACCAAGGCCATCCAGGACGGCACCATCCGCCAGAATCCGGCCATCGTGGGCGCCATGAAGTCCGCGGTGGAAAACGGCAAGGCTTTGCATCTGATGGGCCTGCTCAGTGCCGGCGGCGTCCACAGCCACATCCAGCACCTGTTCGGCCTGCTGGACATGGCCAAGGACCTGGGCGTGAAGGAGCTCTACGTCCACGCTATCATGGACGGCCGCGACGTGCCCCCCGACTCCGGCAAGGGCTACATCGCCCAGCTGCAGGACAAGCTGAACGAACTGGGCATCGGCAAGATCGCCACCGTCACCGGCCGCTACTACGCCATGGACCGGGACAACCGCTGGGACCGGGTGGAAAAGGCCTACGCCGCCTTCGTCTACGGCGAGGGCGTGAAGGGCGAGCCGCTGGAAGTGATGGAGAACAGCTATGCCGCCGGCGTCACCGATGAGTTCGTGGTGCCCGCCGTCACCTGCGAGGGCGGCCGCGTGTCCGAGGGCGACAGCGTCATCTTCTACAACTTCCGCCCCGACCGCGCCCGTGAGATCACCCGCACCTTTGTGGACGACGACTTCACCGGCTTCGAGCGCCGCTTCGGCCGCTTCCCCGTGAACTACGTCTGCTTCACCCAGTACGACGCCACCATGCCCAACGTGGAGGTGGCCTTCAAGCCCGAGAGCCTGGACAACGTGCTGGGCGCCTACCTTGCCAAGTGCGGCAAGACCCAGCTGCGCATCGCCGAGACCGAGAAGTACGCCCATGTGACCTTCTTCTTCAACGGCGGCGTGGAGGCCCCCTTCGAGGGGGAGGACCGGGCCCTGATCCCCAGCCCCAAGGTGGCCACCTACGACCTGAAGCCCGAGATGAGCGCCTACGAGGTGGCCGACGAGTGCGTCAAGCGCATCGAGAGCGGCAAGTACGACGTGATCATCCTGAACTTCGCCAACTGCGACATGGTGGGCCACACCGGCGTGTTCGAGGCCGCCGTGAAGGCGGTGGAGGCCGTGGACACCTGCGCCGGCAAGGTGATCGACGCGGTTCTGAAGGCGGGCGGCCAGGTGCTGCTCACCGCCGACCACGGCAACGCCGACCGTATGTACGACACCGACGGCTCGCCCTTTACCGCCCACACCACCAACCCGGTGCCCTTCCTGGTGGCTGGCGCGGGGAACGTGAAGCTGCGCCAGGGCGGCGTGCTGGCGGACATCGCCCCCACCATGCTCAAACTGCTGGGCCTTGCCCAGCCCGCCGAGATGACCGGCAAGAGCATCATCGAGTAAATACGGCGGCCGCCGCGGCCGCACACAGGCCAAACCGCGCCCCCCCGGGGCCGGTTTGGCCTTCATAGTATCAGGGAAGGAGAGAACGGCATGTCGGAGGAAGAGAAGATCCGGGCGGGGGTTTTGTTCTGGCCCATGGACCCGGAGCTGGTGGCCATCAAGCGGAGGACCCACAACCTGAGCGTGGACTACAACAAGACCCACGAGGACGAAGTGGAAAAGCGGGAGGCGATCCTGCGGGAGATCCTGGGGAGATGGGCGAGGGGCTGTATATGCAGGGGCCCATCACCTTCCACTATGGCAGGCACACAAAGATCGGCAAAAACGTCTTCATCAACTTCAACTTCACCGTGCAGGACGACGGGGAGGTCACCATCGGGGACCACTGCGACTTCGGCCCCAACGTCACCATCGTGACGCCGGTGCACCCCATGATCGCCTCCGAGCGTAAGGCCATCCGCACCGCCGGGGGAGAGGTCAAACGCCTGTGCTACGCAAAGCCGGTGCACATCGGCAACAACTGCTGGTTCGGGGCGGGGGTCACCGTCTGCCCCGGGGTGACCATCGGGGACGACTGCGTCATCGGCGCGGGCGCCGTGGTCACCCGGGACATCCCCGCCGGCAGCTTTGCGGCGGGCGTTCCCGCCCGGGTCATCCGTCCCATCACCGAGGCGGACAGCATGCGCCACAAGCCCGATATCCTGGCGGACAACCAGGTCATCGAAGAATAAACAGCGGCCCCCTCCCGCAAGGCGGGAGGGGGCCGCTGTTTTTTGATCTCAGTCCGGGCGGCGCAGCAGCAAAAGCCGCTGGCTGGTACCCTCCTCAAAGCGGCTCTCGCCGGTGGGGGCAAACCCATGGGCGGCGTAAAACCGCCGCGCGCCCGTGTTTGCCTCCAGCGCCCAGAGATGGTCGGCTTCAAAGCGGGTCACGGCGAACGCAAGCAGCGCCGCGCCCACGCCCCGGCCCTGAAAGCACGGGTCCACAAAAAGCTTTTCCACCTCCCGTCCCCGAAGGCGGACAAAGCCCCGCAGCACCCCGTCATCCCAGACGAAGGTGCGGGCGAGCGCGTCCCGATCCTCCGCGAGCTGCCGCGCCAGAGGCACCACCTGCATCTCGCGGAAGGAATACTGTTCATCCTTGAAGATGGGGAAGAAGTTCAGCCGGTTGTTGAAGACCAGGATCTCCGCGATGCGCCCGGCGTCCTGCGCCGCCGCGGGGCGGATGAAGGGCGCAAATGCGCTGTGTTCCATGCGCTGCCTCCTTTGCCGGATGAAAAAGGCGGCCGGGGAAGTCTCCCCGGCCGCCGCGTGTTTCGCGTTCAGAATTTCGCCAGCAGCCTTGCGTTGTCCTGCCGGTCGAAGACCATGGCGCTGATGTGGTCCAGGTAGATCAGCGCCAGGCGCTTGCCGCTGTTCTCGCCGAAGCTTTCCTTCAGGTCGGGCATCTCCGCGAAGGCGGCGGCGTAGGCCTCGGGGCTGGTGTCAAAGTTCACGGTGCCGCGGATGCGGATCCAGTCGTTATCGCTCAGGGCGGTGGTCAGCTCCAGGTTGGTGTTGTCCAGCAGCTGCTTGTAGGCCTCCTTGTGCTTGCCCATGGCGATGTAGAAGCGGTCGTTCCACACCATGTAGTGATTGATGGGCCGCACCCGGGGCAGATAGCCCTCCACCGTGGCCAGGTACAGCACCGGCCGGCCTTCCAGCACCTTTTTCAGTTCTTCCATGTTCCCTTGCTCCTTCCCCACTCAAATGTTCGCTGTGCCGGTGAAGGCGGTGCGGGCGGGGCCGGTCATCAGCACCCGCCAGTCGCTGCCCACCCGGATGGTGAGGCTGCCGCCCAAAAGGTCCACCCGCACGTCCTGGTCGGGGCGGCACAGCCCCTCGGCCACGCAGGCGGCCACGCTGGCGCTGGCGCCGGTGCCGCAGGCCAGCGTCTCGCCGCTGCCCCGCTCCCACACCCGCATCTTCAGCCGGTCGGGCCCCAGCACCTGAATGAACTCGGTGTTCACCCCTTCGGGGAAGGCCATGTGGTGCTCAAAGCCGGGGCCGATCTTTGCCAGGTCAACCCCGGCCACGTCCGCCACCCGGGTCACACAGTGGGGATTGCCCACCGACACGCAGGTCACCGGCCAGGCCCGGCCGCCCACCATCAGCTCCTTTTGGATGGCCGGCCCGTCGCCAAAGCCCGTGGCCGGCAGGTCCCCGGGGGCGAAGCTGGCTTTCCCCATCTCCACCTGCCAAAGCCCGTCGCCCATGCGGCGCAGCGCCTTGATGCCGGCCCGGGTCTCCACCTTCACCTCATCCTGCGCAAGGCCGTGTTCGTACAGCCACTGGGCCACGCAGCGGATGCCGTTGCCGCACATCGCGCCCTCGCTGCCGTCGGCGTTGAACATCCGCATCCGCGCGTCGGCCACGTCGCTGTGGCAGATGCAGATCAACCCGTCCGCCCCCACGGCGAAGTGCCGGGGGCTCAGGGCCACCGACGCCGCGGCCGGGTCAAAGGAGAGGCCGGCAAGGCAGTCCACATAGATGTAGTCGTTGCCGCAGCCCTCCATTTTGGTAAAATTCAAAACCAACGAAAATACCCCCTCCCGGGGCGAAAAAGGGCGATGTGCGCCCGCCGCCCGCGCTCTGATTTTATTATAGCGTCAAACCCCGGCCAGCACAAGGAAAACCGCCAAAAAACTTGCCCGAGGCCCTTGACAACCCCGTACAGATAGGCTATAAAATGATATAGTATAAACACACCGCGATTGCGGAGCAACAAAAAGGGAGTTTAGTGATTATGGATACTTTCGAACGCATCCGTGAGCTCTTGGCCGAACAGCTGGATATCGACGAGGACAAGATCACCATGGACAGCGATATTCTGGAGGATTTTGAGGCCGACAGCCTGGACGTCGTGGACATGGTCATGACCCTGGAAGACGAGTTCGGCGTGGAAGTGCCCGACGAGCAGATCGAGAATTTCCACACCGTCGGGGACGTCGTGCGCTACGTCGAGGAGAACAGCTGAACAGCGATGGCTGTGATCGCGCCCCTGCAGCAGTGCGGGGGCGTGTTTTTTACTGCGGCAGCACCGCGCGACCCGCCCACGGCGTTGGGCCCGTGCGGCCCTGCCCTACCAAACCGAGGAGGAAGGAACGGCGCAAATGAGCGAACAGAAGAAGAAACTGGTGGAGGCCATCACCCCCATCAACGAGGACTTTGCCCAGTGGTACACCGACGTCTGCCTCAAGGCGGAGCTGGTGGACTATTCCAGCGTGAAAGGCTGCATGATCCTGCGGCCCTACGGCTACGCCATCTGGGAGAACATCACCCGTATCCTGGACGACATGTTCAAAGCCACCGGCCATGAGAACGTGGCCATGCCCATCTTCATCCCCGAGAGCCTGCTGCAAAAGGAGAAGGACCATGTGGAGGGCTTCGCCCCCGAGGTGGCCTGGGTCACCCACGGCGGCCTGGAGCAGCTGGAGGAGCGGCTGTGCGTGCGGCCCACCAGCGAGACGCTGTTCTGCGACCACTTCGCCCATGTGCTGCACTCCTGGCGGGACCTGCCCATGAAGTACAACCAGTGGTGCAGCGTGGTGCGCTGGGAAAAGACCACCCGCCCCTTCCTGCGCAGCCGGGAGTTCTGGTGGCAGGAGGGCCACACCATCCACGAGACCGCCCAGGAGGCCATCGAGGAGACCGAACAGCAGCTGAACACCTACGCCGAGCTGTGCGAGAAGTACCTGATGATCCCGGTGGTGAAGGGCAAGAAGACCGACAAGGAGAAGTTTGCCGGCGCGGAGGCCACCTATACCATCGAGGCCATGATGCACGACGGCAAGGCGCTGCAGAGCGGCACCAGCCACTACTTCGGCGACGGCTTCTCCTGCGCCTTTGACGTGCAGTTCACCGGGCGGGACAACCAGCTGCAGTACCCCCACCAGACCAGCTGGGGCGTTTCCACCCGGCTGGTGGGCGCCATCATCATGACCCACGGCGACGACGAGGGCCTCATCCTGCCCCCGGCCATCGCCCCCTACCAGGTGGTCATCGTGCCGGTGGCCGCCCACAAGCCCGGCGTGGCCGAAAAGGCCGCCGAACTGGCCGCCCGGGTGGGCAAGTTCGCCCGGGTCAAGCTGGACAACTCCGACAACAGCCCCGGCTGGAAGTTCAGCCAGTGGGAGATGAAGGGCGTGCCCCTGCGCCTGGAGATCGGCCCCAAGGACCTGGAGAAGAACCAGTGCGTGCTGGTGCGCCGCGACACCCGGGAGAAGATCTTCGCCAGCCTGGACGAGCTGGAGATCGCCATTCCCGCGCTGCTGAACGAGCTGGCCCAGAACCTCTACGCCCGGGCGCTGGAAAACCGGGAAAACCGCACCTGGGCCGCCACCACCATGGACGAGGTGAAGGCCCTGGCCGAGGCGAACAACGGCTACATCAAGACCATGTGGTGCGGCGATGTGGCCTGCGAGGAGAAGATGAAGGAAGAGGTGGGCCTCTCCAGCCGGTGCATGCCCTTCGAGCAGGAGCACCTCTCCGACGTCTGCCCCGTGTGCGGCAAGCCCGCCAAGGTGATGGTCTACTGGGGCAAGGCCTATTGATACACCGGCGTTTGCGATCCAAAAACACCGCCGCGGAACGGCATGTTCCGCGGCGGTGTTTTTTGTTTTGTTAGCTTTAGCGCAAAGACAACCCCCGGCTGTGCCGGGGAGTGTAAAGAAATTATATAGTGAAAAAGACCTTCTGATAGAATAGAGTTGCGGTCGGCCAACTGCAACAATAAAAAACCAGGAGG
>DWYI01000082.1 GCA_019118765.1 Candidatus Allofournierella merdavium | reverse complement strand
CGAACGGACATAAAAGCCCAAGGAGGGATTGGTCAGCCAGTTGCTCCCCTTATTGTAGCTTAGGCACGAGATGGAGAGAAAGCCGGACTGGCTGCCCGGCTTTCCTGTCCAAATTTATTGTAATAGGAGGGTTTTGGTTTCTATGGACGCAATGCTTCTTGTGGCGGCGGGCGCGGTGCTGGCGCTGGCCTTTGCCGCCACCATGTTCCGGCGGGTGAAGGGGCAGCCCGCGGGCACCCCGCAGATGGAGAAGATCTCGAACGCGGTGAGCAGCGGCGCCACCGCCTATCTGAAGCGGCAGTACAAGGGCGTGGCCATCTTTTTCGCCGTGGTGTTCTGCATCCTGCTGGTCATGGCCGCCGCGGGCCTTTTGAGCTTCTTCACCCCCTTCGCCTTTGTCACCGGCGGCTTCTTCAGCGGCCTGGCGGGCTTCATCGGCATGAAGACCGCCACCATGGCCAACTGCCGCACCGCCAACGCCGCCTCCGAGAGCCTGAACCGCGGGCTGCGGGTGGCCTTCTCGGCGGGCAGCGTGATGGGCTTCACGGTGGTGGGGCTGGGCCTTTTGGACCTGTCCTTCTGGTATTTCTTCCTGCGCTTCTGGTACACCACGGTGGACCCGGCGGCCACCTCCGAACTGCTGATCCAGAGCATCACCTCCAACTTGCTCACCTTCGGCATGGGCGCCTCCAGCATGGCGCTGTTCGCCCGGGTGGGCGGCGGCATCTTCACCAAGGCCGCCGACGTGGGCGCCGACCTGGTGGGCAAGGTGGAGGCGGGCATCCCGGAGGATGATCCCCGCAACCCCGCCGCCATCGCCGACAACGTGGGCGACAACGTGGGCGACGTGGCCGGCATGGGCGCCGACCTGTACGAGAGCTATGTGGGCAGCATCGTCTCCACCAGCACGCTGGCGGTGGCCGCGGGCTACGGCGTGGGCGGCGTGGGCGTGCCCATGCTGCTGGCGGCGCTGGGCGTGGCCTGCTCCATCGTGGGCAGCTTCTTTGTCAAGACCAAAGAGGGCGCCAGCCAGAAGAACCTGCTGGCGGCCCTGCGCACCGGCACCTACATCGCCAGCGCGCTGATCATGGTGTGCGCCTGGTTCGCGGTGCACTGGCTGCTGCCCGCCGAGAACGCCCTGGGGGTGTTCATCGCGGTCATCAGCGGCCTGGTGGCGGGGGTGGCCATCGGCGCCATCACCGAATATTACACCTCCGACACCTACAAGCCCACCCAGCGGCTCAGCGCCTCCAGCGAGACCGGCAGCGCCACCGTCATCATCAGCGGCCTGTCGCTGGGCATGCTCAGCACCGTGGCCCCGGTGGTGATCGTGGGCGTGAGCGTGCTGATCAGCTACTTCTGCGCCGGCGGCGCGGCCGACTTCAACATGGGCCTTTACGGCGTGGGCGTGAGCGCCGTGGGCATGCTCAGCACCCTGGGCATCACCCTGGCCACCGACGCCTACGGCCCCATCGCCGACAACGCCGGCGGCATCGCCGAGATGACCCACATGCCCGCCGAGGTGCGCCAGCGCACCGACGCGCTGGACTCCCTGGGCAACACCACCGCCGCCACCGGCAAGGGCTTTGCCATCGGCTCGGCGGCCCTCACCGCCCTGGCCCTCATCGCCAGCTACATCGACAAGGTGCACCAGATCAAGCCGGACATCGCGCTGGATCTGTCCATCACCAACCCCACCACCCTCATCGGGCTGTTCGTGGGGGGCATGCTGCCCTTCCTGTTCGCGGCCCTCACCATGGACGCGGTGGGCAAGGCGGCCCAGAGCATCGTGGTGGAGGTACGCCGGCAGTTTTCCACCATCGCCGGCCTGATGGAGGGCAAGGCGGAACCGGACTACGCCCGCTGTGTGGACATGTGCACCCGCAGCGCCCAGAAACTGATGCTGGCCCCCGCCCTCCTCGCGGTGATCGTGCCGGTGGTGGTGGGCCTCATCCTGGGTGTGAACGGCGTGGCGGGCCTCTTGGCAGGCACCACCGTCACCGGATTTGTGCTGGCGGTGATGATGGCCAACGCCGGCGGCGCCTGGGACAACGCCAAGAAATACATCGAGAGCGGCCAGCACGGCGGCAAGGGCAGCGACTGCCACAAGGCCGCCGTGGTGGGCGACACCGTGGGCGATCCCTTCAAGGACACCTCCGGCCCCGCCATCAACATCCTGATCAAGCTGACCAGCATGGTCTCCATCGTGTTCGCCGGCCTGATTGTCGCGGTGCATCTTCTGTAAATCCGTCCAATCAAAATCGGGAGCCCCGGGGCCGAAAGGCCCCGGGGCTCTCCCTTTTTTGCCGGTCAGCCCTGCTTCAGCTTTGCCAGCAGCCGGGCCGTTGTCATCATGCCGGTGCGCTCAAACCGCCCCAGCCGGAACAGGCACTCCGGCGCGCGGGTGAGCCGGTTGGCCTTCTCCTCGCCGGTCATGGTCACCCGCGCCCCGCCTGCGCCGGAGGGAAGGGCCCGTTCGGCATAGGAGCGGGCCGGGCGGCCCACACTGTTTTCAAAAAGAGGCCGCCGGACAAGCCGCCGGCGGCCATGGGAGGCAGGTATGGGTTCCATCTGGGAGAAAAGCTGGCAAATGCCCCGCCGCGGGCGGCTGGAAAAAAATATTTGCGCCGACGCGGCGGTCATCGGCGGCGGCATGGCGGGGGTGCTCACCGCCCGGGCGCTGGGCCGGGCGGGGCTGCGGGCGGTGGTGCTGGAGGCCGGGCGGCTGGGGGGCGGCGCCACCGGCCACACCACCGCCAAGGTCACCGCCCAGCACGGGCTGTTCTGCGCCGCGCTGCTGCGGGCGGCGGGCCCGGCGGACGCCCGGCTCTACGCCCGGGCGAACCTGGCGGCGGTGGAGGACTTCCGGCGGATGGTGCGGCAGGAGAACATCGACTGCGACTGGGAGGACTGCGCCGCCGCCGTCTACGGCGGTCGGCGGGCGGTGCTGGAGGTGGAGGCCGCCGCGGCCCGGCGGCTGGGCTTGCCGGTGACCCTCACCGCCTCCACGTCGGAACTGCCCTTTGAGACCGCGGGTGCGGTGTGGCTGGAGGGGCAGGCCCGGTTCCACCCCCTCAAGTTCCTGGCGGCGGCCGCCGAGCCGCTGGAGGTCTACGAGCACACGCCGGTGCGGCGGGTGGAGGGCGACACCCGCCTCACCCCCGGCGGCAGGGTCCGGGCAACGGCGGTGGTGTTCGCCTGCCACTATCCCTTTGTGGATTTTCCGGGCCTGTACTTTGCCCGGATGTACCAGCAGCGCTCCTATGTGGTGGCGTTGGAAGGCGCGCCGCTGCCCGACGCCGTCTACATCGGCGCGGGGCCGGAGGGCCTCTCGCTGCGCCGGTGGCAAAACTACCTGCTGCTGGGGGGCGGCGGCCACCGCACCGGCGAGGCGGACAAGGGCGGCTATCCCCCGCTGCTGGCCCAGGCGGAAAAGTGGTTCCCCGGCAGCCGGCCGGCGGCCCGCTGGTCCGCCCAGGACTGCATGACCCCCGACGGCCTGCCCTATGTGGGCCGCTACGCCCCCTCCCGGCCGAACTGGTATGTGGCCACCGGCTTTCACAAGTGGGGCATGACCGGCTCGATGCTGGCGGCAAAGCTGCTGGCAAATATGATCTGCGGCCGGCCTGACCCGCTGGCGGCGGTGGTGAGCCCCCGGCGCTTTTCCGCCGCCGCCCTGGGCCGGGCGCTGGCCCAGGGCAGGCAGGCGGTAAAGGGGCTTGCCCGGCGGTTTCTGCCCGCCGGGGCGGGGCCGGACTCCCTGGCCCCGGGGTCCGGGGGCGTCATCCGGCTGGAGGGCGAGACGGTGGGCGCCTGGCGGGAGGCGGACGGGCGGCTGTGCGTGGTGGACCTGCGCTGCCCCCACATGGGCTGCCGGCTGGAGTGGAACCCCCACGAACGCAGCTGGGACTGCCCCTGCCACGGCTCCCGGTTCGACCGCTACGGCCGTCTGCTGGACGGCCCGGCCCAGAAGGAGGCGCGCTATGGCTGAACGGTATTTTTGCGGCTGGTATTTCAAGTGCCAGGGCCCCGGCGGCAGCCTGGCCCTCATCCCGGCGGCGCACGCGGGGGGCGGCTCGCTGCAGCTCATCACCGACGGCGGCAGCTGGAACATCCCCTTCGCCGCCGGCGAGACGGCGGTGAGCGGGGCCCGACCCCGGGCGGCGCTGAGGCAAAACCTCTTTTGCGAGCGGGGCCTGCGCCTGGCGGTGGACGCGCCGGGCCTGCGGGCAGAGGGCGAGGTGCGCTTCGGGCCCCTCCTTCCCCCCGCCTACGACGTCATGGGCCCCCTGTGCGCCCTGCCCTTTCTGCAGTGCCGGCACCGGGTGGCCAGCATGGCCCACCCCCTCGCCGGGCGGCTGGAGGTGAACGGCCGGGCCTTTGACTTTGACGGGGGCAGGGGTTATATCGAGGGGGACCGGGGCCGGTCCTTCCCGGCGGGCTATCTCTGGACCCAGTGCTTTTTTGAGGGCGGCTCGCTGATGCTGGCGGTGGCCGACGTGCCCCTGGGGCCGGCGGCCTTCCGGGGGGTCATCGCCCTGGTGCGGCTGGCCGGGCGGGAGTGGCGGCTGGCCAGCTACCTGGGGGCCCGGGCCACCGCCCTGGGGGGCGGCGGGGTGACGGTGCGCCAGGGGGACCTGTGCCTTGTGGCCCGGCGGCTGGGCGGGCCGGGCCGGGCGCTGCGGGCCCCCGCCGCGGGGGCGATGGAGCGCACCGTGCGGGAGAACCTGGTCTGCCCGGCGCACTACCGGCTGACAAAGGGCGGCCGGGTGCTGCTGGAACTTGCGGCGCCAAACGCCTCTTTTGAATACGAGTGGCCCTGAGGGGGCCGCGGCCGGGCGGGCGCTCCGCCCGGCCCTTCTGTTTTGCGCCCGGATGTGGTATACTGGCCCTGTAAAACTGCATTGCGGGGTGCTTTGGATGACCGGGACGAAAACCGAACAACGACGGGCGGCGCAGCTGGCGTGGCAGGCCGCCGGCTGGGTGTGGCTGGCGGCGGCCTGGCTGGCGGGCCTGGCGCTGGTGTGGCGCTTCGGCCGCGCTCTGCTGGACAGCGACATGGCCTCCGAGATGGTGCTGGCGGACCTGTTGAACAAAGAGGGGGGCGTGCTCAGCCAAAACTGGTACTACTCCACCGAGCTGCGGGTGATCTGCCAGCAGCTGCTGTTCAAGCTGGGGCTGCTGGTCTTTCCCGGCAGCTGGCACGCGGCGCGGCTGCTGGCCCAGGGCCTTTTGTCGGCGCTGCTGGCGGCAAGCTACCTCTTCTTCGCCCGGGGCGCGGGGCTGTGGAAAAGCGCCCCCTGGGCGGCGGGGGCGCTGCTCTGCCCCTTCGGCTTCTGGCAGCTCTACCACGGGGTGTTCGGCGGGTTTTACTTTGTGCACATGGCCTTTGTGCTGGCCAGCTTCGGCCTGGCGGTGCGGTTGTGCCGCCCGGCCTCCCGGCGGCGCACGGGCCTTTTGGCGGCGGCGCTGGCACTGGTGAGCTTTGCCGCCGGCCTCAACGGGGTGCGGCTGCTGATGAACCTGTATGTGCCGCTGGCGGCGGGGTGCGCCCTGCTGCTGGCGCTGCGCTGGCTGCGGGCCCCTCTGGGCCCCGGCGCGGCGCGAGACCCGGAGGCGCGGGCCTTTGCCGCCGCCCTGCTGGCCTGCGCCGGCGGCTGCGGGGGGTATCTGGTGAACCGGGCGGTGCTGGCGGCCCGCTACACCTTCCTGGACCAGAGCGCCCGGGCCTGGACGGCCCTCACCCTGGGGGGCGTGCTGGAAAGCTGGAGCGATTTCCTCGCCCTCTTCGGCTACCCGGCGGACCGCTGGCAGCAGGGCGCCACCGGGGCGGTGCCCCTCTTCTCGCTGCCGGGCCTGCTGGGGGCGGCGGGTATCCTGCTGGCGGCGGCGGTGGCGGTTGCCCTGGTCTGGCTGCTGCGGCAGGGGGACGCGCTGCCCTTCGCCCTGCGGCTGACGGGGGTCACCCTGGCCGCCTGCCTGGCGGTGGACGGCCTGGTCTTCGCCTGCATGAACGACGGGGAGGCCGTCAACGGCAGCTACTGGCTGCCGGTGGCGCCGCTGGCCGTCGCGGCCCTGGCAGCGATGGCGGAACGCTTCCCTCTGCGGCGGTGTGCCCTGCGCCGGGCGCTGGCGGGGGCGCTGGCGGCGCTGGTGGTCTGCGCCAGCACCGGCACCACCCTGCGCTTTGCCGCCGCACCGCCCCACGGCAGCCCCGCCCTGGAAACGGTGGCCGGCTGGCTGGAGGAGCAGGGGTATACCAGGGGCTACGCGACCTTCTGGCAGGCCAACGTCCTCACCGAACTGTCCGACGGGGCCATCGAGGTGTGGCAGGTGGAGGACCTGGCCTCCCTGAAAATGCGCCCCTGGCTGCAAAAGACCAGCCACGCCGCGCCCCCGGAGGGCCGGGTGTTCGTGCTGGCCGGCCCCGGGGAGATCGACCGGTCGCTGCCCTGGGCGGCCGTGGCCGAGGCGGTGTATTCCGACGAGGCGGGCTATGTGGTCTTCGCTATGGAGCAATGACAAGGGGATCGCGGCAAAATGGCCGCGCCCGAAACAGCGCGAAAAAAGCGGGTCCGGAAAGAGGCGAACTTACCTCTTTTCGGACCCGCTTTTTCGGCTTTTTGAGGAGCCGCCGTCCTTCCCCGGTTCCATGGCGGACCGGCCGCGCGCTCGCCGCCCCGCGGAAGAGCGGCGATTTTTCCACACGTTCACAAAAAGTCGGGGAAAATTTCGCTCTCCAGCCCCCGCACCGCTGCCAGGGGCAGCCGCCGCCCGCCCTCGAACAGCAGCAGGCCGGCGGTCTCGTCCACCCGGCGCAGCCGCCCGGTGAACACCCGCAGCGCCCCGCCCTCCTTTTTTTCGTCCGGCTCGAACCAGGTCACCGTCACTTCCGGGCGGCGGGGCAGGTTTTCCACCAGCAGACGCAGCTTTTCATCCAGCGCCGCCGCCCCGTCCTCCGCCAGTTCCACCGCCGGCTCGGTGAGGCGCGCCGCCTCCCGGATGGCCGCCTCGTAGCCGGACAGGGCCGCGAAGGGGGAGAACTGGGCCGCCCGCTCGGCGCCGGTGAGGGGCTTCGCCCGCCGGCACACCGGGCGGGGCAGGTGGATGATGTCGTCGTAGCGGCCCATGGCTGTTCCCTCCCTCTCACGCCTTGTGGCCGCCGATCTGGCCGTTTCGCAGCTTTCCGGTGGCTCCCTCCTCCAGGTCCATGCCCTTGAGGATGGCGTTCTTTCCGTATTTTTGTTTGATGCCCAGCAGGGCCTTCTGCATCTTCTTCTCCCGGGCCCGGCGGGCGGCGGCCTCCTTTTGCCGGGCGGCCTCCGCCTGCCAGTCGTGGAAGAGGTCCAGCTGGCGGCACACCACCGCCGCCTCGGCCTCCGCCTCCGGCAGCACCCGCCCGGCGGTGAGGGTCAGCCGCCGCACCAGCAGCGCCGGGTCGGCGATCTTGTCCATCAGCGCGCCGGCCGCCGCCACCAGCTCCCGGGCGGAGGCGGTGGGAGTTTCCAGTTTGGCGGTGCCGTGGGCGTGTTTCGGCACCCGGCGGCCGTAGTGGTCGGTGACCACCGGCCCGTGATAGGCGGCCTTGCGGACCGGGTCGGTGAGGTTTTCAATGTCGTAGCCCACCGCCAGGGTCAGCCGGTCGGTCACCAGGCCCTGAGCCACCAGGTCCAGCGCCAGGGCGTCCGCCATCTCCCGCACCGCCAGCGCCGCCTTGGCAAAGGGGTAGGGCTCCTGCAGCACTTGCCCGCTGCCAAGGCTGTGGTCGGCGGGCTTGTAGGCCTTGATGTCCGCCATGGTGCAGCTCTCGAAACCCCAGGCGTGGTCGATCAGCAGTTCGGCGTTCACCCCGAACAGCCGGAACAGCTTCTCCTGCCCCGCGTCCGAGAGGGACAGGCGCGCCACATCCCCCAGGGTGGCAAGGCCGTTTTCCTCCAGCCGCCGCGCGATGCCCCGACCCACCCGCCAGAAGTCGGTGAGGGGGCGGTGGTCCCAGTATTTCTGCCGGAAGCTGCCCTCGTCCAGCCGGGCCACCCGCGCGCCGTTTTCGTCCGGCGGGCAGTGCTTGGCCTCGATGTCCATGGCCACCTTGGCCAGATACAGGTTCGGCCCGATGCCCGCCGTGGCGGTGATGCCGGTGGCCGCCAGCACCTGCCGCACCGCCTCGCGGGCGAAGGCCTCGGCGGTGACGCCGGCGCTTTTTAAGTAATCGGTGGCGTCGATGAACACCTCGTCGATGGAGTACACATGGATGTCGTCGGGGGCGGCAAAGCGCAGGTACACCTGATACACCCTGGCGCTCATCTCGATGTAGTGGGCCATCCGGGGCGGGGCCACCAGAATGTCCATCTCCAGGCCGGGGTCGGCGGCCAGGGCCCTCTCGTCCCAGCTTCTGCCGGTGAACACGCCCCCCGGCGCCCTTGCCCGCCGGCGGCGGTTGGCCTTTTCCACCGCCTGCCGCGCCTCGAACAGCCGCGCCCGGCCGGGCACGCCGTAGGCTTTCAGCGCCGGCGACACCGCCAGGCAGATGGTCTTGTCGGTGCGGGCCTCGTCCGCCACCACCAGGTGGGTGGCCATGGGGTCCAGCCCCCGCTCCACGCACTCCACCGAGGCGTAGAACGATTTGAGATCGATGGCAAGATAGGTGCGTTCGCCCAAAAAGCCCGCCCCCTTTCCCCTTTATTGTACAGGGTTTCGGGAGCGGGCGCAAATCCAATTATTGCCCGGGAACGAGGGCGGCCTCGATGGCCCGGCGGCGGGCCAGCCAGTAGACGAGGCCCGCGGCGTCCGCCAGCAGCCAGCCGATGGGCACCGACCACCAGATGCCCGCCACCCCGAAGAGGGGCAAAGCGGACAGGGCGTAGGCCAGCGCCACCCGGGTGCCCAGGGAGATGACCGTGAGCACCATGCTCATGGAGGGCAGCCCCACCGCCCGGTAGAGGCCGTAGAACAAAAACAGACAGCCGATGGCGGGGTAGAAGGCGCCCTCGATGCGCAGGTACTGCACGCCGATGTCCAAAATCTCCGTCTCGGCGGCCTCCACGAAAATGCGCATCAGCGGCCGGGCGAAGAGGAACACCAGCGCGCTGACGGCGGCGGAAAAGCCCGCCGCCCAGCCCGCCGCCGCGGCCATGCCCCGGCGGATGCGCTCGGGCTTGCCCGCGCCGTAGTTCTGGGCCACGAAGGTGGAGAAGGCGTTGCCGAAATCCTGCACCGGCAGATAGGCGAAGGCGTCGATCTTCACCCCGGCGGCGAAGGCGGCCATCACCGCCGGCCCGAAGGAGTTCACCCGCCCCTGCACCAGCAGGATGCCGAAGTTCATCACCGACTGCTGGGCGCAGGTGAGCAGCGAAAAGCGGGCGATGCGGGAAAGGTTCTCCCGCCCGAGGCGCCGCTCGCCCCGCCCCGGCAGCAGCTGGGGCCAGCGCAGGGCGGTGTAGGCGGTCATCGCCGCGCCCGAGAGGTACTGGGCGATCACCGTGGCCGCCGCCGCGCCCTCCACCCCGAGGCCCAGGCCCACCACGAACCACAGGTCCAGGGCGATGTTCACCCCCGCCGAAAGGCCCAGGAACACCAGCGGGGCCGCCGAGTCGCCCACCGCCCGCACCAGGCAGGCGAAGAAGTTGTAGAGGAAGGTGGCCGGGATGCCCAGAAAGATGACCCACAGGTAAGCCCGCATCAGGCCGTAGTTTTCCGCCGGCACCTGCAGAAAGCGGAGGATGCCGTCCAGAAAGAGAAAGGCGAAGGCGGTGAGCGCCGCCGTCAGCGCCGCGATCAGGCAGAAGGCGGAAAAGACGCTGCGGCGAAGTTCCGCCAGGTCCCGCCGGCCCCACTCCATCGAGAACACCGCCCCGCTGCCCAAAGCAAGGCCCAGCAGGATGGAGGTGAGAAAGGTCATCAGGGTGTAGGCCGAGCCCACCGCCCCCAGGGCCTCCGCCCCCAGAAACCGCCCCACGATCAGGGTGTCGGCCACATTGTAAAGCTGCTGCAGCATGTCCCCTGCGATGAGGGGCAGGCTGAACAGCAGCATGGTCTTTGCCACCGGGCCGGTGGTCAGGTCCTGCCGCATGGGTCTCGCCTCCCGCAAGCGTTTTTCGGCGCCCCGCGCCGGGGCGGCCATCCTCTATCATATACCCCCGGCGGCAAAAGCACAAGAGCCGGGTCTCAGGCCCGCAGCAGCCGCTCCAGCGGCTGCCGCACCCGCCCCAGGATCAGGTTCACAAAAAAGCCGGTGCACAGCGCCGCGATCACCGTGCCCTCCCGGGTGCCCTGCACCGTGAAATGGAAGAACAGCAGCGACAGCGCCACCGCCCCCAGCACGCACACCACGTCAAAGGCGATCTTCAGATCGCCGAAGCGCTTGCCGGTGGTGTCGGCCAGGGCCTTGACAAAGGCCTCGCCGGAGTTCATGATCACCCCCGCCACCACCGAGAGCGACACCCCCAGCGCCAGCACCAGCGTGCCCAGCACCACCAGCCCCAGCCGCACCGGGTAGGCGCTCACCGGCAAAAAGCCCGCCAGCCACACACCCAGGTCGGTGAACCAGCCGAACAGAAAGGACAGGGGCACCTGCAGCAGCTGCACCGGCGAAAAGCGGCGGCGCAGCAGCAGCACCTGCCCGGCGATGAGCAGGAAGTTCCAGGCGATGAGCCAGCTGCCCAGGCTCAGGGCGGTGGCCTTCAGGCTCACCACCAAAAGAAAATACCGCCGGGCCAGTTCCCCGCGGCTCATGACGTTGGTTTCGTTCTCTTTCATATTCTTATCCTCTCTCCCTTTCCCGCCCGCCGCGCAACTCAAAAAAACGACAAGACCCCGCAGGGTCTCGTCGTTTTGAACCATTGCAGCAGCCGCGCGGCGCGGCTCACTGTGTATTCATCCCTTATAGTATAGCACGCCGGCGGCTTCGCGTCAAATCCTCACCCGCGGCCGGGCGTTCATCGGCCGCCGCAGCCGCCGCAGCCGGCGCAGCCCTCCTCCGCGGGGCGGCCGAACACCTGTTCGTAGAGCCGGCGGGCGGTGGGGGTGGCGGCAAGGCCGCCCTCGGCGGTCTCCTTCAAAGCGGGGGACATGGCGTCCCCCACCTTTTTCATGGCCGCGATCACCTCGTCGGCGGGGATGGCGCTGGCGATGCCCGCCAGCGCCAGTTCGGCGGCCACAAAGGCCCCCGCCACGCCGGAGGCGTTGCGCTTGATGCAGGGGATCTCCACCAGGCCCGCCACCGGGTCGCACACCAGGCCCAGGATGTTCTTCAGGGCGATGGCCACCCCGTCCGCCGCCTGCCGGGGCGTGCCCCCCGCCAGTTCCACGATGGCGGCGGCGGCCATGGCCGCCGCGCTGCCGCACTCGGCCTGGCAGCCCCCCTGGGCCCCGGCCACACAGGCGCTCGTGGTGATGACCATGCCCACCGCGCTGGCGGTGAACAGCGCCATCACGCAGTCGTGTTCGGTGCAGCCCTTCTCCTTTTGCATGGTGAGCACCGCCGCGGGCAGGATGCCGCAGCTGCCGGCGGTGGGGGCGGCCACCACCCGGCCCATGGCGGCGTTCAGCTCGCTCACCGCCAGCGCCCGGTACAAAGCGCCCCCCAGCACCCCGCCGGTGAGGTTTTTGCCCGTCTCCACCGCCCGGCGCATCCGGAAGGCGTCTCCCCCGGACAGGCCGCTGGCCGAGCGCAGGCCCTCCTCGCTGCCCGGCTCGATGCAGGCGGCCATCACGGCGTAGGTGTCCCGCATGCGGGCGTACACCGCTTCCTCGCTCTGTTCCAGCTGCCGCGCCTGCTGGCGCAGCACCAGCGCCGAGATGGGCTCGCCCGCCGCCTCGGCGGCGGCCACCAGGCCGGCGATGGAATCGTATCTCAGTTCTTCGGTCATGGCGTTCTCCTTGCGTCAGATGGGCTGTAACATGGTGGAGGAGAGGATGTTGGGCAGCGCCTCCACCTCCCGGTTCAGCTTGGGCTCAAAGCTGCCGTCCAGCTCGATGGTCATCACCGCCACGCCCCCCTTTTCCCGGCGGGCCAGGCGGAAGTTGCAGATGTTCACCCCGTGGGCCGCCAGCACGTCGGCCACCGCGGCGATGGTGCCGGGGGTGTCCCGGTGGAGCACGATCAGGGTGGTGTACTGGCCGGTGATCTGCACCTCCATGCCGTTGACCGAGGTGATGAGAATGTTGCCGCCCCCCACGCTGGCCCCCTGCACCGTGACGGTGCGGCCCGCGGCGTCCCACAAAAGGATGCGGGCGGTGTTGGGGTGCGCCCCGTCCAGTTCCACCGTCTCGATGGTCACGGCCAGGTGCGCGGCGGCGGCCAGTTCCGGCGCGCGGCGGATGCGCTCGTCGTCCGGGGCCATGCCCATGATGCCGGCGATGATGGCCTTGTCGGTGCCGTGGCCCTTGTAGGTCTTGGCAAAGCTGCCGTGCAGCTGGATCACCGCTCGCGCCGGCTCGGCGGCCAGCAGCGCCCGGGCCACGCCCCCGATGCGGGCCGCTCCGGCGGTGTGGCTGCTGGAGGGCCCGATCATCACCGGGCCCAGGATGTCGAAAACGTTCATGGCCTGTCGCCTCCTGCAAAATAGGTTGGCCCGCTCACCGGCGGCCCATGCGCCACAGCGCCGCCGCCACCGCCACAAAGGCGGCGGCCAGCAGGCCCATGGCCCCCAGCAGCACCCCCGGGTGCTGTTCCACCAGCGCCCACAGCGCCGGCGCGTTTGCCCCGGGGGCCGGGGTGGCGGCGGGCGGGGCACTGGCGGAGGGGCCGTCCTCCGGCCGCGGTGTGGCCGCGGGCGGGTCCACCACCCTGCCGTCCAGCGCGTCGGCCAGCCGGTCGGCCACCAGCATGCAGGCCGCCTGGAGCGGGGCCTGCAGATCGGCGGCGATCACCGTGCGGCCCTCGTCGTCCACGTCGGCGTACTCGTTGGCCAGCAGATACAGCTGCACCCCCGCGTCCTGGGAAAAGGTGTTCCACACCAGCGCCCGGAACCCCTCGCTGTCGCCGGTGTCCGCCCCGCCGAACTGCAGGGCCACGAACTGCTCCGCGCGCGCCGCGTCCGGGTCACTCGCCCCGGCCAGCAGGGAATAATAGCCCTCCAGCGCGTCGGCCAGCCCCTCGCCCGCCAGCAGCCGCTGGCCCAGGTTCACCCCGTCCACGTCCGCCAGCCAGTCGCTCAAGGGAAAGTAGCCGGTGCCGTCGGGGGCGGCAAAGCCGGCCGCCAGCGCCTCGTAGCAGGCCGCCGGGTCGCCGGATGTGCCCCGGGCCGGTGCCGCCAGCTGCACGCAGTCGCCGCCCCAGCTGCACACGATCTGGGGCATGCCGTAGCCGCAGCACGCCCCCGCGGCGGCCGCCAGATGCAGAAAGTCCACCGCCTCGCCGGTGGGCAGCGTCACGTCCGCAAGGCTTTGCAGCGCCCCCAGGCCGGGGTCGTTTTGGCGCACATAGTCCTCAAAGGCCTCGCTGCCGCCGCCCAGCACCAGGCTCCACAGCGGGTCGTCGTACCGCTGGCCGCACAGGTAGTTCACCGTCAGCTCCACCGGGTCGCTGCCCGGGTGCTCGCCGGCCCAGGCGTCGGCCAGCGCCTCCAGCCGGCGCACCTGGGCCAGCGTGTCCTCCAGCGCGGGGGCGGCGGCCCGGGCGAAGCAGGGCCCCGCCGCCAGCAGAGCGAAAAGCAGCGCCAGCAGGGCGGCGGCGAAGCGCCGCGCCGGCGAAAAAATGGAACGGGTCACGGCACACAAGCCCCCTCTCGGTGGAAAAACAGGGCGGCGCCCGCCGCCCTTTCAGCGCAGTACTATCATAGCGTATCGGGCCCCCGCCGTCAATTCCGCGGCCCGGCGCACCGGCGAACACACCAAATGATCCGGTCAGGGTTTGGGCGAACTGCCCCTTGCGGCGGCGAAAAAGACCGTGTACACTGAGGACAGACGCATCCGGCGAAAGGAGGGACCCGGCGTGAAACGGCAGCGCCTTGCGGTTTTTGTGTTTTGGGCAAGCCTGGTGCTCCTTGTGGTGTGTTCCTCCCTGGCGGTGAACCGGCCTCGGCGGGTCTCCACGGGTATCCCCGGCGAGGCGGTGACCCTGGGCATGGGCGTGGATGAGGTGCTCCGGGCCGCCGGCACGCCGGACTGGGCATATTCGGAGAGCGGCTGGCGCAGGGGCATTTGTGTGTTTTCTTACCACCGGGAGGTGCTCGGCCGCCCCGCCACGGTGAGTTATACCTTCAACGACCGGCGGGAGAGCAAGAACGCCCGGGTCACCGAAGCGTCGGTGAGAATGGAGTTCGACACCCGGGCGGAGTGCGACCGGGCGATGGAGGCGCTGTGCGGGCATTACAGAGAGTGGATGCGCGGCGAGCCGCGCTTCGATGAATACACCCGCGATGGCCCGGTGCGGGCCTGGGACTCGCCCCAGCTGCTGCAAACCTGCACCCTCACCAGCGCCCGGCGCGGCGTCACCATCTCCCGGACGTCCTGCCGGGTGTGGCTGACCGTCCGGGCGTGAGGGCGGCCACGGCAAACAGGCGAAAGGACACAGGAAAGGCCCGGTCGGCAGACCGGGCCTTTTCATGGTGGGCGGCCGCTCCGGGCGCAGGCTTCCCGCGGCGGGTCAGCCCCGGGGCAGGAACAGGGTGTACCAGGCCCCGTCGTAGACCATCCGCCAGTCGTCCCGCCCGGCGAAGTAGGAGGCGGTCAGTTCCGCGTCGTACTTTGCCAGCAGCACCGCGTCAAACTGCCAGCGGGTCAGCACCTGGTCGATGGACCAGGTGGCGGACTGGCGGCGGGTGCCCGCCAGGATCTGCGCGTCCACCAGCATCTCGGGGGTGAACAGCTGGGCCCGGGAATCCACAAAGGACTGGAACCCGGCCTGGATGGCCATGCCCCCCGCGTTGAAGCTGGTGTACAGCCGCTGGGGGTCTGCCTGTTCCAGCGCGTCCACCAGTTCCGGGGGAAACACCCGGTAAAACCGGTTGTGCAGCGCCGCGGGGGCAAAGCACGCGCCGGCGGCCAGGGCGGCGGCGGTCACCAGCGGGAAAAGGGCCCGGCCCGCCGCCCGGGCAAGGGGACGCAGCCGCCCGGGGCGAAAGCGCCCGGCCACCCGCTCCAGGCCGGCGCGCAGCGCCGGGGCCTGCCGCAGCAAAAACGCCGCCGCGCACACGCACCACCAGAACATCCCCCGCACATGCAGCAGGGTGAAGCCGGCGGTGAGCAGCAGGGGAGCCACAGGCTCCAGTTCAAAGGGCCGGCGGGCCAGCAGCCAGACCAGGGCCAGCAGTCCCATGGCCGCGAAAAAGGCGGGGGCGTTGTCCCAGGCGGCGGGCTGCCACTCGGTCACGCCCACCAGGGCGCTGGTGGCGTCCACCTGAAAAAACTGCCCGTAGAGCCGCGGCCCGTAGGGGTTGCAGCAGCCGGCCAGCGCTTCCAGGCCCAGCAGCAGCGCAAAGCGCCGGGCCGGCGCGCCGCGCCGGTGGCACAGGCTGCCCCGCTGAAAGGGCGGCAGCAGCGCCAGCAGCCCGTACAGCCCGGTCATACCCAGCAGCAGCGGCAGGCTGCCGCCGTGCAGGTTGGCCCACAGCGCCGCCAGCGCCGGCAGCAGAAAACAGCGCCGGCGGTGCGGGTGCTCCCAGGCGGATCGCAGCAGATACAGCGCCAGGGCGAAGAGGACCAGCGCCAGCTGCTGCGGGCGGGGGTTGCCCCAGGTGTAGCGCAGGCAGAGCCACACGCCCAGGATCACAGCTCCGTCCGCCAGGCGGTGCGCCAGCCGCTGCCCCGGGGCCAGCAGCCCGCGGCCCCACAGCCCGAACAAGGCCAGCGCCAGCAGCGCCAGGCACCCGGCCAGATACACCACCGCCCCGGCGATCTCGGTGGGGCCCCACAGGCTTAGCCGGTAGAGCAGCCAGTCGGCCAGCCAGGAGTGGTTCACATATTCCAGGCCCTGCTGCTGCGCGGCCCAGGAAAGCCCGTCCGCGCCGGGCAGGCGGCCGGTCCGGGCCAGCACACGGCCCAGGGCAATGTGCCAATAGTAGTCGCTGTCGCAGTAGTAATTGCCGCCGCCCAGCACCCGGATCAGGGCGGCCAGCGGCGGCGCGGTCAGCGCCAGCACCCGCACCGGCGCGGGCACAGAACGGGACATACGATCTCCCCCTCTTTCGCGGTTGGGTCTCTTTCACAGCATAGCATGTTTGGCAGCAAAGAAAAAGAGGACGGCGCGGGCCATCGGCCGCGCTGCCCCCTTTTTTTTCTGAAGGGCGTTTCCTTTATAAACAGGGACCTCGCCCGAATTTTTCAGGGGCAGTCTTGTCCCACGCCATTTCCTCCGCCGGTGATGACTATGCCCGGGATATCCGCTTCGGGATGCGAAATCCAGACAGAAGAACCGCTGTCGCCTCCCGGGGCGGGCGCGGGACTGTCGGAGGAGCCGGCGGCATCCTGGGCCGCCTGTTGGGCTGCCTGCTGCGCCGCCGCCTGGGCGGCGGCCTGGGCCGCGGCCTGCTCGTCCGCCGCCTTGGTGGGGCAGCTGGCGGAGGTGTGGCCGGTCTGCCCGCAGTAGGCGCAGCTCACGTCCCGCACGGTGAGGGCGTACTC
>DWYI01000081.1 GCA_019118765.1 Candidatus Allofournierella merdavium | reverse complement strand
GCGCTGTGGAAGGTGCGGCGGATGACCTCCCGCTGCTGCTCCCGGCTGAGCTTGTGGAAGTTCACCGCGTAGCCGGAGACGCGGATGGTCAGGTTCGGATATTTGGCGGGGTCCTCATAGGCCTCCTCCAGCATCTGACGGTTCATCACGTTCACGTTCAGGTGGTGGGCCATCTGGGCGAAGTAGCCGTCCAGCAGGGCCACCAGATTGCCGTGGCGCTCGGTCTCGGTCTTGCCCAGGGCCTCGGGCAGGATGGAGAAGGTGTTGGAGATGCCGTCCTTGCAGCAGTCATACTTGAGTTTGGCCACCGAGTTGAGGCTGGCCAGCGCGCCGCTCTTTTCCCGGCCATGCATGGGGTTCGCGCCGGGGGCGAAGGGCTCGCCCGCCTTGCGGCCGTCGGGGGTGGCGCCGGTCTTTTTGCCGTAGACCACGTTGGAGGTGATGGTGAGCACCGAGAGGGTGGGCTCAGCATTCCGGTAGAGGGGGTGCTTTTTCAGTTCCTCAAAGAAGAGGCGGGCCTGCTCGGCGGCGATGGAGTCCACCCGGTCGTCGTCGTTGCCGTAGGCGGGGTACTCCCCTTCCACCGCAAAGTCCTTGATGAGGCCGGTGGCCTCGTCCCGCACGCAGCGCACCTTGGCGTATTTGATGGCGGAGAGGGAATCGGCCAGCACGCTGAGGCCCGCGATGCCGAAGGCCATGTAGCGGTGCACTTCGGTGTCGTGCAGGGCCATCTGCAGCTTCTCGTAGGCGTATTTGTCGTGCATGTAGTGGATGACGTTCATGGTGTTGGCGTAGAGCCGCGCCACCCAGGCGCGGTAGAAGTCCAGCCGGCGGCAGACCTCGTCGTAGTCCAGATACTCGCCCGGGTAGACCTGGCTCACCGGGCCCACCTGCTCGTTTTTCACCTCGTCCCGCCCGCCGTTGAGGGACATGAGCAGCAGTTTGGGCAGGTTGGTGCGGGCGCCGAAGAACTGCATGTCCTTGCCCACCCGCATGGCGGAGACACAGCAGGCGATGGCGTAGTCGTCGCCGTAGACCGGGCGCATCAGGTCGTCGTTCTCGTACTGGATGGCGTCGGTGTCGCAGGAGACCTTGGCGCAGAAGGTCTTGAAGCCCTCGGGCAGCGCCTCGGCCCAGAGCACCGTGAGGTTGGGTTCGGGGGCGGGCCCCAGGTTGTAGAGGGTGTGCAGCACCCGGAAAGAATTTTTGGTGACGAGGGTGCGGCCGTCCTCGCCCATGCCGCCCACCGACTCGGTGATCCACATGGGGTCGCCGCCGAACAGCTCGTTGTAGGCGGGGGTGCGCAGGTGGCGGGCCATCCGCAGCTTCATCACGAACTGGTCCATCAGCTCCTGGGCGCCCTGCTCGTCCAGCGCGCCGGCGGCCAGGTCACGCTCGAAGTAGATGTCCAGGAAGGTGCTGGTGCGGCCCAGGCTCATGGCCGCGCCGTTCTGCTCCTTGATGGCCCCGAGGTAGCCGAAGTAGAGCCACTGCACCGCCTCGCGGGCGGTGGCGGCGGGGCGGCGGATGTCGCAGCCGTAGCCCTTTGCCATCTCGGCCAGCTTGTTCAAAAAGTCGATCTGCCGCCACACCTCCTCGATGAGGCGGATGACGTCGTCGGTCATGTCCCGGCGATGCAGTTCGTCCATGTCCTTTTGTTTTTCCGCCACCAGCCGGTCCACCCCGTAGAGGGCCACCCGGCGGTAGTCGCCGATGATCCGGCCCCGGCCGTAGGCGTCGGGCAGGCCGGTGATGAGACCGCAGTGCCGGGCGGCCCGGGTCTCGGGGCCGTACACCCGGAACACACCGTCGTTGTGGGTGGTGCGGTAGCGGAATTCCTCCTCGATCTTGTCCGACAGCTTGTAGCCGTAGGCCTCGCAGGCGCTGCGGGCCATGCGGATGCCGCCGAAGGGGTTGACGCCCCGCTTTAAGGGCGCGTCGGTCTGCAGGCCCACGATCAGCTCGTCTTCCCTGTCCAGATACCCGGGGGCGAAGGTGAGCAGGCTGGTGACCGTCTCGGTGTCCACGTCCAGCACGCCGCCCTTTTCCCGCTCGGCGGCCATCAACTCGTTCAGCTTCTTCATCAGCTGGTCGGTGCGGGGGGTAGGGCCGGCGAGAAATTTGTCGTCGCCGGTATACGGTTTGTAATTTTTTTGGATAAAATCCCGAACATTGATACTATTCTGCCATGCGCCGGGCACAAAACCGTTCCACTGTTCCATCATTGCGAAGATCTCCTTTCGGCGGGCGGCGCTGCCAACAAAAAAGGGCAGCACCGCAGACGATGCGGTGTTGCCCAGACGGTCGGCATATTGCCCGCGCCTCACTCCCCCGTGGTCTCCCACGAAATTCCGTCAGTTGTGAGGGCGGTGTTTTGCTGTGAAAACAATATTCAGTATACAGCAGCCGTTTTTGCTTGTCAATACACAATATCTATTGCTCTTGTTCGCGCCGCGGGGCAGATATGGCGAAGGCCGGGCCCCAAAGCGGCCCCCCTGCCCTTTTGGGGCCGCCCGCCGGGAAGCGACGCCGGCGGGGCGAGGAAGATGCCGCCCTCCGCCGGGCGGGCCGGGCGGAGCCGCGGCACACGCGGCGGAACGGGGAGAGCGCCGCTCTCCGCCAGGGCGGGAAGAACGGCGGGGCTCGCAACAGGCGGGTAAAGCGCCCCTCCGCCGAGACGGGCCGGACAGAGCTTCGGCGCTCGTGGGGGTGAGACGCCGCCCCCCTGCCGGGGCACGGGAAGAATTTCGGCCCGCGGGCGGCGGGGAGACGTTTTGCCGTCTGCCTTCTCAGCCCGGCATGCAGTTTTGCAGGTGGCGCAGATCGCCGCTCTCGGAAAAGTCCTCCCGGTCCAGGGTGAGGCCGGGGTTATAGTAGGGATCGCGGGTGAGGTTCTCCCGGCCAAAACGGTCTGTGAGGCGCTTCTGCTCGCCGGCAAAGCGCTGCTTTTTGGCCTTGTCCTTCTCGTCGATGCCCCGGCTCTTGCTCTCGTAGTGGTAGAGCTGGGCGTAGGGCGTCCAGACCACCCGCCAGCCGGCCCGCCGCGCCCGCAGGCAGAAGTCCACATCGTTGAAGGCCACGGTGAAGCCCTCGTCCAGGCCGCCCAGGCCGTCGAACACCGCGGCGCGCACCAGCAGGCAGGCGGCGGTGACGGCGGAAAAATCCTGCACGGTGGCGGCCCGGAACATGTAGCCGCCGGAGGAGCGGGGCCGGTACTTGTGGCTGTGGCCGGCGTAGCCCCCCAGGCCGGTGATGATGCCCGCGTGCTGGATGGTGTCGTCGGGGTAGTAGAGCATCGCCCCGCACATGGCCACCCCCGGCCGGCTGGCCTGCATCAGCATCTCGGTGAGCCAGCCCCGGTTGATGACCTCCACGTCGTTGTTGAGCAGCAGCAGGTAGTCGCCCTTTGCCGCCCTGCGCCCGAAGTTGTTGATGGCGGAGAAGTTGAAGCCCCCCTCGGCCTTGTACTCCACCACCCGGCAGCGGGGGTATCCCTCCGGACCGGTGATGCGCTTGTAATAGTCGAAGGTGGCCGCCTCTTTGGAGTTGTTCTCGATGACGATGACCTCGAAATTCTGCCAGCTGGTCTTTTTGTACACCGAGGAGAGGCACTTTTCCAGATCGTCCGTGTGGTCCATGTTGGGGATGAGGATGCTCACCAGCGGCTCGCCCTCAATCTCGTAGTCCACCTTATAGGTGCTGGGGAACAGGCCGTCCCGCACCTCGCCCCGCTGGCCGGTGCGCTCCAGATGGTCGGCGATGGCCTTTTTGGCCGCCTTGGCCACATAGGGCTTGGCGGCGGTGCCGCCGCTGGTGGAGCCGCCGTGCACCCGCCAGTAGTAGAGCACCTGGGGGATGTGATAGATCTGGGTCTCGTCCAGCCGGTCGGTGATGCGCAGAAAGAGGTCGTGGTCCTGGCTGCCGTCGCACTCGGTCCGCTCGCCGCCCAGTTCAAAATAAAGGCTGCGCTTGAAGGCGGAAAGGTGGCAGATGTAGTTGCAGCACACCAGATAGTCCGGGGCGAAATCCGGCTTGAAGTGGGCCACCGTGGGCCGGCGGATGCTCTTTTTGAAGAGGGCCTCGTCGCTGTAGAGAAAATCGGCGCCGCTGTCCAGGATGGCCATCTGCAGGGTGTAGACGGCGTGGGGGGCCAGGATGTCGTCGTGGTCCGCCAGGGCCAGATACTCGCCGGTGGCCAGGGCCGCCGCCGCGTTGGTGTTGGCGCTGATGCCCCTGTTCTCCACCTTGACATACTTCACCCGGCTGGCCGCCGGGGCGATTTTTTCCGCGAAGGCCGCCCGCTGGGCCACGATCTCTCCCACATAGGCGTGCTGTTCGTCGGAGGCGTCCGCCAGGCACAGCTCCCAGCGGGTGCTGGTCTGGTCAAAGACGCTGGCCAGAAACTGCCGCAGATAGGGCTCGGGCGTATTGTACAGCGGCACGCAGACGCTGATGAGGGGCAGCGCCGCGCCGTTCTGCCAGCGGGCCGCCACATCCGCCCGCTGGGCCTGGAGGACCTTTTGTTTGGGCAGATAGCGGGCCCGCTTGCCGAAAAAGCGCCGACGGAAAAAGCCCAGCGCCCGCCGGGCCATGGCAAAAAAGCCCTCGCTTTTCACAAGTTCCGCGGCGTAGCCCAGCAGTTCCCGGATGCGTTTGAGTTTCAGTTTCATGGCTCTCGTCTCCAAAATCCGGCCCCCGCGGCTCTCACTTCAGGCCGTAGTTTTCAAACAGAAGGTTGAAATGCCGGTTGTAGTAGGGGTCGCCCGCGGCGATCATGTCGCCGTACTTGGCGATGAAGCGGGCCTTCTCCCCCTCATATCGGCGGGCGTTCTCGCTCAGGGTGTCCAGCCCGCGGCTCTTGCTCTCGTAGTGGTAGGCCTCGGCGTAGGGGGTGAACACGTTGGTGAGGCCCTTTTTCCACAGTTTCAGGCACAGGTCGATGTCGTTGTAGGCCACGGCGAAGTTCTCCTCGTCCAGCCCGCCCATCTCGTCGTAGAGGGCGGTTTTCACCATCAGGCAGGCGCCGGTGACCGCCAGCAGGTTCTGGGGCGTGGCCAGCCGGTAGAGGTCGCCCGCCGAGGCCCGGGGGTGGCTCTTGTGGCTGTGGCCGGCGGTGCCGCCGATGCCGAGGAACACCCCCGCGTGCTGGATGCGGTCGTCGGGGTAGTAGAGCTTGGCCCCCACGCAGCCCACATCCGGGCGCTGGCTGTACATGAGCATCTCGGCCAAAAACCCATCGCTGAGCAGCTCGATGTCGTTGTTTAAAAGCAGCAGCTGTTCGCCCTTTGCCGCCCGCCGGGCGAAGTTGTTCACCGCCGCGAAGTTGAAGCCGCCCTCGTAGACCACCACCCGCAGGCGAGGGTACTTTTTCCGTGCCTCTTCGTAATAGGCGAAGGTGGCCGGGTCGGCGGAGTTGTTCTCCGCCACCAGCACCTCGAAATTGTCGTAGCCCGCTTTTGCATACAGGCGGGCAAGGCAGCGGTCCAGGTCGTCGACGTGGTCCTTATTGGGGATGAGCACGCTGATGAGGGGGGTGCCGGTGAGGGCGTACTTCACCCGGTAGGCGCCGGGGCAGCCCTCGATGCGCGTTGCCGTTCCTTCCAGGCCCACCCGTTTCAGGTGGTCGTCGATGGCCCTCTCCCCCGCCGCCAGGGCGTAGGGCTTGGCCTCCATGCCGGCGGCGGTGCTGCCGGCGTGGCTGCGCCAGATATACAGCACATAGGGGATGTGGGATACCTTTTGGGCGTGCTCGGTGAGGCGCAGGATGATCTCAAAGTCCTGGCTGCCGTCGTACTCGCTGCGCTCGCCGCCCCCCGCCCGGTCGAACAGGGCCCGGGAGAAGGCGGCCAGATGGGTGATGTAGTTGCAGCCCCGCAGATAGTCCGGCTCAAAGTCTGGCTTGAAGTGGTAGTCCACCAGATGCTTTAAGTCCGCCGAGAGGACGATCTCGTCGGAGTAGACAAAATCCGCCCCGGCCAGCGCCTCCTTTGCCACCCGGTAGAGGGCATTGGGGTAGAGCAGGTCGTCGTGGTCCAGCAGGGTGAGCCAGTCGCCGGTGGCGGCGGCCAGGGCCGCGTTGGTGTTGGCGGCGATGCCGCCGTTCGTTTCCAGCTCGAGATAGCGGATGCGCTCGTCTTTTTTTGCAAAGCACCGGGCGATGCGGCCCACTTGCGGATGGGCGGCGTCGGAGGCGTCCGCCAGCACCAGCTGCCAGCGGGGGTAGCTCTGGGCCAGCACGCTGTTTACCATCTGGCGCAGAAAGGGCGCCGGGGTGTTGTAAAGAGGCACGCAGACGCTGATGGTGGGCCCGGCCAGGTTCTCGGCCCGCTGGGCCTTCAGCTGGCGGCGGGTGGGCAGATCGGCCCGGTAGCGCCAGGTGTCCCGGTGAAAGGCCAGCCGCACGCGGAAGTCCACCTCCCGCCACAGGGCCTCAAGGCCCTCCTCCCGGCCCACCTTTGCGCACCAGGCGGCCACCTGCCTGATGTGGGCGGGGTCCAGCAGACGGCGGGCCATGCCGCCCACGCTGTCCGCTTTGGCAACGTCGGCGGGCAGGGGCGCCTCCAGTTCTTTTTTGTCCGGCATGTTGGGTCTTCTCTCCTTTTTGCGCAAAACAGCCAGGGGGCCTTGCTCTCCTGGCTGTTCGGTTGGGTCACTCGGCGTCCCGGGTGGTCTGTTTGTAGGCGTCGCACACCTCGTCGGTGGCGCCGTCCATCTTGATGCGCCCGTGCTCCAGCCAGGCCACCTTGTTGCACATCCGCTCGATCTGCTCGATGGAGTGGCTCACCAGGATCACCGTGGTGCCGCCGCTCATCAGCTTCTGCATCCGCTCCTCGCACTTTTGCTGGAACAGAAAGTCGCCCACGCTCAGGATCTCGTCGGCGATGAGGATGTCGGGCTTTGTGATGGTGGCAATGGCGAAGGCGATGCGGGCCACCATGCCGCTGGAGTAGTTCTTCAGCGGCACGTCCAGGAACTCGTGCAGTTCGCTGAACTCCACGATCTCGTCGAACTGCTCCTTGATGTACTTCGGGGTGAAGCCCAGCACCGCGCCGTTCAAAAAGATATTCTCCCGGGCGGTGAGGTCCATGTCAAAGCCGGCGCCCAGCTCGATGAGGGGGGCGATGGTGCCCCGCACGGTGCAGCTGCCGCTGGTGGGCTTGTAGACGCCGCTGATGACCTTGAGCAGGGTGGATTTGCCGCTGCCGTTCAGGCCGATCAGGCCGTAGAAATCCCCCGGCTGCACAGTGAGGCTGACGTTTTTCAGCGCGTAGAACTCGTCGAACTTCAGCTTGCCGTGGGCGATCTGCAAAAAGTATTCCTTCAGGCTCTCGCTTTTTTCCTTGGCGAGGTTGAAGCGCATGGACACGTTGTTTACCTGGATGATGGGTTCCATCCTTCGCCCTCCCTCACATATACAGGACGAACTTGTCCTGGTTCTTTTTGAACACCAAGAGGCCGAAGGCCAGCATGGCCAGGCTGCACGCCCCGCAGATGATCACCATGTTGAAGGTGAGCAGCTGGCCTTCCAGCACGGCGGCGCGGAAGGCGGTGATGTACCAGTAGATCGGGTTGAACTTGATGAGCGTCTCCAGATACAGGTTGCCGAACTGGGCCGGGTCGTAAAAAATAGCGGAGAAGTACATCAGGATGGTGGTGAACACCTCCCACAGATGGATGACATCCCGGAAGAACACCGCCATGGTGGAGAGCACCAGCCCCACCCCCAGGCTGAACAGGAACATGGTGAGGATGGGATACACCGCCAGCAGCACCGTGGGGTGCAGCGGGCTGCGGGTGATGAGCATGATGATGATGAGGGCCACAAAGCTGAAGAAGTAGTTCACCAGGCCGAAGCAGGTCTTCTCCAGCGGGAAGATGTATTTGGGGATGTACACCTTGCGCAGCAGCATGGCGTTGGCCATCACGCTGCCCATGGCCATGGTGGTGGACTCCCGGAAGAAGGTGAACATCAGCTGGCCGATGACCAGATACACCGGATAGTTGGTGATGCCCTCGCCCCGGAACTGGAACAGGTTGCCGAACACCACCACCATCACCCCGCACATGAGCAGGGGGTTGAGCACGCTCCAGGCCACGCCCAGCACGCTGCGGCGGTACTTCAGCTTGAAGTCCCGGCTGATGAGGTTATAGAGCAGGTACCGGTAGCGGATGAAATCCTTCAGATACAATTTGACCGTGCCCAAGGGCTTTACCACCTCTCAAAATACTCAAAGCTCTGGCTTGCGAAGGGGGTGTGGTGTTTGTCCTTTTCGCTCAAAAGGTATTCACACCCGCAGTCCGGCCACCGGATGCCCACGGTGGCGTCGTCGTAGGGGATGCCACCCTCGGAGGCGGGGTCGTAGTAGTCGGTGCATTTATAGCAGAACTCCGCCACGTCGCTCAGCACCAGAAAGCCGTGGGCAAAGCCCTTGGGCACATAGAACTGGCGCTTGTTCTCCTCGCTCAGGGTCACGCCGGTCCATTTGCCGAAGAAGGGGCTGTGGGGCCGGCAGTCCACCGCCACGTCGAACACCTCGCCCTTCGTCACCCGCACCAGCTTGCCCTGGGTGTGCTCCTTCTGAAAGTGCACCCCCCGCAAAACGCCCCGGGAGGAGCGGGACTGGTTGTCCTGCACGAACTCGTCGGTGATGCCGGCGGCGGCGAACTCCTCCTTCTGGAAGGTCTCCATGAAGTAGCCCCGGGCGTCGCCGAAGACGGTGGGCTCCACGATGAGCACCCCCGGCAGTTCCGTCTCAATGAATTTGAATTTTCCCATCGTTTTACCCCTTTACTCCTGATCGCCCGCGGCCAGCGCGGCCTTGAAGCCCTCGTAGTCCCGCAGGTATTCGCCCCCGTCGTAGTGCTCGCTGGCCAAGACCAGCAGCACGCTGTCGGGGGAAAAATCGTACATATCCTTCCACACCATGCGGGGGATGTAGATGCCGGTGTTGGGTCTGTCCAGCGAAAAGACCTCCTGGCGGCCGCAGCCGTCGTCCACCCGCACCTTGCTGCGGCCCGCCACGTTGATGAGCACGAACTCGGTGCGCCGGTTGGCGTGCTGGCCGCGCACCACGGTGGCGTCGCTGCCGTACATGTAAAACACCCGCTTGATCTCAAAGGGCACCTGCTGCGCGCCCTCCACCACGATGAGGCTGCCCCGCTCGTCGCCAAGGTCGGCAAAGGACAGCAGCTTCACCCGGTCGTAATTGTCGTTTTTCAGCATATCAGGGCTCCCAGGCGTTGATGGCCTCGATCACATAGGTCTGTTCCTCTTCGGTCATGCCGTTGTACATGGGCAGGCTGAGCACCTCGTCGGCGTAGCGCTCGGCGATGGGATAATCCCCCCGCTTTTTGCCCAGGTACCGGTAGGCCTCCGACAGATGGGGCGGGATGGGATAGTGGATGATGGTGCCGATGCCCTTCTCCTTCAGCCAGGCGGCCAGCTCGTCCCGGCCCTTTTCCACATGGATCACAAACTGGTGCCAGGTGCTGTCCGCCCCCGGGCGCACCCGGGGCAGGCGGATGCGGGGGTGTTTCAGTTCCTCAAGGTACCGCCCGGCGATGGCCCGGCGCTCGGCGTCAAACTGGGGCAGGTGCTGCAATTTCACCCGCAAAAGGCCCGCCTGCAATTCGTCCAGCCGGGAGTTGGTGCCCACCACCTGATTGTGGTAGCGCTTTTCGCTGCCGTAGTTGCGGAACACCCGGAACTTTTGGGCCAGGGCCTCGTCGTTCGTGACGATGCAGCCCGCGTCGCCGAAGGCGCCGCAGCCCTTGGTGGGATAAAAGGAAAAGCAGCCCACGTCCCCGAAGGTGCCCACCGTCTGCCCCTGCCAGTGGTTGCCGTGGCTCTGGGCGCAGTCCTCCACCACCCGGAGGCCGTGGCGGGCGGCGATGTCCATGATGCGGGTCATGTCGCAGCTCTGGCCGAACAGATGCACCGCCAGGATGGCCTTGGTGCGGGGGGTGACGGCGGCCTCGATCTTCTCCGCGTCGATGTTGTCGTACTGGTCCGGCTCCACGAACACCGGGGTGGCCCCGTTGATGGAGATGCCCATGACGCAGGCGATGTAGGCGTTGGCGGAGACGATCACCTCGTCCCCCCGGCCGATGCCCAGCAGCTTGAAGCTGATCCACAAAGAATCCAGCCCGCTGGCAAGGCCCACGCAGTATTTGGCGCCGATGTACCCGGCCCACTCGGTTTCGAACTGCTCCACCTCGCGGCCCAGGATGTACCAGCCGCTGCGCAGCACCTCCAGCGCCTTCGCCTCGTACTCCGGGGCGTGGAGGCTGTACTGACGGCCCAGATCGTTGGGCAGGATGTTCATCTTGTTCCCTTGCCTTTCCGCGGCGGCGGCCGCACAAAAATCACCACGATATATTGTACCCTATCCCACCTCAAAACGCAACAAAAAGCCGTCCGCCGCGGGGCCTGAAAAAAGCCCCGCCGGCAGGTGTTCGCCATGAGCGGGGCCTCGTTTCAGGGGTTTTGCCCCCGGTCAATCCCGGCCGGGGGGCTTTGTGCGGCTGCGGGGCGCGGGGTCGGTCGCCCGGGTCTGCCAGGGGGGCGGCTCGGCGGGCAGGGGTTTGCGGGTGATGATCTCCCACTGGGCGCCGCTGGCCGCGGCGGGGCGCTTTGCGCCGGCCTTGCGCCACAGGCGCACCCCCAGCACCAGGGCCATGGCCGCGGCCGCCGCGGCCACCGCGATGGCCACCGGATTCTGCTCCGGCTCCAGGGAGGAGGCGGGGATATAGGTGCTGGCGGCCAGCACCTCGCTCACCCCGCTCACCGAGAGCGTCGCCGAGCCCAGGGCCGAGGGCTGGTAGTCGTTTTCCGGCAGCGAATAGGTCACGCTGGCGGCAAAGGGCTGGCCCAGCACATAGCGGTCGGGGATCTGGTAGTCCACCGTGATGCCGTCGGTGGTGAGGTTTTTGTTCAGCAGCGCCGTGGCGCTCTGGGGCTGCACCAGGGCGTTGCCCAGCGCCTCGCCGCCGCCCACCACCGGCACCTGAAATGCCTCGGCGGGGGCGGGGATCTCCACCCGGGAGAAGTTCTCGAAGGCGTAGTCCAGGATGGCGCAGGCGTCCCGGAACTTGTCCTCCAGCATCTGACACTTCAGTTCCACCGAGATCAGGCGCACGCCGTTCTGCTCGGCGTAGTTGACGAAGGTGGTGAGGGCCTGGTCGTGAAAGCCGTTCTTGGAGCCCTTGGCGTAGGTGCGGTAGTAGTCGCCGGAGATGCGCATCCAGTCGGTGCAGTGGAACACCCGCTCCTGGGGCTGCTTGTTGGTGGGCGCCATAGTCCAGGGGTCGGTGCGGCAGAAGATTTCCTCAAAGCCCGGCACGCTCAGCGCCCAGCGGGTGATGGTGGCCATGTCCCGGGCGGTGGTGTAGTGGTCGTCATCGTGCAGGCCGTGGGGGTTCATGTAGTGGGTGTTCGCAAGCCCCAGCGCGGCGGCCTTCTGGTTCATGGCGTCCACCCCGCCCTGGATGGTGCCGCCGATGTACTCCGCCAGCACGTTGGCGCCGTCGTTGGCGCTCTCCAGTTCGGTGCCGTAGAGCACATCCTCCAGCCGCACCAACTCCCCCTCCTGCAGGGCGATGTGGGAGGAGCCATATTCCAGCTGGTGCACCGCGTCGTAACTCACGGTGAGCTGGGTGTCCAGCTGGCCCTGGGCCTTTTCCAGCGCCAGCGCCATGGTCATGATCTTGGTGATGGAGGCGGGATAGAGCACCTCGTCGGCATTCTTCTCCATGATGACCTGGCCGGTGTCCGCGTCCATGACGATGTAGGCCTCGCAGCTTACCGAAGGCCCCTGGTAGGCCAGCGCGGCGGGCGCGAAGAGGGCGGCGGTGAGCGCCGCCCCGCAGAGTGCAGCAAAAAATCTTTTCAAGACCAACGTCCCTTTGCCTTCAGAATATCTTCAAAACCGCGCCGGCGCCGCCGAAAAGGCGGCCGGGCAACGGGCATGTTCTGGAATATTATACATAAATTTTACTGTGGCGCACAAGAGGTGCACAAAATTTCCACATTTTGTTTAAAAAACGAGGGGGACAGTGGTATAATGGGATGGATATGGCAGGAAAAGAGGAGGCTCCGGATGGAACAGAAAAGCATTGCGGAACAAAAAAAGGAGGCCCGCGCCGAGGCCCGGGCGCGCCTTGCCGGCTGCACGCCGGAGGACACCCGCCGCTGGGGCGAGGCGATGTTCGAATATCTGCGGCTTTTGCCGGTGTGGAACACCGCCCGCACGGTGCTCTGCTTCATGAGCACCCCCACCGAGCCGGACACCCAGCCCCTTCTGCACGCGGCGCTGCGCCAGGGGCGGGCGCTCTGCCTGCCCCGCCAGTATGAGGACGGGCGGATGGAGGCGCACCGGGTGGCGGCGCTGTTCGCCCTGCGCAGGGGGCCCCACGGCATTCTGGAACCGCCCTACACCCTGCCGGTGGTGGACCCTGCCGCCATCGACCTGATCGTGGCGCCCTGCCTGGCCGCCGCACCGGACGGCACCCGCCTGGGCCACGGCGGCGGCGTGTACGACCGCTTTTTCGCCCGCAGCGGGGCGGCGCGGGTGATCTTCTGCCCCTCCGCGGCGGTGTTCCCCCATCTGCCCGCCGAGGAGCACGACCAGCCCGCCGACCTGGTGATCACCGAGCGGGGCATCCTTTGAACGCAGAGGCGGCCCCCGGAGCCTGTGGCTCCGGGGGCCGCCTTTCCTGTTCACTCGCTGAGCACCGGCTGCAGCTGCCGGCCCCGCAATGCGCACTCCAGCGTGTCGGCGATGAGGGAAAAGTCGCTCTGCAGGCTGGTGGGCTTTTTCAGGTAATCGTCCTGGGCAAAGGGCACCAGATAGTAGTTCTTGCGGTTGAGCAGCTTTGCCAGGTTCTCCAGGCTGGCGGAAAGGCCGTCGTTGGTGCTCACCGCCAGCACCACCGGCTTCGCGCCCCGCAGCATGCTCTTGACGCCCAGGGTCACCGGCGTGTCGCTGATGCCGGCGGCCAGCTTCGCCAGCGTGGCGCCGGTGCAGGGCGCCACGATCATGGCGTCCGCCATATTCTGCGGGCCCAGGGGCTCCGCGCCCTGCAAGGTCTCGATGGGGCGGCTGCCGGTCACGTCCGCCAGCTTTCGCTTCCAGCTCTCCGCCGTTCCGAAACGGGTGTCCAGCCCGGCGGCGTTGAAACTCATCAGCGGCAGCACCTGTGCCCCGTCGCGCATCATCCCTTCCATCACATGCAGCGTCTTTTCAAAGGTGCAGAAGCTGCCGCACATCGCCCACACCACACGCGTTGTCTCTTTCAAAACCCCTCTCCCCTTTCTCTGAGCATGGCCAGCACCGCCTGAGCCACGAACTGCCCCGCCGTCACCGGCGCGCAGCGGGCCGGCAGGCTGAGGGCGTGGATGGCCCGCACCCCCAACACCTTCGCCGCCTCAAAATCGGTGCCGCCGGGCAGGCTGGCCAGGTCGATCACCAGCGCGCCCGCCGGCAGCTTTTGCAGCCGGGCCGCGTCCAGCACGGGGGCGGGCACCGTGTTCACCGCCACCTCCGTGCCTTCCAGCAGGCCGTCCACCGCATCCATCGGCACCGCCGCCAGCCCCAGGCTCAGGGCCAGGGCCCGCTGCGCCGGGCTGCGGGCCGCCACCGTGACATGCGCGCCCAGCGCCGCCAGCCGCACCGCCAGCGCCTGGCCGCACCGCCCGAAGCCCAGCACCAGCATGGAACTGCCCCAGACGGTGCGCCGCCGGTTTTGCAGGATCAGCCCGATGCAGCCCTCCGCCGTGGGGATGGCGTTCAGCAGCGCCAGTTCCTCCCTGCACAGATAGTCTTCCAGCCGGATGCCCGCGGCGGCGGCCGCCGCCCGGGCGGCCTCGCTCACCCGGCCGCCGAAGGCCGCCGTGCCCGGTCTTGCCTGGGCCAGCAGCTGCTCCAGCGCCGCCGCGTCCGCCGCCAGGGGCATGGGCAGCAGCACCCAGTTGGCCGCCGCCACGCCCTCCGGGCCGCGCACCTCAAATCCCTTTTCCCGCAGGTAGTCCGCCGCCGCACGCTGGCGGGCGTCCTCGCCGAGCACCGCGAACACCCCGGGTCTTTTCTCTTCCATCGCCCTTCCCCCCTCACACACGGCGCGGGCGTTTTGCCGCCCGGCCGATCCCGTGCCGATTTGACCCATGGTATGCGCCGCGCGCCGCAAAAGTGAAAAGGCCGCCCCTCTTTGCCCCGTGCCGCGCATTTTTTGCCCGGTCCGGGGCAAAATCCCGAAAAAGGGTACCGGCGCCGGGCCCGGTCGGTACAATTTGCAAAAACCGCATCATTTTTTGCCCTTTGAGTGTTTATTTCAGCACAAAAAAATTATATAATGGAATGCAGGATAACACTCTCCCTACTCTGCGGGCGAAGCGCGCTTCGCCGAAATTACGTTTTTGAGGTGACCCAAATGACCTACATCGGCGGTTACAACCCCGGCCTGCTCCGGGGCGTGAAGCACCTGCATTTCATCGGCATCGGCGGCAGCGGCATGTACCCGCTGGTGCAGATCCTCCACTCCAAGGGCTACGAGATCAGCGGCAGCGACGTGAACGAGGGCTCCATCATCGACGCCGAGCGCGCGCTGGGCATCACCGTGCACATGGGCCACGACCCGAAGAATGTGATCGGGGCGGACATGGTGGTCTACTCGGCGGCCATCCACACCGACAACCCGGAACTGCAGGAGGCGGACGCCCGGGGCATCCCCACGCTGGAGCGCAGCGTGCTGCTGGGCTATGTGAGCCGGCTGTACCCCCACAGCGTCTGCGTGGCGGGCACCCACGGCAAAACCACCACCACCTGCATGATCACCACCATGCTGGAACTGGCGGGGCGGGACCCCGCGGCGGTGATCGGCGGCAAACTGCCCCTGATCGGCGGCTACGGCAAGGCTGGCACCGGCAACTGCATCGTGGTGGAGGCCTGCGAGTACGCCGAGACCTTTTTGCGCCTCACCCCCCACATCGCGGTGCTGCTGAACATCGACAACGACCATCTGGACTACTACGGCACCATGGGCCAGCTGAAGCTGGCCTTCAAGAAGTTCGCGCTGATGGCCACCAACACCATTGTGGCCAACGCCGACGACGAGGGGGTCATCCAGGTCATCAGCAGCATCGACCGCACGGTGCGCACCTTCGCCATCAAGCAGCCGGCGGACTACCGGGCGGTGAACATCCGGGAGTATAAGCCCGGCTTCTTTGAGTTCGACGTGCTGGAGTGGGACAATTACTACGCCCACCTGACCCTTTCCACGCCGGGCTACCACAACATCTACAACGCGCTGGCCATGGTCAGCTGCACGCGGGCGCTGGGCCTGGAGCCCGGCGCCGCCGAGGCCGCGGCCCGCAGCTTCGCGGGTGCCGGGCGCCGCTTTGAGGTGCTGGGCGAGCGCAACGGCGTGACCATCGTGGACGACTACGCCCACCATCCCACCGAGGTGGCGGCCACCCTGGCCACCGCCAGGGAACTGGGCTACAAGCGGGTATGGGCGGTGGACCAGCCCTTCACCTACAGCCGCACCAAGGCGCTGCTCCACGAGTTCGCCCAAGTGCTGTCCGCCGCCGACCGGGTGGTGCTGACCCCCATCATGGGCAGCCGCGAGGTGGACGACGGCAGCGTCTCGTCCGAGGATCTGGCGGCGCTGATCCCCGGCTGCGTCACGGTGGCGGGCCTCAAGGAGGCCGCCGACTACATCAAGGCCAACGCCGAGCCGGGCGACCTGGTGCTGACCCTGGGCTGCGGCGACGTGTACAAAGCCGCCCGCATGATGCTGCAATAAAAAAAGGCAAAAGGACCCGCCGGGCGCATGCCCGGCGGGTCCTTTTACGTTTGTTCAGGTGGTGCGCAGGCCCACGCTGATGCCCAGCGCCTGATCCACCTTCTGCTGCGCCTCCGGCGACAGGCTGCCGGTCTTTTCCCGCAAACGGCGCTTGTCCAGCGTGCGGATCTGCTCCAGCAGCACGATGCTGTCCCGCGAAAGGCCGCAGGTGGAGGCCGGCAGGGGGATGTGGGTGGGCAGGCGGGTCTTGTCCTGCTTGGAGGTGATCGCCGCGGCGATCACCGTGGGGCTGTGGCGGTTGCCCACGTCGTTCTGCAGGATGAGCACCGGCCGCACGCCCCCCTGCTCCGAGCCCACCACCGGGCTCAAGTCCGCGTAAAACACTTCGCCTCTGTGAACTTCCATGTAACTCTACCCTCCGATGTCTTCCGCCTTACAAAGGCGGCGATGGCTGCCCCCGCCCATGGCGGGGCCTCGGTGGTAGTATGCCCGGCGCGCCGGGCATTTAATCAGCTTTTCTCCAGCACCGCGAAGGCCAGGGCCAGCCCCGCCTCGTGGCTCAGGGAGAGGGCCGCGTGCAGCCCTTTTTCCGCCAGGTGGGCCGCCGCCGCGCCCCGCAGGGCGTAGTAGGGCGCGCCGCTCTTTTCCCGCAGCACCTGGATCTCCGCCAGGGCAAAGCCCCCCAGGCCTTTGCCGCAGGCCTTCAGAAAGGCCTCCTTGGCGGCAAAGTTCGCCGCCGCGCTGGCGGCTTTGCGCGCCGGGGAAAGTTTTTCCAGAAAGGCCCGCTCCTCGGCGCCGAACACCCGCTGCCAGAACGCCTCGCTGGCAAGGCTTTTCTCCATCCGCTCCACCCGGACCATGTCCGCGCCCACGCCTGCGATCACGGCCATCCCCTCCTTTTTTTCGCAGTTTTATGGTACCACGCCCCGGCCCGGTTTACAAGGCGGCAAAACCTGTCTTTTTTGCTTGCAAAACGCCGGCGGGTGTGCTATGATTGGCTTTGTAAAACGCGCTGACGAAGGAAAGTAGCGCCGTTCTCCCGGCACAGAGAGGGGCCCCCCGGCTGCAAGGGCCCCGCGGCGGGGACGGAGGCGAAGTTCCCTTCCGAGCGGCTTTGCTGAACCTTCGGCAGTAGGCAGAGACGGCCTTCCCCCGTTAGCGGGAGCTTGAGTGTTTGCTCAAAGAGCAAGAATCCGGGTGGTACCGCGGAGCTTTGACCGGCTTCGTCCCTGTGAATACACGGGGGCGAGGCCGTTTTTGTTTGCCCCCAGAGGAAAGTGAGGAAACAACATGAAAGAGGCATTGGAACAGATCCGCCGCACGGCGGACCAGCTGATCGCCGCCGCCGCGGACGAAAAGGCGGTGGAGGAGCTTCGGGTGCGCTTTTTGGGCAAAAAGGGCGAGTTGACCGCCATCCTGAAGCAGATGGGCAAACTCTCCGCCGAGGAGCGCCCGGTGGTGGGCGCGCTGGCCAACCAGGTGCGGGAGGAGATCGACGAGCGCATCCGCGCCCGGATGAAGGAACTGGCCCAGGCGGCCCTCACCGCGCGCCTGGCCGGCGAGACCATCGACGTGACCCTGCCGGGCAAGCGCCCGGAGCAGGGCGGCCTGCACCCCTTCCACCTGGTGCTGGACGACTTCAAGAACATCTTCCTGGGCATGGGCTTCGACGTGGTCAGCGGCCCCGAGGTGGAGCTGGACCACTACAACTTTGAGATGCTCACCATCCCCAAGACCCACCCCGCCCGCGACACCCAGGACACCTTCTACATCACCGAGAACATCCTGCTGCGCACCCAGACCAGCGGCATGCAGATCCGCACGATGGAGCAGCGCAAGCCCCCCATCCGCATCATCGCCCCCGGGCGGGTGTACCGCTCCGACGCGGTGGACGCCACCCACAGCCCCATCTTCCACCAGATCGAGGGCCTTGTGGTGGACGAGGGCATCACCTTCAGCGACCTGAAGGGCACGCTGGAACAGTTCATCAAAAAGCTCTACGGCCCCCACACCAAGGTGCGCTTCCGCCCCCATCACTTCCCCTACACCGAGCCCAGCGCCGAGATGGACATGAGCTGCTTCAAGTGCGGCGGCAAGGGCTGCTCCATGTGCAAGGGCGAGGGCTGGATCGAGATCCTGGGCTGCGGCATGGTGCACCCCAAGGTGCTGGAAAACTGCGGCATCGACTCGGAGAAGTACACCGGCTACGCCTTCGGCATCGGCCTGGAGCGGGTGGTCATGATGCGCTACGGCATCGACGACATGCGCCTTCTGTACGAAAACGACCTGCGCTTCCTCAAGCAGTTTAATTGATAAGGGGGACAAACACCAATGGTTTTACCGATGAGTTGGGCGAAGGAATTCGCCGATTTTGACTGCTCCGCCAAGGAGATGGCCGACCGGCTCACCATGACCGGCAGCAAGGTGGAGTGCTATACCAACGCCGCCGACGCCGTGGAGAACGTGGTGATCGGCCGCATCGAGTCCATCGTGCCCCACCCGGACTCCGATCACATGGTAATCTGCCAGGTGGAGGCGGGCCAGGGCGCGCCGCTGCAGATCGTCACCGGCGCGGCGAACCTCAAGGTGGGGGACCTGGTGCCGGTGGCGCTGGACGGCTCCACCCTCCCCGGCGGCGTGAAGATCAACAAGGGCGTGCTGCGGGGCGTGGAGAGCAACGGCATGCTGTGCAGCCTGGCCGAACTGGGCCTGACCGTCCACGACTTCCCCTACGCCATTGAGGACGGCATCCTGGTGCTGGATGCGCGGGACTACCCCGAGGGCATGCCCGCCCCCGGCACCCCGGCGGTGAAGGCGCTGGGCATGGACGACGTGGTCTTTGAGTTCGAGATCACCCCCAACCGCCCCGACTGCCTGGCGGTGCGGGAACTGGGCCGGGAGTGGGCCGCCACCTACGGCACCCCCTTCAAGGACCACACCCCGGTGGTGAAACCCGGCCACGGCAGCGTGAACGACCTGCTCAAGGTGGACATCGAGAACAGCGACCTCTGCCTGCGCTACTGCGGCGCGGTGGTGGAAAACGTGCGGGTGGCCCCCAGCCCCAAGTGGATGCGGGACCGGCTGCGGGCCTGCGGCGTGCGCCCCATCAACAACCTGGTGGACATCACCAACTATGTGATGCTGGAGTACGGCCAGCCCATGCACTGCTTTGACCACAAGTATGTGAACGGCCAGCACATCCATGTGCGCAACGCCAAGCCCGGCGAGCACATCGTCACCCTGGACGGGGTGGACCGCGCCCTTTCCCCGGAGATGCTGGCGATCGCCGACGACGCGGGCCCCATCGGCGTGGCCGGCGTGATGGGCGGCGAGTACAGCGGCACCTACGAGCACACCACCCGGGTGGTGTTCGAGAGCGCCATGTTCTACGGCCCCTCCATCCGCACCACCGCCAAGAAACTGGGCCTGCAGACCGAGGCCTCCGCCAAGTACTCCAAGGGCCTGGACCCCAACACCTGCGCGCCGGCCCTGGCCCGGGCGCTGGAGCTGGTGCAGCTGCTGGATGCCGGCGACGTGGTGGACGGCGTGGTGGACATCTACCCCGCACCCCGCACCGAGAACCGGGTGCCCCTGCGCCCCGAGGTCATCAACCGGCTGCTGGGCACCGCCCTGAGCCGTGAGCAGATGGTGGACATCCTCGAGCCCCTGGGCTTTAAGATGGAGGGGGACGTGGTGGTCTGCCCCACCCTGCGGGACGATGTGAAGCGGGACTGCGACCTGGCCGAGGAGGTGGCCCGGTATGTGGGCTACAACAAGCTGCCCAGCACCCTGATGCGGGGCGTGGCCGAGGCCCGGCCCACCCCCCGCCAGAGCTTTGACGAAAAGCTCACCCGCACCCTGGCGGGCTACGGGCTGTGGGAGTGCGAGACCTTCAGCTTCTACAGCGCCAAGTGCTTTGACCAGATCAACCTGCCGGTGAACGACCCGCTGCGCAATGCGGTGGTGATCTCCAACCCCCTGGGCGAGGACACCAGCATCATGCGCACCACCGCCCTGCCCAGCGTGATGGAGGTGGTCGCCCGCAATTACAGCGCCCGGGCCGCCGCGTGCGCCGTGTTCGAGCAGGCCACCGAGTACCTGCCCAGCCCGCTGGCCCACGAGGTAGCGGACAACGACTTCAACGACTACCCCGCCCTGTGCAAAAAGCTGGCCGCCGAGGGCAAGACCCCCAGCGACCTTCTGCCCACCGAGCTGCAGAAGCTCATCCTGGCGGCCTACGGCCCCCAGTGGGACTACCTGGCCATGAAGGGCGTGGCGGAGGGCCTGCTGGCCACCGCCGGCATCCGGGACTTCACGGTGCAGCGCAACGCCGCGGGCACGGCCTTCCACCCCGGGCGCGCCGCCGACATCTATGTGAAGGGCGAAAAGGTGGGCACCGTGGGTGAGATCCACCCCACCGTCTGCGCCAATTACGGCATCAAGGCCCGGGTGGTGGCCGCCGACCTGGATCTGGACAAGCTGTTCCAGCTGCGGGGCGGCGAGCCTCAGTTCACCCCGCTGCCCAAGCACCCCGCCACCAGCCGCGACCTGGCCCTGGTGGCCGACGAGGCGACGCCCGCCGCCGAGCTGGCCGGCTGCATCCGGTCGAACGCCGGCGAGAATCTGGAGAGTCTGACCCTCTTCGACGTGTACACCGGCGAGAAGGTGGGCGAAGGCAAAAAGAGCCTGGCCTACAACCTGGTGTTCCGCGCGGCGGACCGCACCCTCACCGATCAGGAGGTGGACGAGGCCATCGGCCGGGTGCTGAAAGCCCTGGGCGAAAAGGGCGTGAGCCTGCGCAGCTGAGCCTCTTTGTGTCCTTTCGGGCGCCGTTTCCCGTTGCGGGAGACGGCGCCTTTTTGCCCCGGCAGGGGCGGCCTTCACAAAATACCCGCAAATTTGCCCGCCGGCCGCTCTTGCAATCGGGGGCGTTATCCTGTATACTATGCTTATAAAATCATTTCCTTTGCAAAGGGGGGCCCGAGAGATGTCTGATCCTACCGCTGTATTCTCCATCTACGACGAACGCGACCGTGAGATCCGCGCCGTGGTGCAGGAGGTGTACGACGCCCTGAAGGAAAAGGGCTACAATCCCATCAACCAGCTGGTGGGCTACATCCTGTCGGAGGACCCCACCTACATCACCACCTACAAGAACGCCCGCTCCCTCATCCGCAAGGTGGACCGGGATGATCTTTTGCAGGCGATGGTGCGCAACTATGTGAATCCCTGATCCTTCAAAGGGGGCTCCGCCGGCCGGCGGGGCCCCCTTTTTTCGCCCTTTGGCGACCTGGGCGCGGCCGGCGGCTTTATTGCAAAGCCCCCGGCTTTTTGCTATACTGAAGCGTGTATCCTGACATGAAAAGGGGGACGTGCCATGGCGCCGATCCGGGTGCTGCACTGTGTGGCGGGCTTGGGCCACGGGGGCTACGAGAGCCTCATCATGAACCTCTACCGCAACATCCACCGGGAGAAGGTGCAGTTCGACTTTGTCTCCTCCTTTCCCGGCGTGTACGAAAAAGAGATCGAGGCCCTGGGCGGCGTGATCCACCGCATCCCCTTCATCACCCAAAAGGGGCCCTTCGTCTACACCGCGGCGCTGGACCGGGTGCTGCGCGCTTCGCCCCGGTACCCCATCGTCCACTCCCACATGGACAAGTTCAGCGGCCTGGTGATGCAGCGGGCGGCGAAGGCGGACATCCCGGTGCGCATCGCCCACAGCCACAACACCAAAAACGAGGGGGGCCTTGCCTTTCAGCTGGTGAAGGACCACTACGGCCGGATGGTGCTGCCCTGGGCCACCGACCTGTTCGCCTGCAGTAAGGCCGCCGCCGACTGGATGTTCGGGGCAAAGGCGGCCGACGCCCGCATCCTCTTCAACGGGGTGCAGCCGGAGGCCTTCGCCCCCGACGCCGCCGCCCGCGCCGCGGTGCGCGCAGAACTGGGCCTTGCCGGGGACGTCTTCGCGGTGGGCCATGTGGGCCGGTTCACCGAACAGAAGAACCACGCCTTTTTGCTGAAGATCTTCGCCGCCCTCCACGCCCGCCGGCCGGACAGCGCCCTGCTGCTGGCAGGGGACGGCCCCCTGCGGCCCAAAATAGCCGAACAGGCGCGGCGGCTGGGCCTTTCGGAGGCGGTGCGCTTTCTCGGTCTGCGGGAGGATGTGCCCGCCCTGCTTTCCGCCATGGACTGCTTTGTCTTTCCCTCCCTGCACGAGGGACTGCCGGTGACATTGGTGGAGGCGCAGGCGGCGGGGCTGCCGGTGGTGGCCAGCAGCGCCATCACCGACGAGGTGTGCATCACCCCGCTGGTGCGGCGCATGGGGCTGGACGAGCCCGCCGGCGAGTGGGCGGCCGCCGCGCTGGAACTGGCCGGCGGCGACTTTGCCGCCCGCCGCTGCCCCGCCGGGGCCATCCGCGCCGCGGGCTACGACATCGCTGACACCGCCCGCTGGCTGGAGGAATTTTATCTCGCCCGGGCGGCGCAGACGGAGGGAAGATGACCATGACAAGACCGCTGATCACGGTGGTGGTGCTGGTGTACAACGCGGGGGCCTACCTTGCCCCCTGCCTGGAGAGCATCTCCCGCCAGACCCTCACCGACTTTGAACTGCTGCTGGTGGACAACGGCAGCACCGACGGTTCCGCCGAGGCCTGCGACGCCTTCGCCCGGGAAAATCAGCGCTGCACGGTGATCCACCAGGAGAACCTGGGCATCATCGGCGGCCGGGGCGCGGGGGTGCAGGCGGCAAAGGGGGAGTATCTCGCCTTTGTGGACTCGGACGACCTGCTTCACCGACGGATGCTGGAAGAACTGGCGGCCAGCTGCCGGTCCACCGGCCTGCCGGTGGCCTGCTGCCGCTTTCTGCCCTTCTTGGGGGAACAGCCCCCGGAGGTGCCCGACGAGCCCCAGGCGCGGTTGCGCTTTGAGGCGCCGCTGCACCTGGACGCGCTGCTTCACGACAAGCGGGTGGAGTACAGCCTGTGCAACAAGCTGTACCACCGCAGCCTGTTCGAGGGGTTCGACTTCTCCTCGCCGGTGATCTACAACGAAGACCTGTACCTCAACTGGCACATCCTGCAACGGGTGAAGGGCATGGCCTTTGTGGACCTGGTGGGCTACTTCTACCGCCAGCACGCGGCCTCCACCACCCACCGGCCGCTGCACCGCCGGGCGCTGGAGGACCAGCTGTCGGTGGCCTCCACCATCCTGAACGAGGCGAAGGACAGCGCTCTGGAGCCCACGGCCCGGGCGTTTTACTATGAAAAGCTGCTGTATCTGGACAGTATGATCCTGCGGCAGGAGAACGCCCGGGACTTCTCGGCGGACCACCGCTTTCTGCTGGCCCAGCTGCGGCAGGGGCTGCGCCGGGCGCTGACGCTGCCCCGCCTGCCCGGGAAGATGAAGGTGGTGGCGCTGGTGGCCTGCATGGGCGGGCCCTTCTACCGGTGGCTCTGCCGCCTGCTGCTCACCGACCGCCGCTGAATTTTTCGACCGCCCGCCCGGCGGGCAAGGTGCCCTTTATGAAACTGCTCTTTATCCTGGACACGGTGGAGTTCCCCCTGGCCCCCACGCCGGCGCTGGCGCGGCGGGTGGCCTGCCTGCTGGCGCGGCGGGGCCACACCGTGCACCTGCTGGAACTGTGGGACGGGCAGACCCCGCCCCCCGCCGCCGACGGCTGCGTCGGCCACCCGCTTGCCTTTGCCGACGAGCGCCGGATGAACGAGGCGCTGGAGTTCGGCCACGCCGGCGGCACGCCGGTGCCCCTGCGCCTTGCGCGGCTGGCCGCGAGGCCGGACGCGGCGCTGGCCGCGGTGCGGCAGATCGCCCTGAAGCGGCCCCGACGGCTCACCGCCGCCCGCGGCGCCATCGAGCGGCTGGACGCCTCCGTGGGCTTTGACGCCGCCGTGGCGGTGGCCGCCCCCTACGCCGGCAGCTTCGCCCTGGCCGAGGCCGCCGTGCCCTGCACCAAGATCGACTGGCAGATGGACCCCTACGCGGCCAACGCCAGCTATTCCGCCCCCGGCGCCTGGGCCCGAGAGCGGCAGCTGGCGGATGGGATGGACCGGCTGCTGGTACCCCCCGCCCTGGCCCGCTACTACGCCCCCAGCGCGCCGCTGGCCCCCTTTGCCGACCGGATGACGGTGCTGGATTTCCCCAGCCTGGTGCCCCCCGCCCCCGCCGCCGCGGCGGTGAAAAGCGCGGCGGGCCGGCGGCGGTGCGTCTTTGTGGGCAGCTTCTACCCCGCCCTGCGCACCCCCCACTACGCCCTGGAGTTGTTCCGGGCGCTGAACGCCCCCGACTGGGAACTGGTGTTCGTGGGCGGCGGCTGGGAGAACTATCCCAAGGACCTGCCCGAGCCCTTCGCCCGGGCGCTGGGCGACCGGCTGGAGATCACCGGCCCGCTGCCCCGGGCCCGGGCGGAGGAGTATCTGGCGGGGGCGGACGTGCTGCTGAGCCTGGGCAACGACCTGGACAACCAGGTGCCCAGCAAGCTGTTTGAGTATTTCGCCGCCGGCAAGCCGGTGCTGCACCTGGCAAAGCGGGCGGACGACCCCTGCCTGCCCTACTTTGCCCGGTGGCCGCTGGCCCTCTGCCTTGAGGAGAGCGAGGGCGCCGGCCCGGAGGTGCTGGCCCGTCTGGGCCGCTTTCTGGCCGGGCAGGGCGGGCGCACCCTGCCCTTCGGGGAGGCCTGCCGCCTGTTCCCCGAAAACACCCCCGAACACGCCGCGGACGTGCTGGAAAACGTCTGCGGTCGCAAATAGCGCAACAAAGCCCTCCATACCCGTGTATGGAGGGCTTTTTGTGCTCGTGGTGTCATCCGTCCAGCAGGCGGGCCTGCTTCAGCCAGGGGCGGGCGGCGGGGCCGGTGCCTTCCGGGATCAGGCCGAAGCGGTATTCCATCCGCACCGGTGTGTCGGCGCCGATGGTCACCGTGGCCACCAGTTCCTCCGGCTCCGTCACCGCGGCATATTCGTCGACGACCGGCAGCTGCGCCGCCTCGCGGCGGTACTCCACCGCACACGTCTCCATGGACGCCGCCGCCTGCGGCATATCCGGCAGCTGCAGCCGGCCGTCGGTGAACAGGCCGCTTTGCTGCAGGCGGATGTCCGTGCCGCTCCACGCCGCGTTTTCCGGCGAGAAATCCGCCTGCGTCATCCGGAGCACATCGCTCTCGGAAAGGGTATCTTCCATGCCGGGCCAGTCCTTCGCCCGCAGCGCCAGCCAGAGGGTGAATTGCTCCTGTGCCCACTGGCCGGGGGAGTCATAGTCACGCCAGACGCCGCAGCCCACAAGCGCCGTCAGCTGATGGTTCACCATGGCCCACTGGTCGTCGGTGAGCCCCAGCGCCGCCGCGTCCGGGTCGGTGGGCGCGGGGTCCTCACCGATGGCTGCCACCATGCTCTCCTTCACCAGGAGCTCCCCATCCGCCGGCTCCATGGGCGCCAGCACCGTCCAGATGCCGTCTTTGTACTGCGGCCCGCAGATAGCGGTCTCGGGAGTGTACTTCACCCGCAGTTCGGCGACAAAAAGCTGCCGGGCGTCGTCCACTTCCAGCCAGTCCCGCCAGGTGAGCCCATCCTCCGCAAGGTACTCCTCCAGCCGGGGCCATTCATCCCACTCCGAAGGCGGGGCCGTCTCCGCCCGCAGCACCTCAAAGGCGCTAAGCCGCTCCCCATCCAGGCCGTACCGCTCCCGCAGCTGCTCTACCACCGCCCCGGCGTCGGCCCGGGCGGCTGAGCCGCCCGCCCTGCTTGACGCTCCCGAGCCGGCCGGCGCGGCGGATGGCATCCGCCCTGTGCAGCCGAACAGCAGCAGCGCCGCCAGCGCCGCCGCAAAACAGATCTGTATCCCTCGCTTCATTTCCGTTCCCTCCTTTGCCCATCCGTTCGCTCCCCCCACCGCGCGGGAGGTCCTTCTATTTGATAAACGCAACAGCCGCCGCGCTTATTGCGCCGCCGCCCCGGAGCGGCCGCCCGCAAACGAAAAAAGCCCGTCCACCCCTTTTCGGGGCGGACGGGCTTTGCGCTTTTGGGCAATGCCGCGGTGTTTATTCCTCTTCCTCGGGGGCGCCGCAGCCGGTGCAGCCTTCGCACTCGTCGTCGTCGCACTCGCTGAACTCGATGTCAAACTCGGCGCCGCAGTTGGGGCAGCTGATCTTCTGGTTGAAGAGGGTGTCCTCGTCCACCACGGTCACAGCGCCGCAGTTGGGGCAGGTGAGTTCATACTCCACCTCGGCCTCCAGCTCGCCGTCGTCCTCGTCGTCCTCTTCCTCATCGTCCATGTCGTCGCCGTAGACGTACTCCTCCAGCTCGTCCATGTCCTCGTCCATGGCGTCCAGTTCGTCGTACACCTGATCCAGATCGTCGTCCAGATCGGTGACGGTGTCGCACAGCTCGGCCAGCAGGTCGTACATGGCCTTGAGCACCTTGCCCTCTTTGGTCTCTTCGCTGATCTCCAGGCCCTCCATCAGGCCCTTCAGGTAAGCGGCTCTCTCGTTCAGTTCCATTGGGAATTCCCTCCTAAATACATGGTTTGAATGGAAAAACCGGGCGGCGGCAGTGCCGCCGCCCGGGGCTTGGTCTTGATGGGTCGCTCAGGCGCGCTCCATATACTCGCCGGTGCGGGTGTCGATGCGGATCTTGTCGCCCTCGTTGATGAACAGGGGCACGCGGATCTCGGCGCCGGTCTCCAGCTTGGCGGGCTTCAGGGTGTTGGTGGCGGTGTTGCCCTTGAAGCCGGGCTCGGTCTCGGTGACTTCCAGCACCACGAAGTTGGGGGCCTCGATGCCGAACACGTTGCCCTTGTAGCTCAGCACCTTGACCATCTCGTTCTCCTTGACGAACTTGAAGGAGTCGCCCAGGTCTTTCTCGTTGATGGGGATCTGCTCGTAGGTCTCCATGTCCATGAAGTAGTACAGGCCGCCGTCGTTGTAGCAATACTGCATCTCACGCCGCTCGATGTAGGCGGTGGGGAACTTGGCGCTGGGGTTATAGCTGGTCTCGGTGACGGCGCCGGTGATGACGTTCTTGGTCTTGGTGCGCACGAAGGCCGCGCCCTTGCCGGGCTTCACATGCTGGAACTCCACCACCTGCAACACCTTGCCGTCCTCTTCAAAGGTAACGCCGTTGCGGAAATCGCCTGCAGAAATCATAAAGGATCCTCCATAACTTTTTATAATCTCAAGATTGACCTTGACATATCCGTAAATATTTTACCCTACACGCGGCTGTTTTGCAACCCTTTTCTGGCAAAAAGGCGCGCCGTTCAGCCCCCCGCGAGGCCCTGATAATACCGTTTCATGGTGGCCGCGTCCTCCGCCTGGGTGCCGGCGGACTCGCAGATGATCACCGGCGAAAGCCCTCGCCGGCATACCTCCTCCAGCAGCGGCTCAAAGGGCGGGCCGAACACCGTGTCCGCGAAGGTGAGGTGCCGCTTCTCGCCCCCGGTGGTGTACTCGATGCGGCTGAAGTGTACATGGAAACGCACCGCCCGCTCGTCCCCCAGGGCCTCGGCCATCCGGTCCAGGATGAAGGCGTACTGCTCTTTTCCCTTGATCCAGCCGCCGTCCCGGGCGTTCAGGTGGCCGAAGTCGATGCAGGGGGTGATGCGCCTGTCCACCCCGCACAGGGCCAGCACCTCGTCCAGGGTGCCCAGCTGGCCCACCTTGCCCATGGTCTCGGGGCAGAGGGTGATGTCCTCAAAGCCCGCCTCGTCCAGCGCCGCCTGCATCCGGGCCATGGTGTCCAGCGCCTTGGCCAGCGCCTCCTCCCGGCTCTGCTTGCCGCAGCTGCCGGCGTGGAAGATCACCCGCCGGCCCCCCAGCGCGCGCACCGCGGCGGCGCTTTGCAGGATGTAGTCCACGCTGTGCAGGCGCTTTTCCTCCTCCATGCTGCTCATGGAGATGTAGTAGGGCGCGTGCAGGCTGAAGACAATGCCGTGGGTCGCGGCGCCGGCGCGGATGGTCTTTGCCAGCGCCTCCCCCAGCCGCACCCCCCGGCCGCACTGGTATTCAAAGGCGTCCAGCCCCATGGCGGCGGTATATTCCGGCACCTGGGCGCTGGACTTGTAGCCCATGGCCCGAAAACTCTCGCTGGCGCCGGCGGTGCCGAACAGCGGTGTGCTCACAGCAGCTTGCCCCCCTTTCGGTAATAGCGGCGCAGGAAGGGCTGCTCCAGCTTGCGCTTGAAGCGGATGTCCCGCCGGGCGGCGCCGCCCCGGGGGGTGACGATCAGCGCCCGCACGCCGTAAAGGCTGGCGGCCAGCCGGTCGGTGAACAGCTGGTCGCCCACGATGGCCATGGCGTGCCGGGGCACGCCGAAGCGCCGGCGGGCGGCGGCCAGGCCGAAGGTGAGGGGCTTGCAGGCCATGGACACAAAGGGCAGCCCCAGCCGCGCGGCGAAGGGGCTCACCCGGGCCTTTGTGTTGTTGCTCACGATCATCAGCTGCACCCCGGCGGCGCGCAGCTGCTCCAGCCAGTCCTTCACCTCGGCGGCCAGTTCCTGACTGCCGTGGGCGGTGAGGGTGTCGTCCACATCCAGCACCAGGGCGGCGATGCCCTTTGCCTTCAAAAAGGCCGGGGTGATGCCGCTGACGCTGGCAAAGAGATATTCCGGTGTGATGAGCATGGGCCGACGCCCTCCTTCTTAGTCTGAAAAGCGAAAACGGGCGGGCCCTTCTGGGCCCGCCCGGACGCATGGCGCGTTTTTTGCCGGATGACCGGCGCCGCAGCTTACTTGTACTTGCGCTTGCGGGCGGCTTCGGACTTCTTCTTGCGGCGCACAGAGGGCTTCTCATACGCCTCGCGCTTGCGAACTTCCGCCAACACGCCGCTGCGCGCGGTGGAGCGCTTAAAACGGCGCAGCGCGCTTTCCAGCGATTCGCCGTCCTTGACACGAACTTCCGACATCTTACTTCCCTCCCTTGGACCTGAGGCAGGAGTTTTGCCGGGTCTTTAAAAGCAAAGTACCCAACATACCAATTATACTATGCCCCAAGAGATTCTGTCAACTGCAAAAATGCCCACAAGAGAGGCTTTCACAATTGTTCACAAAGTTTTAACCTTTCACCACCAGGTTGACCAGCTTGCCGGGCACGGCGATCTCCTTCACCAGGGTCTTGCCCTCCAGCAGGGCGGCCACCTCCGGGTCGGCCTTGGCGGCGGCCAGGGTGGCGGCGGCGTCCAGGCCGGCGGCCAGCTGCAGCCGCACCTTGGGCTTGCCGTTCAGCTGCACCAGCACCTCCACGGTGCTCTCGGTGCACTTGGCCTCGTCGTACACCGGCCAGGTGGTGTGGGCGATCTGCCCCTCGAAGCCGCAGCGCTGCCACAGCTCCTCGGTGATGTGGGGGGCGAAGGGGTTAAGCAGCACCAGCAGGGTGGCAAACTCGTCCTTCGTGGCGCCGCCGGCGGCGTAGAGGTCGTTCACCAGGGTCATCATCGCCGCGATGGCGGTGTTGTGCTTGAGCACCTCGATGTCCTCGCCCACCTTTTTGATGGTGCGGTGCATCTCGCTCTCCAGCGCGGGGCGGTAGCCCTCGCCGGGCACGATCTGGTCCGCCAGGCCCCACACCCGCTCCAGAAAGCGCCTGCAGCCCTTGATGGACTGGGTGGACCAGGGGGCGGCCTTCTCGAAGTCGCCGATGAACATCTCATAGAGGCGCAGGGTGTCGGCGCCGTACTCGTTCACCACGTCGTCGGGGTTGATGACGTTGCCGCGGCTCTTGGACATCTTCTCGCCGTTCTCGCCCAGGATCATGCCGTGGCTGGTGCGCTTTTTGTAGGGCTCGCTGGTGGGCACCACGCCGATGTCATAGAGGAATTTGTGCCAGAACCGGCTGTACAAAAGGTGCAGGGTGGTGTGCTCCATGCCGCCGTTGTACCAATCCACCGGGCTCCAGTACTCCACGGCCTCCTTGCCCACCGGCGCGGTGTCGCAGTGGGGGTCCATGTAGCGCAGGAAGTACCAGCTGGAACCGGCCCACTGGGGCATGGTGTCGGTCTCCCGCTTGGCGGGGCCGCCGCATTTGGGGCAGGTGGTGTTCACCCACTCGGTGTGGCGGGCCAGGGGGCTCTCGCCCTCGGGGCCGGGCTCAAAGTCGGTGATCTCGGGCAGGCGCAGGGGCAGCTCGCTCTCGGGCAGGGGCTGCCAGCCGCAGTGGGGGCAGTTCACCATGGGGATGGGCTCGCCCCAGTAGCGCTGGCGGCTGAACACCCAGTCCCGCAGCTTGAAGTTCACCTTGACGTGGCCCTTGCCGTTGTCCTCCAGCCATTTGGTGATGGCTTTCTTGGCCTGTTCCACGCTCATGCCGTTGAGGAAGCCGCTGTTGACCATGGTGCCGGTGGCGCAGTCGGTGAAGGCTTCTTTTTCCACGTCGCCGCCGGCCACCACTTCGATGATGGGCAGGCCGAAGGCCTTGGCGAAGTCGTAGTCGCGGGTGTCGTGGGCGGGCACCGCCATGATGGCGCCGGTGCCGTAGGTGGCCAGCACATAGTCGGAGATGAAGATGGGGATCTGGGTATCGTTCACCGGGTTGACGCCCTTCACGCCCTCCAGCTGCACGCCGGTCTTGTCCTTGGCCAGCTCGGTGCGCTCAAAGTCGCTCTTGCGGGCGGCCTCGGCCTGGTAGGCGCGCACGGCGTCGGCGTTGGTGATGGTGCCGTTTTCCAGCCACTGCTTCACCAGGGCGTGCTCGGGGGCCAGCACCATGTAAGTAGCGCCGAAGAGGGTGTCCGGCCGGGTGGTGTAGACCACCAGATCTTCGCCGGTGGTGGTCTTGAAGGTGACTTCCGCGCCGTGGCTGCGGCCGATCCAGTTCTTCTGCTGGGTGACCACCCGGTCGATGTAGTCCAGCCCGTCCAGGTCGTCGATCAGCCGGTCGGCGTAGGCGGTGATCTTGAGCATCCACTGGCTCTTGACCTTGTGCACCACCTCGCCGCCGCAGCGCTCGCAGCAGCCGTTGACCACTTCCTCGTTGGCCAGCACCACCTTGCAGCTGGTGCACCAGTTCACGTTCATTTCCTTCTTATAGGCCAGGCCGTGCTTGTACATCTGCAAAAAGATCCACTGGGTCCACCGGTAGTACTCCGGGTCGGTGGTGTTGATCTCCCGGTCCCAGTCGAAGGAGAGGCCCAGGGCCTGCAGCTGGCTCTTGAAGCGGGCCACATTGTTTTTGGTGACCACCTCCGGGTGGATGTGGTTCTTCATGGCGAAGTTCTCGGTGGGCAGGCCGAAGGCGTCCCAGCCCATAGGGTAGAGCACGTTGTAGCCCAGCAGGCGCTTTTTGCGGGCCACGATATCCAGCGCGGTGTAGCTGCGGGGATGGCCCACATGCAGGCCCTGTCCGCTGGGATAGGGGAACTCCACCAGGGCGTAGAATTTGGGCTTCGAGTGGTCGATCTTGACGGAGAAGGTCTTTTCATCCGCCCAGATCTTCTGCCACTTGCTCTCAACGGCCTTGAAATCGTATTTCACCTGACATCAACTCCAGCAATTAGATTCAAGATTCAAGCGGCGCGGGGCTTATCGCCCCGCCGCCGGTTCACTGCCCGTCGGCTTCCTCTTCAAACTTCATGTCCACCGGCTCGGCGTCCGCCCACAGGTGCTCCAGGTCGTAGAAGCTGCGGGCCTCGGGGTAGAACACATGCACGATCACTTCGCCATAATCCAGCAGGATCCAGTTCTTCGAGTCGTAGCCCTCGGTGCGCAGGGGCTTGACGCCCTGCTCGCCCAGCTGGAACTCCACTTCCTCGGCCAGGCTCTTCACATGGGTGGAGGAGGTGCCGGTGGCGATGACGAAGTAGTCCGCCAGCACGGTGAGATCCCGCACCTTGAGCACCTTCACGTCGGAGGCTTTCTTTTTGTCCAGCACCCGGGCAATGGCGGTGGCAAGCTGCAAACTTTCCATTCAGGTTCTCCTTTCGCCGGCCTTTCCCGGCTGTTGTGGGCGGCGGTCAGCCGCCGGTCTGGGCGGTCTCCGCCTCGGTGTCCAGCTGGCCCATGTACTGCACGTTGGGGTCGGTGGACTCGCCCACGGTGGCCAGGGTGGGCACATCCAACTCATACACCGGCCCGCCGTAGGTGCGGAAGTACTGGTTCAGCAGATCGGTGGTCTTGGCCACATCGCAGATCAGATGAGACTGGTCGTTATAGCGCTGGGCGGCAGAGTAGGTGGGCAGTTTGCACATCATGATGTTGGCGCTGTCCACCTGCAAAAAGCTCACGCCCATGCTGATGAGCTGGTCCATGGGGATGTTGGTCTCCACATACTTGAGGGCCACCGGGGCAAGTTTGGCCAGGTCCCACACGGTGGCGGTGCGGATGCGGGCAAAGAGGCCCTGGTAGAAATAGCGCTGCATATCCAGCCGGGCGATGTCCGACTGGGCGTAGTTGCGGTTGCGCACGAAGAACTCGGCGGCCTCGCCGTTCAGGTTGCGGTAGCCCTGCTCCAGGGTGCTGCCCTTGAAGGAGATGTCCTTGGGGATGTACACCTCGATGCCGCCGAACAGGTCCACGATCTCCTTGAGGCTCTGCATATCAATGGTGACGTAGTAGTCCACCGGCAGCTTGTACTGCTCGTAGATCAGTTCCATCAGGCTGCCGATGCCGTCGTTGTGCAGGGCCACGGCGTTGATCTTGCCGGTGTTGCCGTGCTTGTACTTCTCGCCTGGGTAGGTGTCCCGGGGGATCTGGAGCATGTTGATCTTGTGGTTGGCCACGTCGAAGTTGACGTACATGATCATATCGGTCATGCCGTCGTTGGAGCCGTCGCCCGTGTAGGCGCGGCCCTCCTCGTAGTCGATGCCGCACACCAGCACGTTCACCACATCCTCCTTGTACTCGGTGGGGGTGTTGATGATCTCGTTGATGGTGGGGTTGCCGCCCTCGGGGCTGATGGAGTGCACCACCCACTGATACAGGCCGAACAGGCCCAGCGCCAGGGCCCCGAACACGCAGCACAGGGTGATCAGCACCGCCTTCAGCGCGCCGCCCTTTTTCTTTTTGCGGGCGCGGGGCGCCGGGGCATGGGCGGAGGACCCGCCGGCGGCGGGCCGGGCGGCAGACCGGGAAGCGGCGGTGCGGCCGGACGTGCCGGAGGCAGGCCGCGAGGCGGCATAACCGGACGCAGGCCGCGAGGCGGCGGTGTGCCCGGAACTGCCGGAGACAGACCGCGGGGCGGCGGCGCGGCCGGATGTGCCGGACGCGGCGGAGCCGGGGGCGTGGTAGACGGTGCGGGAAGCGCCGGCGGAAGTGCCGGCGGAGGCGCCGCTGCGGTTGATCTTGCGCCCGGAGCCGGACGCGCTGCCGGTTCCGGAAGTGCCGCGGGCGGACGAGGCGCCGCTGTGGGCGGCGGAAGAAGTGTTAAGTTTGCGATGCTGATTGGATTCGTTCAAGGGGCAAACCTCCGTTATTCGGCGGGCCGGGCGCGCTTTTCCAGGTCGTCCAGAGCCTGCCGGCTCAGCGGGTCGATGGTTTTGCCGCAAGCTTCCATCCACTCCACGTTATAACGCAGGGCCACGGTCACCGCCGTGTCCAGGTCCTGCCGGGCAAGCCGGCGCAGCTCCTCCACTTCCGGATAGCTGCGCTCGGCGCTGATCATGTCGCTCAAAAAGATGATCTTGTCAAGCTTTGTCATGCCGGGCCGGCCGGTGGTGTGATACCGGATGGCGTCCAGCACTTCTTTATCCTCCACACCCCAGCGGGTCTGTGCCAGGATGGACGCGGCCACGCCATGCCACACCGGCGGCGGGCTGTTTTCAGCGTCACCGGCTATTATAGCATTTTCCCGCAGAATCTGCAATAATTCCTCTTTGGGCAGTTCTTTGGCCGCGTCGTGGAGCAGGGCGGCCAGCGCCGCCTTTTGTTCGTCCGCACCGTACTGCCGCGCCATGGCCACCGCCGCGTCCCGCACGTTGACGGTGTGGGTGAAGCGCTTTTTGGAGAGGGCCTTTTTCACCATGGCCTCGGCCTGTTCACAGTTCATCTGTTCTCACCTTTCATAGAGATGGTTTTCTTCGATCACCCGCCGGGCCGCCCCGGGCACCAGGGACAGATCCCGCCGGTGGGCCCGCAGGTCGGTGGAGGCCAGGGGCAGAGCGGGGGTGTCGGTGAAGAGCACCCGGCCGCCCTCGGCCTCGAGAGCCCGGGCGGCGGCGCGCAGGGCCGGCATGTCCCCTTCTTCCCGGCTCTGGGCCACCAGCGTGGTGCGCCGCAGCAGTTCCTGCCAGTTCCGCCACTCGGTGAAGGTGGTGAGCATGTCGCTGCCCACGCACAGGTACACCGACGCGCCGGGGTATTTTTCTTCCAGCATCTTCACCGTGTCGATGGTGTAGCTTTTGCCGCCCTGGCGTATCTCCCAGTCGCTGACCTCCAGCGCCGGGAACAGGGGGCGAAAGCATTCGCACATGGCAAGGCGCAGCGCCGCCGGGGTGGCGCTGGCCGCCTTGTGGGGCGGGATGCAGGCGGGCATCACCACCACCCGGTCGGGCTGCGCCGCCCGGATGGCGCTTTTGAGGAAATGGACGTGGCCGTTGTGGGGCGGGTCGAAGGTGCCGCCGAAGAGCAGCACTTTTTCACCGCCCGGCCGCGGGCTGTGTGTCTCGGCCTCCATGGCGCGCACCTTCCTCCGTTACTTCAAAATGTCCTCGAAGCGGCTCTCCTTCTTCTTTTTGAGAAAGAGCACGAATTTGGAGCCGATGACCTGCACCACCTCGGCGCCGGTCTGTTCGGCCAGCAGGGCGGAGGCCTCCTTTGCCGAGTAGACGCTGGTCTCCAGCACCCGCATCTTGATGAGTTCCCGGGCGGCCAGGCAGTCGGCGGTGGACTTGATGAGGGCCTCGTCGATCTCGCCCTTGCCCACCTGGAACACCGGGTCCAGGCCGTTGGCGGCCTTGCGCAGCGCGGCGCGCTGTTTGCTTGTGAGCATGTAAAACTTCCTCCGTTGTATCTGTTTTCAGCGCAGGGTGCGGGTGACGCGGTCGCCGTCCCGCTTATAGTCCTGCTCAAAGCCCAGGCTTTCGTCGATGGCGGTGATGGGCGCGCCCGCGCCCTCCCCCGCCGCCAGGAAAGCGGGCAGTTCCTTGTCCAGTTTTGCCATGGCCACGCCCCGGTGGCTGATGGCGTCCTTCTCCCAGTCTTCCAGCTGGGCGTAGCTGCGGCCCTCGGCGTTGGGGGCCTTGCCGCCCCCAGGCAGGCCCACCTCGTCGGGGATGAACAGCGGGTCGTAGCCGAAGCCGTTTGTGCCGGCGCGCACAAAGCCCACCCGGCCGGGGCACTCGCCCAGCACCGTCAGCTGGCGGCCGCCGGGCAGATAAAAGCACACCGCGCTGACGAACTTCGCCCCCCGGCTGCCCTCCTCTACCCCGGAGAGGGCGGCCAGGAGTTTATCGTTGTTGGCCTCATCGTCGCCGTGGCGGCCGCAGTAGCGGGCGGAATACACCCCCGGCGCGCCGTCCAGCGCGTCCACCGCAAGGCCGGAGTCGTCGGCCAGGGTGGGCAGGCCGGCGGCCTCGCAGATGGCCCGTGCCTTGATGAGGGCGTTTTCGGCGAAGGTGGTGCCGGTCTCCTCCGGCTCCAGGGTGATACCCAACTCCTTCTGGCTCTTGACCGTGTGGCCCTGGGCCTCCAGGATGCGGCGGATCTCCTTGAGTTTGCCGGCGTTGCCGGTGGCGGCGCAGATCAGCATAGTTTGTTCTCCTTTTTCAGTGCTCCGCGAAGAGGGCCTCGGTGAAGTCCTCGGCGGAAAATTCCATCAGGTCGTCCATGCCCTCGCCCACGCCCACAAAGCGCACCGGCAGGCCCAGCTTCTGCTTGACGCTGATCACCGAGCCGCCCTTGGCGGTGCCGTCCAGCTTGGTGAGGATGATGCCGCTGGCCCCGGCGGCCTCGATGAACTGCGCCGCCTGGCTGATGGCGTTCTGGCCGGTGATAGCGTCCAGCACCAGGAGGGTCTCCACGCTGGCGGCGGGGCAGGCCTTTTCCACGCTGCGGCGCACCTTGGAAAGCTCCGCCATCAGGTTGTGCTTGGTGTGCAGACGGCCGGCGGTGTCGCAGATGACGATGTCCACCTCTTTGGCGGCGGCGGACTGCACCGCATCGAACACCACGGCGGCGGGGTCGGCCCCCTCGCCGTGGCGCACCATGGGCACGCCCACCCGGTCGGCCCAGATGCCCAGCTGCTCGGCGGCGGCGGCGCGGAAGGTGTCGCCGGCGGCCAGCAGCACGCTCTTGCCCTGGGCCTTGTACAGGCGGGCCAGCTTGGCGATGCTGGTGGTCTTGCCCACCCCGTTCACCCCGATGACCATGATCACCGCCGGGTGGCCGGAGAGGTCCATCGGGCCGTCCGCCTTCAGTTCCTCCACGATGATGGCCTTGAGGGCGGCCAGCGCGTCGGCGGCGGTCTTGATGTGCTCGGCCCGCACCCGCTGGCGCAGCGCGGTCACCAGCCGGCTCGCCTCGTCGGCGCCGGCGTCCGCCAGGATGAGCTGGTCCTCCAGGTCGTCATAAAAGGAGTCGTCGATGCTGCCGGCGTTCATCATCTCCAGAATGCCGGCGAAAAAGCCCTTGCGGGTCTTGGCAAGGCCCTCGTCCAGTTTTTCTCTGCGGCTGAATAATCCCATGGTGCGTTTCCTCGTTTCAGGGTGTTCCCGCCGGGGGCGGGGCGTACTGTAAGTATATACGGCGCAAAGGCGGCGAATGTTGCAAAACGCCGGCGCGTTTGTGCCGTTTTTGTCAGGACACCAGCGACGCGTCCACCTCGTCCAGGTCCAGGCGCAGCAGTTTGGACACGCCGTCCTCCTGCATGGTGACGCCGTAGAGCACGTCCGCGGCCTCCATGGTGCCCCGCCGGTGGGTGATGACGATGAACTGGGTGGCGTCGCAGATGCGGCGCAGGTACTGGGCGTAGCGCACCACGTTCACGTCGTCCAGCGCGGCCTCGATCTCGTCCAGGATGCAGAAGGGGGCGGGGTTCACCGCCAGGATGGCAAAGTAGATGCTGATGGCCACCAGCGCCTGCTCGCCGCCCGAGAGGGCGGACAGGTTCTTGATGACCTTGCCCGGGGGGGCCACCTGGATGTCGATGCCGCTCTCCAGCACGTTTTCCGGGTCGGCCAGCGAGAGGCTGGCGGACCCGCCCCCGAACAGGGCGTTGAAGATGCGGCCGAAGTGGCCGTTGATGCGCTCAAAACTCTCGGAGAAGATGGCCTTCATCTCGCTGGAGAGCTCGCCGATCATCCGCGTGAGCTCGGCCTTGCTCTTCTCCACGTCCCGCACCTGATCCCGCAGGGTCTCGTAGCGGCCGCTCACCTCTTTGTACTCCTCGATGGCGGCCACGTTCACGTTGCCCAAGGCCCGTATTTTGCCCCGCACCTCGCCCACCTGGCGGCGCAGGTCGGCCGCGTTGTCGAACTCCACGCACAGGCTCTGGGCGTCGGTGAGGGTGAGCTGGTACTCCTCCCAGAGTTTCGAGATGGTCTGGTCATACTCCACCTCGGCGGCGGCCTTGCGCTCGGCCAGGCGGGCCATCTCCTGACTCATCTTCTCCCGCTGGTCGGTGATGGCGCGCACCTTCAGTGCCTTTTGGTTCGCCTCGCCCTCCTTTTCCATGCGGCGGGCGCTGGCGGCGGCGATCTTCGCCTCCTGCTCCTCGATGCGGCCGGCGGCCTCCTCCTTTTGCAGGCGCACCGCGGCCATCTTTTCGGCGTTCTCGTGGTTCAGGGCCTGGAGGCGGGCGATGTTGGCCTCCAGGGCCAGGCGGCGCTCCTCGCTCTCGCCCGAGCGGCTGGTGAGGGTATCGATGGCGGCGGCGTGGAGGTCCTTGTCCTTGCCGGCCTCCAGCCGCTGCATCCGCACGGCGGATAGTTCGTCCGACAGGCGGGCCCGGGTGGCCAGAAAGCTGTCGTCGCTGCCCGCCAGTTCGGCCAGTTCCTTTTCCAGGGCCGCGATCTCGCCGGCCAGCTTTTCCTGCTCGGCGGCAGCTGCCCGGGCCTCCGCCTCGTCCCGCGCCTTCTGGGCGGCGAGGCTGTCCGCCTCGGCGGCGGAGAGTTCGGCGGCGGCCTGCGTCTGGCTGAGGGCCGCCTCGATGCGGCGGGCTTCGGCCTCGGCGCGGATCTTGTCGCCCCCGGCGGTGATCCCCTCGCTGGCGGCGGCGGTGAGCTGGGCGTTCAGCGCGTCCACCTCCGCCTTCCACTTGTCGGTGGCCTCGGCGGCGGCGTCCTGCTTTTGTTCCAGCTGCGCCACCTTCTTTTTCAGTTCCTCCATCTCCTGACGGCGGCTGAACAGCCCCGCCGACCGGCTGGTGGAACCGCCGGTGAAGGAGCCGCCGGCGTTGATGACCTGGCCGTCCACCGTGACCACCCGGTTGCGCCAGTCCAGGCTGCGGGCCACCCGGGAGGCCTCGTTGATCTCGTCCACCACGATGATGCGGCCCAAAAGATTGGCTACGATCTGGTCGTATTTTTGATCGCACTGCACCAGGTCGGCCGCCACCCGGGCGCTGCCGGAGAGGCGGGAAGCGTCCAGCCGGGTGCCCTTGACGGTGTCCAGGGGCAGGAAGGTAGCGCGGCCGGCCTTCTCGTCCCGCAAAAAGGCGATGGCGGCCTTGGCGGCGCTTTCCCCGTCCACCACGATGTTCTGCAGCGCGTAGCCCAGGGCCGTTTCGATGGCCAGTTCGTAGCCGTGCTGCACCGTGAGGATGCCGCTCACCGTGCCCAAAATGCCCCGCAGGCGGCGGTTTTGCGCCGCGCGCATCACCGTTTTGACGCTCTGCTGGTAGCCGTCCATGCTGCGTTCCAGATCCCCCAGCACCTGCAGCCGCTGCACCGCGGCCTCCCGCTGGCGGGTGATCTGCTGTTCGGCGGCGTCCGCCTCGTCCAGCTGCTTTTGGCGGCTGGACAGCTTCATTTTGAGGCCGCTTTGCACGTTTTCCAGCCGGGCCAGGGTGTCGTTCACCGTGGCCAGGTAGGCCGCGGTGTCCGCCTGCTCGGTCTTGAGGTTTTGCAGCGCCTCGTCGTTTTTCTGCCGCTCGGCGGCGATGGCCTCCAGCCGTTCGGCGGCGGCCGCCGCGCTGCTGGCGGCGCCGGCCGCCCGCACCTTGGCGTCGGTCTGGCGGGCGGTGAGCTGGGCCAGCAGGCCGGTCACCGCGCCCCGGCGCTCGCCGGTGGCGGCGTTCTCCGCCTGGATGGCCTGCAGCTGCTCCTCGCGGCGGGCGGCCTCGGCCTCCAGTTCGGCCATTCTGCGTTCCAGTTCTTCCATGGCCTGCCGGTGGGCGGTGATCTCGGCGGCGATGCCCTCCCGCCCCGCGCCGGCGGCCTCGATCTCCTCTTGGAAGGAGGCGATGCTGGCGTTGTTGTGGTCGATGTCGTTTTGCAGCACGGCCAGGCGGCTGTCGCTGCCCGCCTGCTCCTCGGTGATGGAGCGGATGGCGGCGTTGCACCGCTCCACCTCCACCATCAGCCGCTGCATCTCCCCCTGCAGCTGCTCGGTCTCGGCGTCGATGGCCTCGATCTCGGCGGTGAGGGAGTCGTAGTCCGCCTGGGCGGTCTCGTACTGGCGCTGCTGGGCGCGCACCGTGTCCTTGGCGCGGCGCACCCCGTCCACCCAGAGGGTGACCTCCAGCTCCTTGCGCTTTTCGCTCAGCTCTAAAAACTGGACAGCCTTTTTGCTCTCCCGTTCCAGGGGGCCCACCCGGCTCTCCAGTTCGCCCAGGATGTCCCGCAGGCGGGTGAGGTTGTCCTCCGCGCCGGCCAGGCGGCGCTCGGCCTCGTTTTTGCGGTAGCGGTATTTGGCGATGCCGCTGGCCTCCTCAAAGATCTCCCGGCGCTCGGCGCTCTTGGCGCCCACGATCTCGGCGATGCGGCCCTGGCCGATGATGGAGTAGCCGTCCCGGCCGAGGCCGGTGTCCAGAAACAGTTCGTACACGTCCTTTAAGCGCACGTTCTGGCCGTTGATGGAATATTCGCTCTCGCCCGAGCGGTAGTATTTGCGCCCGATGACCACCTCGTCGGCGTCCACCTCCAGCCGGCGGTCGGCGTTGTCCAGCGTGAGGTTGACCATGGCGTAGCCCATGGCGCTGCGCAGCTGGGTGCCGCCGAAGATGACGTCCTCCATCTTGCCCGCGCCCCGCAGCTGCTTGGAACTGGTCTCGCCCAGCACCCAGCGGATGGCGTCGGAGATGTTGCTCTTGCCCGACCCGTTGGGCCCCACCACGGCGGTGATGCCCTTGTCGAATTTGACGCGGGTGCGGTCGGGGAAGCTTTTGAATCCCTGTATCTCCAGTTCTTTCAGTACCATTGCGTTGCTCCCAAAGCGTTATTTCACCAGACCCATCAGTTTGAGGGCCTGCCGGGCGGCGGCCTGTTCGGCAGCCTTTTTGCTGTGGCCCTCGCCCTGGCCGATCAGGTTGGAATTGAGGTACACCGCCATTTTGAAGTGTTTGTCGTGATCGGGGCCGCTCTCCCCCTCCAGCTCGTAGCGCAGCCGCTCCTCGGGGTTCTGCTGGATGACCTCCTGCAGCTGGGTCTTGTAGTCGGCTTCGGCGGTCTTGCCTTCGGTGATGAAGGGCAGGATGAAGGCCCGGGCCGTCTCCATGCCGCCGTCCAGATACAAGGCGGCGATGAGGGCCTCGAAGGCGTCGGACACCACGCTGGGCCTTGTGCGCCCGCCGCCCATCTCCTCGCCCCGGCCCAGGCGCAGATAGCGCCCCAGGTCGATCTCCTGGGCGAATTGGAACAGGGCGCTCTCGCACACCAGGCTGGCCCGGGCTTTGGTGAGTTCGCCCTCCGGCCGGTCTTTCCAGTGGTGGAAGAGGTAGTCCGCCACCACGATGGAGAGCACGCTGTCGCCCAAGAATTCCAGCCGCTCGTTGTGCTTCACATGGCCCTTGGCCTCGTTGGCGTAGCTGGTGTGGGTGAGGGCGGTCTCCAAGAGGGACGGGTCCTTGAAGGTGTGACCGATGACGGTCTCCAGTTGATGCATCTGCAATGCCTCCCGTAAAAGGTCAGTGGGCGGTTTCCTGTTCGGCCACGGCAGCAAGGCTTTCGGCCATCACGCCGCACAGGTCGCTCTCCACGCAGAGTTTTGCCTGGCGGATGGCGTTGCGGATGGCCCGGGCATTGGAGGAGCCGTGGGCCTTGATGACCGGGCGGCGGGTGCCCAAGAGGGGCGCGCCGCCGTATTCGTCGGCGTCCATGCTCTTTTTGAACTCGGCCACGCCGCCCTTGAGCAGCAGGTAGCCCAGCATGGTGCCCGCGTTTTTCTTGAACATGGCCTTCAGCTTCGCGCTGAAGAATTTGGCCAGGCCCTCGGTGAGTTTTAAGACCACGTTGCCGGTGAAGCCGTCGGCCACCACCACGTCCGCGTTGCCGGCGGGGATGTCCCGGGGCTCGATGTTGCCTACAAAATGAATGGCCTTGTTGTTCTTCAGCAGCTGGTGGGCCTCCACATAGGTGGGGGTGCCCTTGGATTCCTCGGCGCCGTTGTTCACCAGCGCCACCCGGGGCTTTTCCAGTCCCATGACCTTTTGCATGTAGACGCTGCCCATCACGCCGAAGGCCTCCAGCATGGCGGCGCGGCATTCCACATTCGCGCCGCAGTCCAACAGCAGAAAGGGCGTTTTGCCGGGGATGACGGTGGCCAGCGCCGGGCGCTTGACCCCCTTCACCGTGCGCACGATGAGGCTGGCGCCCACATGCAGCGCGCCGGTGGAACCGGCGGACACAAAGGCGTCGCCCTTTCCCTCCGCCAGCATCCGCAGGCCCACCACCATGCTGGAATCCTTCTTCGCGCGCACGGCCTTGGCCGGCTCGTCGCACATCTCGATGGTCTCGGTGGCGTTCACGATCTCGATGTTCTTCATCTCGATGCCGTTTTCCTTCACGCAGGCGGCGATCTTCTCCGCGTCGCCCACGGCCAGGATCTCCACGTCGGGCCAGTCGGCGGTGGCCGCGGCGGCGCCCTTTAAGATCGCGGCGGGGGCGTTGTCGCCGCCCATGGCGTCCAGAATGATCTTCATGGCAGTTGCACCCTTTCTTTGTTCAATGGTACGTTATTCCGTCTCCTTCGCCCAGCGGGCCATGGCCTCCTGCGCCCTCTCCGAGAGGGCGGCGTAACGGGCGCGCTTATCCCGGATGTGTTCTTCCAGCGGCGGCAGCAGGCCCATGTTGGCGCCCATGGGCTGAAAGTTTTTGTTTTCGGTGGTGATGTAGCGGGTCAGCTGGCCCAGCATGGTGTTTGCCGGGGGCATGGCGTACTCCCGCCCGTTCAGAGCGGCCCAGAGGCTGCGGGCGGCCAGCAGGCCGCAGGCGGCGGACTCCATGTAGCCCTCGAAGCCGGTGATCTGGCCGGCGAACCACAGGTTCTCGTGGCCTTTGAGGCGCAGGGCCGCGGTGAGCAGCCGGGGGCTGTTCAAAAAGGTGTTGCGGTGCATCACCCCGTAGCGGGCAAACTCCGCATTGGCGAGGCCGGGGATCATGGAGAACACCCTTCTTTGCTCGCCGAACTTGAGGTTGGTCTGAAAGCCCACGATGTTGTAGAGGGTGCCCGCCTCGTTCTCCCGCCGCAGCTGGACGTTGGCCCAGGGGCGGTGGCCGGTGGCGGGGTCCACCAGGCCCACCGGGCGCAGCGGCCCGAAGCGCATGGTGTCCGCCCCGCGGGACGCCATCACCTCGATGGGCATGCATCCCTCGTAGACGGTGAGATCGCCGTCGAACGCGTGGAGCTCGGCCCGCTGGGCGCTCACCAGCGCGGCGTGGAAGGCCTCGTACTCCTCTTTATTAAAGGGGCAGTTGAGGTAGTCCGCGTCCCCCCGGCCGTAGCGGCTGGCGGCGAAGATGCGGCTCATATCAAGGCTCTCGGCGGTGACGATGGGGGCCGCCGCGTCGTAGAAGGAAAGCTCGTCGCCCCCGGTGACTTCGGCGATGGCATCGGCCAGCGGCCCGTCGGTGAGGGGGCCGGTGGCTACCAGGGTGGGCAGGCTCTCGTCCAGGCAGACGGCCTCCTTGCGCACCACCGTGATGTTCGGCTGGCTCTCCACCAGGGCGGTGACCCCGGCGCTGAAGGCGTCCCGGTCCACGGCCAGGGCGCCGCCCGCCGCCACCCGCACCCTGCGGGCCACCGGCAGCAGGTGGCTGCCCAAGAGGTCCATCTCGGCCTTGAGCAGGCCGGAGGCGGAGTCCGGCCGGTCGGCCTTCAAACTGTTGGAACAGACCAGTTCCGCGAAGTTTTCGCTTTTGTGGGCGGGGCTTTTGCGGGCGGGCTTTTGCTCCACCAGCTCCACCGGAACGCCCTTGTCCGCCAGCCACAGGGCGGCCTCGCAGCCGGCCAGGCCCGCGCCCAGCACGCGCACCCCGCTCATTTGGTCACCTGGGTCTCGAACCCGCAGCCCTCTTTCGCGCAGTAGAGGCGGCTGCCCTTTTTGAACAGGGTGGCGCCGCACTTTTCGCAGGTCTGGGGCACCGGCTCATCCCAGGTCATGAACTCGCACTTGGGGTAGTTCTCACACCCGTAGTACACCCGGCCCTTGGCGCTGCGGCGCAGCAGCATCCGCCCGCCGCACTTGGGGCAGCGGCCGCCGGTATCCTTTACCAGCCGCCGGGTGTTGGTGCACTCGGGGAAGCCCGGGCAGGCCAGGAACTTGCCGTAGCGGCCGGTCTTGATGACCATTTTGCGGCCGCACTTTTCGCAGATCTCGTCGGTCTCCTCGTCGGGCACCTTGATCTTTTTGCCCTCCATGTCCTTCTCGGCCTTTTCCAAGGACGCCGCGAAGGGCTTGTAGAAGTCGTCGATGATGTCGTGCCAGTCGGCCTTGCCGCTCTCCACCTGGTCCAGCTTTTTCTCCATGTCGGCGGAGAAGGCCACGTCCACGATGGGGGCGAACTCGGTCATCATCAGCTCGTTGATGGTGCGGCCCAGCACGGTGGGCTTGAGCTTTTTCTGCTCCCGCTCCACATAGCCCCGGTCCACGATGGTGGTGATGATGGGCGCGTAGGTGGAGGGGCGGCCGATGCCGTTCTCCTCCAGCGCCCGGATCAGCGTCGCCTCGGTGTAGCGGGCGGGGGGCTGGGTGAACTTCTGCTCGGGCTTCAGCTCGCAGAGTTTCAGGGTCTGGCCCTCCTCCAGGGGGGGCAGGGCGGTCTCCTTCTTCTCCTTCTCGTCGGTGGCCTCCTCGTAGAGGGCGGTGAAGCCGTCGAAGGTGACCACAAAGCCCGACGCCCGGAACTGGTAGTCGCCGGCGGTGATCTGGGCGGAGACGGTGTCCTGCTCGCAGTCGCTCATCTGGCTGGCGATGAACCGGCTCCAGATCAGGCGATAGAGCTTGGCGATGTCGCCGGAGATGCTCTTCTCCGCCTCGTCGGGGGTGAGAGAGGGCACGCTGGGCCGGATGGCCTCGTGGGCGTCCTGGGCGGCGGTGGCGCTGCGGCTCTTGTAGGTGCGCTTGCCGGTGTAGACGTACTTTTCGCCGTACTGCCCGCCGATGTACTCCCGCGCGCCGGCCACCGCCTCGTCCGACACCCGCAGGCTGTCGGTACGCATGTAGGTGATGAGGCCCAGGGTGCCCCGGCCGGCGATGTCCACGCCTTCGTACAGCGTCTGGGCCGCCCGCATGGTGCGGGTGGCGGTGAAGCCCAGCCGGCGGCTGGCCTCCTGCTGCAGCGTGGAGGTGATGAAAGGGGGCGCGGGGGTCTTTTTGCGGCTGCCACGGGTGAGTTTGGTCACCGTGTAGTCCTTGCCCTCCAGCGCCTTCACCACCGCGTCGGCCTTTTCCCCGGTGGGGATCTCCAGCTTTTTGCCGGCAGCGCTGCCGTACAGCCGGGCGGTGAACTTCTTGTGCCCGGCAGAGAGGGTGGCGTCGATGTTCCAGTACTCCTGGGGCTGGAAAGCCTCGATCTCCTTCTCCCGGTCCACGATCAGCCGCACGGCCACGCTCTGCACCCGCCCGGCGGACAGGCCCCGGCGCACCTTGCGCCACAGAAAAGGGCTGAGTTTGTAGCCCACCAGCCGGTCCAGCACACGGCGGGCCTGCTGGGCGTTGAACAGGTCCATGTCGATGGCCCGGGGATGGGCCATGCCCTCGGACACGCCCTTCCTGGTGATCTCCCCGAAGGTGACCCGGTTGGGCGCGTCCACCGGCAGGCCCAACAGATAGGCCAGATGCCAGCTGATCGCCTCGCCCTCCCGGTCCGGGTCGGTGGCGAGATAGACCTGGTCGGCCTTCTTGGCCTCGGCCTTCAGTTCCTTGATGAGCTTTTCCTTGCCCTTGATGTTGATGTACTGGGGCGCATAGCCGTGCTCCACGTCGATGCCCAGCTGGCTGGCGGGCAGATCGCGGATGTGGCCCATGCTGGCGGTGACTTCGTAGCCGTCGCCCAGATATTTTCCAATGGTTTTCGCCTTTGCGGGCGACTCCACAATGACCAGTTTCGACATAGAATACTCCTTAACGGTTTCATTTGCGGCGGAACTGCCCGCCGGCGCTGCTCACGGCCTCGCCCGCCACTTCCAGCTCCATCAGGGCGGCCAGGGCGCTGCCTGCGTCCAGCTTCGCCTCGGCGGACAGCGCCTCCAGCGGGCGGGGCGTCTGGGTGAGGTGGGGCAGCATGGCCCGCGCCGCCGCCGAGAGGGGCGCGGCCTTTGTTTCGGGGGCGGCGGGCTTTGCGCCGCCTGCCGCCAGGCCCAGGGCCGCCAGCAGCGTGCCGCCGCCGGTGACCATGCGGGCCTGGCCCTCCGCCAGCAGGCGGTTGGTGCCGGCGCACACCTGGCTGAAGATGCCCCCCGGCACCGCGTACACCGGCCGGCCGTAGCGCCGGGCATGGCCCACGGTGTTCATGGTGCCGCTCTTTTCCCGGGCCTCCACCACGCAGAGGGCGTCGCTGAGGGCCGCGATGAGGCGGTTGCGCAGCAAAAAGTTGCTGCGCTGGGCCACCTCGCCCGGGAAGAACTCGCTGATGACCGCGCCCACCTCCTCCATTCGGGCCCGCAGGCGGCGGTTGGCGGCGGGGTAGGTCTGGTCGATGGGGGTGCCCAGCACCCCGATGGTGGGCGCGCCGGCGGCCACGGCGGCCTTGTGGGCCTCGCTGTCCAGCCCGTCGGCCAGGCCGCTCACAAGGCACACCCCCGCCCCGGCCAGCTCGCTGCCGATGCCGGCGGCGGCCTCCATCCCGTAGGCGCTGGGCCGGCGGGAACCGATCATGCCCACGGTGTGTTCGGCATTCAGCGCCGAAACCTCGCCGGTGACGAAGAGCGCCGGGGGCGCGTCTTCGATGTCCTTAAGGCGCCCGGGGTAATCGGCGTCGGCCAGGGTGAGCACCTGGGCGCCCATCCGCACGCAGCGGGCTTCCATGGGCGCGAAGACGGCGGGGTCGGTGGAAAGGCGGCCCCGCTGGGCCGGGGTGAGCAGACCGGAGAGGTCCTCTCTGCCCACCGCGTCGAACACCTGGCGGGCGTCGCCGTAGATATCCAGCAGGCGGCGGCAGTGGGGCGCGCCGGGCCCCAGCACATAGGAAAGCCACAGCCAGTAACAGGTGTCGGTCATCGGCCCGCCCCCCGGAAGTGCCACAGCAGCACGCTGCCCGCCACGCCGGCGTTGAGGCTCTCCACCTTGTCGCTGATGGGGATGCGCACCGCCGCGTCGCAGGCGGCCACCGCCGCCTCGCTCAGGCCCTGGCCCTCGCTGCCGATCACCAGGCACACCCCGCCGGGCAATGCGGCGGGCACCTGGTCCAGCGGGCGGCTGTTGTAGAGGGCGGCGGCCAGCGCCGTCACCCCCCGTTGCCGCAGCGCGGCCAGCGCGTCGGGCAGATGGGGCACCGCCACCACCGAAAGGCGCGCCGCGGCGCCCATGGAGGCACGCAGGGCCTTGGGGCCGAAGGGGTCGGCGCAGCCGGGCGAGAGCAGCACCCCCTGGAAGCCGAAGGCGGCGGCGCTGCGCAGCAGCGCCCCCACGTTGCCGGGGTCCTGCACCCGCTCCAGCGCCAGCAGGCGGCCGGGCACCGGCAGGTCCTCGAAGCGGGCGGCGGGGCGCTCAAAGACGCCGAACACCCCCTGGTGGGAGGCGCCCTCCGCCAGCTTTTCGGCCACATGCTCCTCCACCAGGCATCTCTCCTGCCCCATTTGGGCCAGGGCGGGGGTCTTTTCCAGGGCCGCCGCGGTATAAAATATTACCTTTAAGGGGCAGGCGGCGGCCAGATCGGCGCAGAGTTTTAAGCCCTCCGCGAAGAAGGCGTGTTCGCCCCCGCGGAAAGCCGCCGACCGGGCCAGCTTGCAGGCATATTTTATTTTGTCGTTTTCACGGCTGGTAATGCGCTGGGCCACATCGCACCTCTCAAAGCAAGGCCCGCCGCGCCGAAGGCTTTTTCCGGCGCGGGGCCTTTTGCTGTCAATACAAAGCGACGCCCGTGCGTGCGCGCGGGCGTTGCTCGTTTTTTATTTACAGCGCCTTCTTGGCGGTCTCCACCAGGGCGGCGAAGCCGGCCTGATCGTGGATGGCCATCTCGCTGAGCATCTTGCGGTTCAGCTCGACGCCGGCCTTCTTCAGGCCGTTCATGAAGCTGGAGTAGTTCATGCCCAGGGGCCGCACGGCGTTGTTGATGCGGGTGATCCACAGGTTGCGGAACTGGCGCTTCTTCAGCTTGCGACCGACGAAGGCGTAGTTGCCGCTCTTCATGACCTGCTGTTTGGCCATCTTGAAATGCTTGGATTTGCTGCCATAAAAACCCTTGGCCAGCTTGAGGGTCTTCTTTCTGCGTTTGCGAGTCATCATCGCGCCTTTGATACGAGCCATTGTTCTATCTCCTTTACACAGTCACTTGTCGGATTTCAGAGTCCTTGCCTTTTAAAGACCTCAGGCGTAGGGCAGCATGGCCTTGACAGCGGCCGCGTTGGTCTTGTCGGCGTAGGCGTTCTTGCGGTAGCCGCGCTTGATCTTGGTGGTCTTGCCGTGGCCGTTGAGCAGATGGCTGCGGTAGGCGTGGCCGCGTTTCACTTTGCCGGTCTTGGTGAGCTTGAAGCGCTTTTTCGCACCGGAATGGGTTTTGATTTTAGGCATTGTTCGTTCCTCCTAAGATTTTGTGTTACTTCTGCTGGGCGCCGGGCTTGGGGCTCATGAACATCTGCATGCTGCGCCCCTCCAGTTTGGGAGCCTTGTCGACCTGCGCGTCGGGCAGGGAATCGGCAAAGCGCTTTTCCACCTCGAGGCCCAGGTTGGTGTGGGCCATCTCGCGGCCGCGGAACCGGATGGAGACCTTGATCTTGTGGCCGGCCTTCAAAAACTTCTCGGCCTGGTTGACCTTGGTGTTGAAGTCGTTGGTGTCGATGTTCAGGGACAGCCGGATCTCCTTGATCTCGATGGTCTTCTGGTTCTTTTTGGCTTCCTTTTCGCGCTTTTGCTGCTCGAAGCGGTATTTGCCGTAGTCCAGGATCTTGCACACAGGCGGCTGTGCCTGCGGCGCGATCTTCACCAGGTCAAGGTCCTGCTCCTGGGCCAGGCGCAGCGCCTCCCGGCCGGACATGACGCCCAGCTGGCTGCCGTCCGCGCCGATCAGGCGGACTTCCCTGTCACGAATGGCCTCGTTGATCTCGATCTCTTTTTTGCCGTTGGTAGCGATTTGGATACACCCCCATCTCATTTGCCCGGAAAAATGAACGCGGCCGCCGATTTCCGGCAGCCGCGCGAACACACAAGACGCAGCGCCCCCCAAGGAGCGCGGAGCGTGTTGACCCGGGCCCGGAGGGCCTCAAGGTGAGCGCGGCGGCAAACCGTCAGCTGCTTTCTTTACCCGAATAGCTTACCACGCGCCGGGCGCGGTGTCAAGCGGTTTTTGAAAAAAATCAGGCGACGGGCACATCGATCTCCCGCCCCAGCCGGAAGCTGTAAAGGGTGAGCCTCGTCACCGGCTTTGAAAACCGCCGCCCGATGGCCGCCGCGTACATCCGCAGCTGGGCGGCGTAGGCCGCCGCCAGCTCTTCGGCGCTCTTGCCCCGGTCGGTCTTGTAGTCCAGGATCTCCAGGTGGTCGTCAAATTCCAGCACCACGTCGGCCACGCCCTGCACCAGCACCCGGGCGCCGGTCCCCCCGGCGGCGGGCGAGACCTGCCCGGCGGGAAGGGCGGTGATGAAGGCGTACTCCCGCAGCACCGCCCCGGCGCTTTGCAGCCGGGCGAAGGCGTCGCTTTCAAAAAAGCGGCGCAGCTGCTCAAAGGGCAGGCAGGCCAGCTGTTCGGGCGTCAGCAGCTTTGCCTCCAGCTGGCGGCGGCCCTCCCCCTCGGGGTCGCGGGCCGCGGCGGCCAGGTCCGCGTGCTGCAAAAAGGCGTGGAGGGCGCTGCCCTGCTCCGCGCCGGTGAGGCCCTCTTTGTACATGAAGGCCGGCCGGGCGGGGGCCAGTTCCTCGCCGGTGTGGGCCAGCGCCGTGACGCTGACCTTGGCGGGCACCGTTTGCAGCGCCGCCCGGGGGTCCCGCCAGGCAAGGCGGGCGGCCAGCGCGGCGGCCAGGTCCGCGTCCGGCGCGGCGGCGGGCAGGCCGGCGGCGGCGGGGGGCGCGGGCTGCGTCTCCTCCGGCTGCTGGAAGGCGACGGTCATTGTGTCGGCCAGGGGGCGGGGGCGCACCGGCACCGGCGCGTTCACCAGCCCCCGCAGCGCCCCGGCCGCCGGGTGGGTGAGCAGGGCCAGCAGCACCCAGTCGGCCCGGCTGGCGCAGTGTTGCAAAAGGTAGGCGGGCCGCCGGCCGCCCAGGGTGAGCTGGGCCGCCAGCCGCTCCAGGGCCTTTGCCGGGTTCTTCAGCGCCATGGTGAGCAGCAGCCGGTCCCTGGCCCGGGTGGCGGCCACATAGAGCACCCGCATCTCCTCGCTGACGGCGTCCGCCGTCTGGGCGGCCTGCACCGCCCGCAGGGGGGCGGTGGCGTAGGCGCCTCCCGAACCGGCCCGCAGGGTGAGCCCCAGCCCCAGCCGGGGGTGCAGCACCACCGGGGCGATCAGGTCCTCCCGGTTGAAGGGGCGGTCCAGCCCGGCGGCGATGACCACCGGGAACTCCAGCCCCTTGGAGCGGTGCACCGTCATGATGGACACGCACCCCGGGCGGCTCTGGCCCTGCTCGGGGCCGGGCACGCCGCCCTCGGCCAGGGCCGCGTCCATGGCCCGCACCACGCCGGACAGGCCGTTTTTGCCGCAGTCGGCGGCGAAGGCGGCGAAACGCCGCAGGTTCTGCCGGCGGGCCTCGCCCTCCCCCATGGCCCCGGCGGCGGCAAGGCAGCCGGTGCGCAGGAAGATCTCCTCCATCAGCCGGTCCACCGGCAGGGTCTGGGCCAGCCGGCGCAGGGTGCGCAGCCAGGCCATGAAGGCGGCGGTCTTCGGCTCGGCGGCGGCGCTCACCGCGCCGTAGAAGCTGCCGGCGGGCCGCAGGGTGCGCAGCCGCACCAGATCGTCCGCCTCAAAGCCCCCGAGGCCCAGCATCACCGCCGCCAGGTGCACGTCCTGGGCGGGGTTATCCAGCACCCGCACAAGGCTCGCCACCGGCCGCACCTCCGGCGCGTCCAGCAGGTTTTCCGCCCGGTCCACATACACCGGGATGCCCGCCGCCTCCAGCGCGTCGGCGTAGACGTCGAAGCTCGTGCGGCTGCGGGTGAGGATGCAGAAATCCTCAAAGGCGGCGGGGCGCCGGCCGCCCGCGCCGTCCCGCACGGTGAAGGAGGAGGCGGCGTCGGTCAGTTCCCGGATGCGCCGGGCGATGAAGGCCGCCTCGGCGGCGGTGCCCCCGTCCCCCTCCACGATGTGCGCCTCGCACCCGCCGGCGTAGCCGCCGTAGGCCGCCAGGTCCCCCAGGCCCGGCACCAGCTTTTCGCCGGGGCCGTAGTCCACGCCGCCCACCTCGTCGCTCATCAGCGCCTCGAAGAGGGCGTTCACCCCGTCGATCACCCCCGGCGCGCTGCGGAAGTTGGCGTCCAGAAAGACCTTCTGGGGCCCGGGCCGGCCGTAGGGGGCGTAGCGGGCCAACTTGTCCCGGAAGACCTCCGGGTCCGCCTGGCGGAAGCGGTAGATGCTCTGTTTCAGATCGCCCACAAAGAAGAGGTCCTCCCCGCCGGGGGCGGCCAGGGCGGCGTAGAGGGCGTCCTGCAGGGCGTTGGTGTCCTGGTACTCGTCCACCATCACCGCCGCGTACTCCCGCCACAGCTGGTCGGCCAGTTCGGTGCGGCCGCCCTCGGGCGTTTGCAGAAGGCGCAGGGCAAGGTGCTCCACGTCGCTGAACTCCAGGGTCTTTTCCTCTGCCTTGGCCTGCCAGAAGCGGGCGATGAAATCCCCCTCGGCCCGGGCCAGGGCGGCCACCAGCGGCGCGGCGGCGGCCCGGTCGGCGGCGAACTCCTCCTCGGTGCAGACGAACACCGTCTCCTGCAGGCGGGCCAGGATCTTTTTCACCAGTTCCCGCCGGGCCTTGATGCGCTCGATGCGGCAGCCCTTGTAGCCCCGCACCGCCTTGAGGGGCTGGTAGGGCAGCTGCCGGAAGGTGGCCAGAATGTCGTTCCAGGGGGCGGCGGCCACGGCGGCCTCCACCGCCTGCGCGGCCTGCACGTCGCACTGAAGGGCGGGCAGGTAGTTGTCCAGCTGGCCGTCCAGGGTGGCCTCGGCCAGGTTCTCCCGGGCCAGGCCCAGGGCGCACCGGGCCCCCCGCAGCCCCTCCGCCCGCAGGGCTTTGCCCCAGTCGGTGAGATCCAGGGGGCGGTCCTGGGCCCAGGCGTCGGCCAGCGCCTGCAGGCTTCTCTCCGGGAAGGGCATGCTGGAGAGGAAGTCGTAGAGCTGTTCCAGCACCCGGGCGGCCTGTTTGTCGCTGCGGCCCTTGCCGTACAGGTCGGCAAAGGCGCAGAAGTCCGGGTCGGCGTAGGCGTGTTCCAGCGCGTCGGCCAGCGCCCCGGCCCGCAGCCGGGCCAGCTGGGGCCCCTCGGCGGTGGTAAAGTCCGGCGGGATGTCCAGTTTGCCGAAGTGGGTCTGCACCAGCTGCAGGCAGAAGGAGTCGATGGTGCCGATGCTGGCCCGCTGCAGCAGCATGCGCTGCCGGCGCAGGAAGGTGCGCTCCGGGTGCTTCAGCTGCTCGTCCGCCAGCCGGGCGGCCAGCTTGGCCCGCAGACTGGCCGCCGCCGCCCGGGTGAAGGTGACGATGAGCAGCCGGTCGGCGGGCACCGGGTCCTTTTCCCGGGTGAGCAGGCGCACCGCCCGCTCCACCAGCACGGCGGTCTTGCCGCTGCCCGCGGCGGCGCTCACCAGCAGGGCCGAGCCCTCGTGGTCGATGGCGGCCTGCTGTTCTTTGGTGAACTGCATGGTTCCTCCCCCTCTCATTCCTGCCGGCGGCAGACGTTGCGGTAGTCGCAAAAGCGGCAGTGGGTCTCCTTTTTGCGGCCCTCGGCCAGCGGCGCGGCGTCGATCCTGCCGGCGTAGAGTTCTTCCGCCATCTGCACCACCAGGCCGTCCAGGTCGCTCTCCAGCTTCGCCAGCTCCTCCACCGAGGTGAGGGCCTCGCTCAGGCGGGGCTGGCCCGCCTTGTCAAAGCGCACCGGCACATACAGGCCGGTGGCGGCGCTGTCCATGGCGGCGAGCACCTCCGGCTCGCCGACCACCACGCCCTCCACCTTGTAGTCCAGGCCTTCGGCGGCGGTGGCCCGGTCGGCGCGGGTGGGGGCCGGGTCGGCCATCAGGTAGAGCACCCCCGCCGGGGCGGGGTCTTTGAATTTATCGCCGGCCTTTCGCACCAGCGTGAACAGGTACACCAGCATCTGACAGTTGAGGCCCCGGCGCACGTCCTCCAAAAGGAACTCCTTGCTGCCGGTCTTGTAGTCCACCACCCGCAGCCAGGTCCTGCCCCCTTGGCAGCAGGCATCCACCCGGTCGATCTTGCCCACCATCCGCACCGTCTCGCCGGTCTTTGTGGTGAGCACCACCGGCGGCACCTGGTCCGGCCCGTCGCCGATGCCCAGCTCGAAGGCCACCGGGCGGAAGGCCCCCTGGCGCTGCTCGGCCTGGATGAAGGCCAGCAGGGCCGCGGCGCTTTTCTGCAGCCGGCGGATGAGGTATTCAAACCGGGCCCCGGCGCCGGGCATGTTGGCGGCCACATACTCCCGGGCCACGGCGGCGGCGAGATCCGCCAGTTCCGTTTCCGAGAGGTCCACAAAGCCATCCCCCGCCCGCTGCAGGGCCTGTTCCAGGATGTAGTGCACCAGGGTGCCCGTCTGGTCGGCGGTGAGGGCCGCCTGCTTGCGGGGGCGCGCCCCCAGCACATATTCGAGGAAATAGGAGAAGGGGCAGGAATAATACCGCTCCATCCGGCTGGGCGACAGGCGCAGCCGGTCCCCCAGAAGGCGGTGCATGGCGGCGGTGTCCCGCACGGCGAAGGGCTCGGCCAGCGCCGCCCGGCGCACCGGCTCCAGGGCCGTCTTGCCCGCCTCGCTGCCCTCCACCGCCTCGTAGAGAGCGGCGGTGGAGGGGCTGGCGGCGTCCCAGCCGGCGCCCAGCAGGTCCAGCGCGGCGGCGGGGGTGGCGGCGAGGTCCGCCGTTTCCAGCGCCGGGGCGGCGGGGGCGAGGCAGGCCTGCGCCCCCGCCAGGGCGCTGGTCATGGGCAGGCCAGCCGGGCCGGCGGCCCAGCTCATCCACACCCCCTTGGCAGCGGCGGTGAGGGCCTTGTAGAAGCACACCTGCTCGCGCACCATGCGGTTTTCAAAGCAGTCGGGCATCTCCACCCCCTGCCGGATGAGGGCGTCCCGCTCGGCGTGGGTGAGCAGGCCCCGGTCGCCGGGGGCGGCGGGGAACTCCCCTTCCGCCAGGCCCAGCACAAAGCAGTAGTCCGGTTCGTCCAGCCGCATCCGGCCGGCGGTGGTGAAGATCACCGCGTTCAGGCTCTGGGGGATGTGCCCCAGGTCGGTGGTGCGGGCCAGCAGGTCGAACAGTTCGCCGTACTCGCCGGCGGGCAGCGTCTCCTGCCCCAGCAGCAGGGCCATCTGGTCCAGCAGGTCGCAGGCCAGGTTCCACACCCGCACCGCCTCCTCGGCGGCGGGGATGCCCTCCTCCTCCTTCAGCCGGCCGGCGGCGGCGGTGAGTTTTTCCTCCGCGCCCAGGGCCAGCATGGTGCGGTACAGGCTCTCGCACAGGGCGGCGGCGGGCTTTTTGCGCCCTGCGGCGGCGAAGTTCGCCAGCACCGGCACCAGTTTTGCCCGGGCGGCCTCCGCCAGCGCCAGCTGGGCGGCGTCCTCGGGGCGCATCTCCCCCCCGAAGCCCGCGGGCGAGAGGGTGAAGGGCTGCTGCCACTGGGCGGCGGACAGCTGCCAGGTGTAGGCGTAGTTTTCCAGCGCGCAGAGCTCGGCCTCGGAGAGGCTGGTGAGCCCGGTCTTGGCCGCGGCCAGCACCGTCTCGGTGGAGACGCCCCGGCGCAAAAGGCTCAGCAGCGCCTTCACCAGCCGCAGGGGCGCGGCGTGCTCGGCGCTGGCCGGCTCGTCAAAGAAAAGGGGGATGCCCGCCAGCCGGAACTCGTAGCGCACGGCGGCGAGGTACTGGGAGGCGTCCCGGCAGATGACCGCCATCCTGCCGTAGGGCACCCCCGCCCGGGCCAGCTTTGCCACGGCCCCCGCCGCCAGCTTCGCCTCGGTCTGGCGGTCCTCCGCCCGCAGCAGGGTGAGCTGTGCCGGGTCGGCCCCGCCGGCTTCAGGCGTGCTGCCCGCCAGCAGCGCGGCCAGCCGGGCCAGGTCCGGGGCGTTTTTGTGGCGCATATCCTCCGTCAGCAGCACCGGCGAAGCCACCGCCACCCCGTTCTTGCGGGCCATCTGCCGCAGCGCGCCGGCCATCTTCTTGGCCCCGCTGAAGAGGCCCAGCCCCCCCTCGGCGTCCTCCAGGCCGTCGGCGCACAGGGCCACCGTCACCGCCGGCGCGCAGCACAAAATGCGCTCCAGCAGCTGCCGCTTGGGGGCGTTGAAGGTGTCGAACTCGTCGATGAACACGGCGGTGTCCGCAAAAAATTCCGGCGAAAGGCGCGCGGCGGCGGTGGCCACCCGGTCCGCCGGGTCCATGGCCGCCCCCTCCAGCAGGGCCTGGTAGGCGGCGTAGACCCCCGCCAGCTCCCGCAGCTTTTCCCCCGAGGGCCCGGCCCCCGCCGCCAGCTGCTCCAGCTGGGCGGCGCTCACGCCGGCGCTCTTCAGTTCGTCCAGCGTCTCGGCGCACTTTTCGCAGAAGGCGGTGCTGCGCCGGTGGCGGCTGTAATAGTGCACCGCGTCGCCCATGGATTCCAGCGCCCGGCGCACCAGCACCGCCCGGCCCGCGTCGGTGAGGGTGCGCACCGCCGCGCCGCCGTAGACGTTCAGCAGCTTTTCCGAAAGGCTGGTGAAGCTGTAACTCTCCACCCGGCCGGAGTATTCGTCCCCCAAAAGGGCGTAGATGCGGCCCTCGGTGCTGGAGGTGAACTGCTCCGGCACCAGCAGCAGGCTGCGCTGCCCGGCCAGGGCCCGCTCCCGGATGCGCCCCAGCAGATACCCCGATTTGCCGCTGCCCGACGGCCCCAAAACCAATTGCAGCATGGGTCTTGCCTCCCCGCGAAAAAAGTCTCATGTTTGTATCATACGCAGAAACGGGCGGCTTGTCCACTTCGAGCTGAATTTTTCCGCCCCGTGCTCTGGCAATTCTTTGCCCTGCGCGTTATAATGGTGAAAAACCAACGGAAAAGAGGTCGTCATTCATGCCCGGACTTACCATGGACACCGCCCGCCGGCTGCTGGCGGGCACCACCACCGAAGATCACCTGTTTGAACACGCCCTCGGCGTGAGCGCCGCCATGGGCGCCATGGCCCGCCACTTCGGCGCGGACGAGGAATACTGGAAAGCGGTGGGCTACCTGCACGACTACGACTACGAGCAGTTCCCCGAGGAGCACCTGCACCACACCGCCGAGCCCCTGCGCGAAGCCGGCGTGGACGAGGAGACCATCCGGGCCATCCTGTCCCACGGGTGGGAGTTCTGCACCGACGTGGAACCCTTGACCGACATGGAAAAGAGCCTGTTCACGGTGGACGAGCTCACCGGCCTGGTGGGGGCCACCGCCCGGATGCGGCCGGGCGGACTGTCCGACCTGGAGGTGTCCAGCGTGAAGAAGAAGTTCAAGGACAAGCGCTTCGCCGCCAAGATCGACCGGGCGGTGATCCAGCAGGGGTGCGATATGCTGGGCATGGATCTGGCCGAGGTGATCGGCCTGTGCATCGAGGGCATGCGCGGCGAGATGGACGCGCTGGGCCTCGGGCCGAAGGAATAAACTTGAAACGCAAAGGCCCCGCCGGCAAAAACCGGCGGGGCCTTGACACTTCACAGATTTTTGTGTATAATCAGGAAAAAGTCTGGTTTCCACTAATCATCAGAGCAAGACGCAGGAGGTGTTTTTGTGTCTGTGATCGTCTCTGTGACCCTCACCGACGAGGAGCACGCGCTGGCAAAAAAGCTGGCCAAAGAGCACGGGCTGCCGCTGGCCCAGTGCGTCAAACAGTTCCCGCTGTGCGACCGGGTGTTCGAGGAGCGCTTTGAAACGCTGAAAAAGCGGGCGGCGGCCCGGCCGGCGGGGCAGCCCTTCACCGTGATGGGCCTGTTCGACGACTGGGACACCCTGGACCGGGGGCTGAAACTCTCGCTGGGCCGCACCTTCTACCACTGCGTACGCAGCGGCAAGCTGCCCGGCGTGCGCCCCGCCGGCAAGAACAGCTCCAACGTGCAGCTCTACGAGACAGACCCGAAGGAGGCGGTACAATGACGCTGCGGCAAAACCTGGCTGCCCTCGCGGGGCGGTGGGGGCTGAGCGAAGGGGAGGCGGGGCCCGAAACGCTGGCCTGGCGCCTGACGGAGCAGGGCGAGGCGGCGGCGCTGGCCGCCCTGCTGGAGGAGGCCATGCTGACGGGCAGCCCCGAAGAGCGGGCCCTCGCCCGGGAATATGAAGCAGCGCTGGACGAGGCGCTCCGCTGCGACCCCCTGGGCAGCTGGCAGGACGAGGCTTTCTGCAACTGCGGCGGGGAGGCGCGGGGCGAAGCCTTCGACGGGTTCGATCTCTGACCCGCATGCACACAAGGGGCCCCGCCGGTTTGCACCGGCGGGGCCCCTCTCTTTTTTCACTTCACAGCGTGCCGTTGAAGGCCATCACCAGGGCGCTCCAGGTGGCGGGGCCCACCTTGCCGTCCTCGGTGAGGCGCGCCAGCCGCTGGAAGGAGCGCACCGACCCGGTGGTGGCGGGGCCATACTGGCCGTCGATGGTCACCTTGGGCACAATGCCCCCCAGCGCCGACAGATAGCTCTGCACGCAGCGCACCGAGTCGCCGGTGGAACCCTGCTGCAGCAGGCCCGGGTACTTGGGCAGCACCGCCGGCGGGTTGCCCGCCACCACCTGACTGTACACCTTGGCCAGGGCAGCGTAGCTGTTCTTGCCGAAGGAGCCGTCGATGGTGAGGGCGAACTGCCGCTGGAACTGCTTGAGCGCGCCGGCGCTGGCGCTGCCGAAGGCGCCGTCGGCGCTGATGGAAGCGATGGCGGTGTACACCTGCCGGATGCGGATGAGCTTTTGCTGCATGCTCTTGACCACCGCGCCCTTGTCGCCCGAGTGGGCGGTGACGCCGCAGTACACCTCCCCCGCGCCGTGGATGGAGGCGTAGGCCGCCCCCAGGGCGTTCCAGGTGGAGGAGCCGGTCATCCCGTCGGCGGAGAGGCCGACGGCGCTCTGAAATGCCTTCACCGCACTGGCGGTGCCGCTGCCGTACTGGCCGTCCACCGTCACCGCGGGGATCTGGGCCCAGCGGCTGCGCACCCCGTTCAGCCAGGTCTGCACCTGGGCGGAGTCCGGCCCGGACGAGCCGTTTTTCAAAACCGTGCCGAAATAGGGCGGCGCCGCGGTGGCGCCGGCCTGATCGATCTGTGTCATACGTTCATCCCTCCTTGCCCCCAGTGTATGCCCGGGGCGCGGAAAGGGTGCGGGCGGCGCGTCTCAGTCCCCCGCCTTGCCGGTGAGATGCTCCAGCCACTCCAGCGCGGCGAAACGCACCTCCACCCCCGGCGACTCCACCAGTTCCTGCTGGGCCTCGGTGGGATACACCGCCGGCGCGCCGGCGGCGGGCAGGCACAGGCCGGGGTAGAGCACGCAGAACCAGTTTTTGCCCGCGTGGGCGCCGATCTCCACCCGCAGCGCGTCGTAGACGCCGGCGGGCAGGGTGAAGTCCTCGTAATACGTTGTGTCAAAGTACATCTCGGTGAGGTACACCCGCACCGGCAGCCCGCAGCCCGCCTGCTCCAGCGTGCGCTCGGCGCAGGCCTGCAGCCGGGGCAGCGAGGCCTCGGCGATGCTGCGGGCGCCCGCCTCGCTGGACGCATCGGCGAACAGGTCGGCGGCCTCGGCCAGGATGGCGTCCCGCACGGTGAGTTTCATCGCCTGGTCGGCCTGGGAGTCGGAATTGGCCTGCACATGCAGCCGCAGGGTATTCTGGCGCACCTCGTCCGCCAGGGCGCAGAAGCTGGACATCCAGCAGGTAAGTACCACGGCGAGGAGAAGGCCCAGTCCCGCGCTGACCTCCAGCACAGCCCGGCGGCTGAGGGTGAGCCGGCGAAGGGAAGAAAAACGAGCGAACAAAAAAACACGTCCTTTCTTTTGGAAACATCTGCCAAAAGTATAGACGTGTTTTTGTTGGTTTATTCAGCCGTGGTGTTTCGGCGCGGGCGCCAGCCGGGCGCCGCCATGGTCGGGGGCGGCCAGATACACCTGTCGGTACTCCTTTGCCAGGGCGGCCCGGGCCGCCTCCGCTCTCTCCGGATCGTCAAAGACGCCGAACACCGCCGCGCCGCTGCCGGTCATCAGGGCCGCCAGCGCGCCGCTGTGACGCAGCAGTTCCTTGATGCGGGGCGTCTCCCCCGCGCCGCTGCACTCCTCCAGGGCGTTGCCCATGGCGCCGCACAGGGCATAGAGATCGCCGGCGCGCACCGCGGCCTCGGCGGCCGCGCCGTCGGGGTGGACGGTGCTGCCCATCCGGTCGTAGGCCGCGAAGGCGGCGGGGGTGCTCACCCCCACGCTGGGCATCGCCACCACGAAGCGGCAGTCCGGGCAGGGGGGCAGCGGGCGCAAAAGGTCCCCCTTGCCCTGCACCCGGCAGGTGCCGCCCAACAGGGCGAAGGGCACATCCGCCCCCAGTTCGGCCCCCAGGGCGCACAGTTCGCTCATGGAGAGGCGGGCGTCGTAGAGGGCGTTGAGGCCCACCAGCACGGCGGCGGCGTCGGCGCTGCCGCCCGCCATGCCCGCCCGCACCGGGGTGGCCTTGCGCACCTCCATCTCCACCCCCGCCAGGAGGCCGGTGTAGTGGAAGAAGGCCAGCGCCGCCTTCCAGGCGGTGTTTTTTTCATTGGCGGGCACCCGGCTGCCCGGCAGCCGCAGGATCAGGTCCCGGCTTTTGCGCAGGCTCACCCGCTCGTGGAGGGTGATGGCCTGCATGATCATGTCCAGCGCGTGATAGCCGCCGGGCAAAAGGCCGGTGACGTCCAGCGTAAGGTTGAGTTTGGCCGGGGCCAGCACGGTGACCTGTTTCATGGCGCGTTCACCTCACAGTTTTTTGAAGAGGAAAAACCGCTTCGTGTCGATGGCCTGCACCGGGCAGACCTCGTGGCAGCAAAAGCAGCGGATGCAGTTTTGGGGCTTGATATGGGCCTTTTTGTCCTTCAGCTCGATGGTGTGCTGGGGGCAGATCTCGGCGCAGTGGCCGCAGCCGATGCAGCGCGCCGGGGCGATCTTGGGGCGGGGGGCCACCCACTTTTCCACCGTGGGCACCGCCCAGCGCACCGCCCGGGGGGCGGAGTCGGAAAAATTCATCCTGCGCCAGGAGTCCGGCAGGCGGAAGTTTTCCGCGGGCGCGAAAAGGCCCGTCTCCCCCGCCGCCAGGGCCGGGTCGAAAGCCGCGGGGCACAGGCCCCTTCTTTGGGCCGCGGCGAGATAGGGCACCCGCTCCGGCTCCACGCCGATCACCGCGCACATCGCCAGGTCCATGGAGAGGGGGTCCTGCGCCGCCGCGAGAAAGCCCAGGGGGCGGGGGCTGCCGCCGCTGGGGCCGTTGCCCTCGTGGGCCACCACCGCGTCCAGCACCGCGAAGGCGGGCTTGACGGTGAGCAGCAGGTCCACCAGCATCTCCCCGAAGGCATCCTTTTGGGGGCAGCGCATGTGCCACTCGGCCTTCTGCAGGCCGGGGATGCAGCCGAACAAATTCTTGGTGGCCGCTGTGAGGCCGGTCATCATGTGGGTCTTGAGTTTGGGCAGGTCCACGATCACGTCCGCGGCCAGCACCGGCTCCAGCAGGGTGAAGCGGCGCTTTGCCCCCTGGGCTTTGGGCGCCTCGCCGCTGGCGGTGCCGGTGTAGAGGTTGACCCCTTCCGAGGCGCAGACGGCGGCGATGCCGCTGGCCTTCCAGGCCGCCTTCACAAGGCCGGAGGCGTGAGGCCCGCCGGGGGAGTCGGCCACGGTGATGTCGCAGGCGGCCACCCCCCGGCGCTTTGCCGCGCGGATGACCGCCGCCACCACCGCCGGGTGGGTGGTGACCGCCTTTTCCGGGGCGGTGCCGGAGAGGAGGTTGGGCTTTAACAGCACCTTTTTGCCCGGGGCCAGCAGGGCCGCGGCGGGCAGCTGCCCCAGCAGCTGTTCCACCGCCGCCTCCACCGCGGCCGGGGAGTAATCCGGCGCGGCGGCAAAGAACACGCGCTCATCCATGGGCCTTCAATTTCTCCAGAAAGCGCTCGATGCGGCCCAGGGCCTCGGTGAGGTGGTTCACCGAGTAGGCGTAACTCACCCGCACGAAGCCCTCGCCCGAGTCGCCGAAGGCGGTGCCGGGCACCACCGCTACCTTCTGGCTGTACAGCAGCTTTTCACAGAATTCGGCGCTGGAAAGCCCGGTGGACTGGATGCTGGGGAACACATAGAACGCGCCCTTGGGCTCAAAGCAGGCAAGGCCCATGTCGTTGAACCGCTTGACCAAGAGGCGCCGGCGCACGTCGTACTCCCGGCGCATCCGCTCGATCTCGTCGTCGCACTCCCGCAGGGCCACCACCGCCGCGTACTGGCTGGTGGTGGGCGCGCACATGATGCAGTTCTGGTGCAGCTTGGTGAGCACCTGCATCACCGGCGCGGGGCCGCAGGCGAAGCCCAGCCGCCAGCCGGTCATGGCGTAGGCCTTGGAGAAGCCGTTCACCACGATGGTGCGCTCGGCCATGCCCGGCAGGCTGGCGATGCTCACATGGCGCTCGGTGCCGTAGTTCAGTTCGGCGTAGATCTCGTCCGACAGCACCATGATGTCGGTGCCCCGCAGCGCCTGGGCGATGGCCTCCAGATGCTCCTTTTCCATCACCGCGCCGGTGGGGTTGCAGGGGAAGGGCAGCACCAGCAGCTTGGTTTTGGGGGTGATGGCGGCCTTCAGTTCCTCGGCGGTGAGGCGGAACTCGTTCTCCGCCTTCAGGGGCACCGGCACCGGCACGCCGCCGGTGAGGGTGGTGATGGGCTGGTAGCACACAAAGCAGGGCTCGGGGATGATGACCTCGTCGCCGGGGGCCACCAGGCTGCGGATGGCCATGTCGATGGCCTCGCTGCCGCCCACCGTGACCAGGATCTCGTGCAGGGGGTCTGTGTAGTCCAGGCCGAAGCGCCGCTTCATGTAGGCGGCGATCTCCAGCCGCAGCTCCTTCAGGCCGGCATTGGCGGTGTAGCTGGTGCGGCCCTTCTCCAGGCTGCGGATGCCCGCGTCCCGGATGCGCCAGGGGGTCTTGAAGTCCGGCTCGCCCACGCCCAGGCTGATGCAGCCCTCCATCTCGGCGGCCAGATCGAAAAACTTGCGGATGCCGCTGGGGCGCATGGCCGCCGCGGCAGGCGCGATCACTCTATCGTAGTTCATCACAGCGTGGCCCACTCCCTCTCGTCCTTTTCCTCGTCCACATAGAGAACGCCGTCCTTTTTATAGGTGCGCAGCACGAAGTGGGTGGCGGTGGACAGCACGTCGTCCATGGGGGCCAGGCGCTTGGCCACGAAGAGGGCGATCTCCTGGAAGCTGCGGCCGGTGAGGATCAGCTGCAGGTCATACGCGCCGCTCATCAGCAGCACGCTCTCCACCTCGTCGTAGCAGGCGATGGCCGAGGCGATCTCGTCGAACCCGTGGCTCTTCTTGGGGCGCACCCGCAACTCGATGACGGCCTTGACCCGGTCGGCGTTCAGCTTTTCCCAGTCCACCAGGGCCTTGTAGCCCCGGATCACGCCGCTCTTGGTGTATTCGTCCATCTTCGCGGCCACGGCCTCGGGCGTGGCGTCCATCATGGCGGCCAGGTCCTCCACCGACAGCCGGGCGTTCTCTTCCAACAGTTGCAGCAAGCGTTCCATATACACTACCTCGGTTCCTTTTTGTATTGTGACGCGTGGGTTTTACTAATTATAAAAAAAAACCACGTCAAAGTAAACAAAAAGAGCGGAAAATCTGGTATAATGAGCCTAACCTGTGCGGCGCGGTTTTCCGTGCCGGGGGGGTGGAAAGGGAGGAAAGCGTTATGAGAGCTGTCATTACCGTGGTAGGCCGGGATACCGTGGGCGTGGTCGCCCGGGTGAGCCAGGTCTGCGCCGAACTGAACATCAACATCGAGGACGTGACCCAGAGCATCATGCAGGAGATGTTCTGTATGATCATGCTGGTCAATCTGGAAAAATGCGAGCAGCCCATGGACGAGGTGCGCCGGCGGCTGGGCGAGGTGGCCGACCAGATGAAGATGGAACTGCACCTGACCCGCGAAGAAGTGTTCGACGCGATGCATCACATTTGAGCGGGGGGCGGTTTCAATGAGCATGATCAACACCCGCGACATCATGGAGACCATCAACATGATCACCGGCGAGAACCTGGACGTGCGCACGGTGACCATGGGCATCAGCCTGCTGGACTGCGCCGACCCCGACCCGGGGCGCGCCTGCGAAAAGATCTACCACAAGATCACCACCCGCGCGGCGCGGCTGGTGGAGGTGGTGGAGAAGATCAGCAGCGACTACGGCATCCCCATCATCAACAAGCGCATCAGCGTGACGCCCATCGCCATGCTGCTGGCCAGTGCCCCCGACGCCGACCCGGTGGACTACGCCAAAGCCCTGGACAGAGCGGCCAAAACGGTGGGGGTGAACTTCATCGGCGGCTTCGGCGCGCTGGTGCACAAAGGCTTTTCCGCCGGGGACGAACGGCTGATCGAGGCCATCCCCCGGGCGCTGGCCGAGACCGACCTGGTCTGCAGCAGCGTAAACATCGGTTCCACCAAGACCGGCCTGAACATGGACGCGGTGAAGAAGATGGGCCAGGTGGTGCGCGCCGCCGCCGAGGCCACCGCTGAAAACCAGTGCATGGGCGCGGCCAAGCTGGTGGTGTTCTGCAACGCGCCGGAGGACAATCCCTTCATGGCGGGGGCGTTTCATGGCGTGGGCGAGCCGGACTGCGTGGTGCATGTGGGGGTCTCCGGCCCGGGCGCGGTGCGGGCGGCGCTGGCAAAGCTGCCCAAGGACGCCCCGCTGGACCAGGTGGCGGAACTCATCAAGCGCACCGCCTTCAAGATCACCCGGATGGGGCAGCTGGTGGGCAACCTGGCCGCCAAAGAACTGGGGGTGCCCTTCGGCATCGTGGACCTGAGCCTGGCCCCCACCCCGGCCATCGGCGACAGCGTGGCCAACATCCTGGAGGAGATGGGCCTGGAGAGCTGCGGCCAGTGCGGCACCACCGCGGCCCTGGCCCTTTTGAACGACGCGGTGAAGAAGGGCGGCGTGATGGCCTCCAACCATGTGGGCGGCCTGTCCGGCGCCTTCATCCCGGTGAGCGAGGACGAGGGCATGATCCAGGCGGTGCGTCGGGGAAGCCTGTGCATGGAGAAGCTGGAGGCCATGACCGCCGTGTGCAGCGTGGGCATCGACATGGTCATCATTCCCGGCGACACCCCCGCCTCGGTCATCAGCGGCCTGATCGCCGACGAGGCGGCCATCGGCATGGTCAACTCCAAGACCACCGCGGTGCGTGTGATCCCCGCCATCGGCCGCAAGGCCGGCGAAAAGCTGGACTTTGGCGGCCTGCTGGGCTATGGCCCCATCATGCCGGTGAACCAGGGCGACCCCTCGGTGTTCATCAACCGGGGCGGCCGGCTGCCCGCCCCCATGCAGTCCCTCAAGAACTAAATGCATAGACCCCCTTCCCTCTGGGCATACTGCCTGACAGGAAGGGGGTCTTTTATGCAGACCTTTTACAAGATATGCCTGTGCCTGATGATCATCGGGGGCATCAACTGGGGCCTCGTGGGCCTGTTCCAGTTCGATTTTGTGGGCTGGCTTCTGGGCGGCAGCAGCTCTTTGTGGTCCCGCATCGTCTTTACGGCGGTGGGCGCGGCGGCCCTGTGCGGCATCCCGGGCCTCTTTGCCGGCGGCCCGGCTGAAGAATAAGCGTATGAAAAATCCCGCCCGGACGTGTGCAACCGGGCGGGATACTTATAGGGCCTGTTACAGCAGGTGGATGCCGGCTTTTTCGCAGGCTTCGCGGGTGGCGGCGTCCCAGACGGAGGCCTGCACCTCGCCGATGTGGGCGCTGCCCAAAAGCAGCATGCACAGCCGGCTCTGGCCGATGCCGCCGCCGATGGTGCAGGGCAGCTCCCCGGCCAGCAAAGCCTTGTGGAAGGGCAGGGCGCGGCGGTCGTCGCAGCCGGCCTCGGTCAGCTGGCGGTCCAGGCTCTCGGGGCTGACCCGGATGCCCATGCTGCTCAGCTCGTAGCTGCACGCCAGCGGATCGTTCCAGAACAGCAGGTCGCCGTTCAGGTCCCAGTCGTCGTAGTCGGGGGCGCGGCCGTCGTGGGGCTTGCCGCTGCGCAGGGCCCGGCCGATCTGCATCAGGAAGGTGGTGCCGTGCTCCCGGACAAAGGCGTTCTCCCGCTCTTTGGGGGTCAGGCCGGGGTACAGGTCCTCCAGCTCCTGGCTGGTGAGGAAGGTGACGTTGGGGCTGTGCAAAGGCAGCTCCTGCAGCTGGGGGAACATGGCGTGGAGGTTCATCT